>JBGSOI010000039.1:0-20382 GCA_041739215.1 Akkermansiaceae bacterium
GCTGGAGATATTGAAATCGCCGGTGGTGGTGCCGCCGTCGCCGCCTTGCAGCGTGAGCTTGCCGGTTTCCACGTCGGTGATGCCGGTGTTATTGAAAACGATGTGGATCGGAAAGTTCCCGGTCCCGGTGTTGCGGGTGAAGGTGCCGCTGTTGTTGAAAGTGCCACCGCCGCCACCATCGAAAAATCCGTAACTGTCCTGGGTTACCTGTGCGAGGAAGCTGCCGTCGTTGTTGAAATTGGCGCCGCCGCCAATTTGAAAATAGCCAACGTTGCTCATCGTGGCGGTGCTGCCGGCGGAGTTGGTCAGAGTTCGACCCGAGAGATTCACATAACTGTTATCCAGCAGGATGCCGCCATTGGCGGTGGTCGTGCCGGTGCCGCTCATCAATCCGCCGCCCCAGGTGAGGAGACCGGCAGTCGTTAGATTGAATGCTCCCGTCACGGTGCCGCCGGAAAGCGCGAACTGCTGGATCGAGATGTTTTCCACATCCAGGTCGGCGCTGCCGCTGGCAAGGGTCGCGTTCCAGTTCTGCCCCCCGTTGCCGTTCTTGGGATAGTTGCCGGCGGGGACGCTTGTCCACTCCGCCGCCGAGCTCCAAGAAGCGGTGTTGTTGTTCCAAATGGCATCGCCAGCGAAGGCGGGGATGGTGCTGAGGCAAAGAAAAAACGCGGCGATCGGGGGATGATTTTTCGGTTTCACGAATGGCTGGGGGTTGGGGGATTTGAGTTGCTAGGTAGTTTGAACCTGGCGTTCGGATAGAGGCGCTCAAGCGCACCTAGACCGGGAGATATTAGGGGAGGATTGCAGGGAGAGAAGCTAGGAGGGACGGGAAACATGCAAGTTTCACGCCAGAACTTTTCCAGACTTTCCAGGCTAACCGGCGGATCCTAGTCATGTAAAGAAGCGAGTAAGTGCTTCGCAATGCCAAAATAATGCCGTTTCTCCAGACAGGAGAGGGAGCCGGCGGGGGGTGACGTTGGATCCCGTGCCACCCCTAACTTTTTGCGATGTGGAGGCTATCAGCGGTCGCCGCAGTTGTACGAGGACATTTTCGGCGACCGGTGGTCCCCGCCACGTTTCTCAAGGTTCCTCCACGCCTTCTTCGATCACCTCGTCTTCCCCGACCGGAATGGCACGGATGGCGCGCGGCTTTTCCTCCGATAGATCCTCTTCGGGCGGGGCGTCCAGCATTTCATCCGAGCCCGATTCCAGAGGCTCCACGGGCAGTGCTTTGAGAGGACCTTCGACGGGCCGCGCGACGGGGGGCGTGGTGCCGTCCGGGTCGGTTGGCAGGGCATCCGGCTCACCCGGAATCGTCGCCCCTTCCTCGATGACGACCAGCGCCTTCTTCGGCGGGGCGATGGTGTCCTTGATGTCGTCCTTGATGCCTTCGAAAAACTTTTTGACCATCGGCGCGGCCATTTTGCCTCCGGACACTTTCTCACCAGGGCGGCCTTCGTAGAGCACGGCGAAGGCGTAGCGCGGGTTGTCCTCCGGCAGATAGCCGCCGAACCAGGCGAGGCGCTGGTTTTTCGATGGCGGGCCCCATTGCGCGGTGCCGGTTTTGCCGCAAAGGGTGGTGTAGCTGAGACCCGCGCTCCGGCCGGTGCCGCCGCCGCTGTTGACGACGTCGCTCATGCCTTTGCGAACGACCTCCACGGCCTTGGGTTCGATCGCGAGCCAATCCTTGCGCTGGGGCAGCGCGGCCTGGACGACGCGGCCGCGGGTGTCCTGGACCTGGCGGATGAGCTGGAGCTTGGGGACGATGTTGCCGTTGGCGATGCCCGCCATTGCCTGCGCGACCTGCAACGGGCTGGCCAGCAGACTGCCCTGGCCGATGGACAGGTTGGCCGTGTCGCCATCGAGGATCCGGCGCTTTTCGTTTTTGAGCATCCACTGGTCGTCGGGCACGAGTCCGGCATTTTCCCCGACCAGCGGCAGTCCGCTGAGCTGGCCGAAACCAAGCCGCCGGGCGAGGCTCAGGAACGCGGTCGGTCCGACATCGATGCCGACCTGATAGAACCAGGTGTTGCACGAGCGGGCGAGGGCACGCTTGACGTTGATCGAGCCCTCGGGCGTCTTGCTCCAGTTGTTCATCACGGTGCGGCCGATGGTGATGGCGGCGGGGCAATAGATTTCCGAATTCTCGGTGACGGTGCCGTTGTTGAGCGCGGCGAGCGCGACGATCGGCTTGAAGGCGGATGCGGGCGGATAGACGGACTGGAAGGCGCGGCCATACAACGGTGCGGATGGATCCTCGTTCAATGCCTTGAAATCCGTCTCATTGATGCCGGGGATGAAACTGTTGAGATCGAACGACGGCCGCGACGCCATCACGAGCACCTCGCCGGTGAGGACATCAAGCACGACAAAGGCTCCGCGGCGGCAGCCATTGCGCAGGGTGTCCTCGGCGAGTTTCTGCCAGGAATAATCGAGGGTGGTGACGACGGTGCCACCGGGGCGCGGGCGTTTGACCTGCTCCTCCAACAGCTTGTTGCCGTTCTCGTCGAACAACAGGCGCTTCATGCCGGGCTCGCCGGTTAGCTGGGTGTTGAAGACTTTCTCCAACCCGGAGCGCCCTTCGGATTCCTCCCACAGCGGCTCGTTGAAATTGATAGGACCGGTGGGCAGCTTCCCGACGCTGCCGGAGTAGCCGACGATGTGCGCGGCGAGCTCGCCCTGCGGATAGACCCGCTTGTAAATCGGATGCAGGACCAGCCCGGACGTGAGCTTGGACTCGATGTCGCGGGCCTCTTTCTCGCCGATCTGGCCGGAGACTAACAACGGCAGCCAGCGCCGGTGGCGGTAGTGATCGTAAATCTCGTCGTCCGTCTTCGACACCTGGTTTTTCACCAGTGCCTGGAGCGCGTCGAGCCGGGCGTGGGCCCAGTTGAGAACGAAATCACGGTCGGCATTCTCAAACTGCCGGAACTGCAGTGCGACCTGATAGGCCACCTTGTTCTGCGCGAGCGGCACCCCTTCCCGGTCCACGATCTGGCCGCGGGGCGCGGGGATTCTGAGGGTGATCGCCCGCGCGTCCTTGCGGGTCATGATCGCGCCATCGGAGGCATTGCGGATCGCGGGAACTTCGGCAGGAGCCTGCGCGGGGACCTTGTTCGAGGCGATGACCGGAGCCGACAATTCCTGCGCACTAACGGGCAATGCCGCGAAACAGGAAACCAGCGAAAGTCTGCGGAAGGACGATGGACTCATCATGTCGGTTCGAGGAGGCTAGCGCGGATTTCGCCCAAGGCAACGCTCAATCCCAGCCGCTCTCGTCCCAATCCGCGGGCGATTCCCCGAAGCTTTTCACGATCTCGGTGGGCACGAAAATGAACTCATCCTGGCGTTTCTGCGAGGGATCCATGCGGAAACGGACCTGCTTTCGCTCGGAACGTCCCTTGGCCACGACCGTCGCATCCACGAGAATTTCCAGCCCGCCGTCCTCCCGCGGCTTGACCTGGAGCAACCCGGGAATCGGGTAAACCGCGCGGGCGACTCCGGGTTTGTCCTTGGTCGGCTTGAAATCCGCCCGCTTTCCCAGATGAGCGGCGGGATACCATTCGTCGCGGCGGGTGGTCGCGGTGCGGGTGCGTATCCGGTGGACGACCAGGGATTCATGCTTGCCCGTTTCCCCGATGGCTTCGATCCGCCAGCGGAACGGCCCGTCAAAGGTGGCGACCGCGGCGGAGACCACCATCGCGCTCACGGCATAGGTGCCGCCAGCGGTGCCTTCCGGCTTCACCTGCATCCGGAGGTCCGCGCCATTGAGGCGCACCGCCGGGGAGACGACTCCGTAGGTGTGTTTCTTCGCGTTGAGGCTGACGCAACTGGCCAGCGAAACGAGGCAAACGGCCCCAAGCGCCGCTCTTGCCGCAACCCGGGAGCCGTGCATGATCACTGCAATGAGCGATTGGAATTTCATGTCGATGATCATTCTGTTGGGAGTCTTCCTGCTTTGGAAGCTGGAACTTGCCGCGACTTTGCTGAACATCAAAGCCTTTCCGACCGCCGTCCCGAAAGCCTTGGAGGGCCTGATGGATGAGGCGAAACTCGACGAGGCCCGCGCCTATCTGCGGGTCAACGCCCGCATCGGGATCATCCAATCCTCGGTCTCGCTGGGGGTGCTGCTGATGTTCTGGTCGCTCGGCGGCTTCGCCTGGCTCGACGGTTTCGCGCGCTCGTTCACGCCTTCGCCGGTGATCGCCGGCCTGATCTTCCTGTCGCTGCTGTTTCTCGGCCAAAGCCTGATATCCCTGCCGTTTTCCATCTATGACACTTTCGTGATCGAGGAAAAATTCGGCTTCAACCGCTCGACGCCCAAGACGTTCATCCTGGACCGCGTGAAAGGGTTGCTGCTCGCCGCCGTCATCGGCCTGCCGCTGATGGCCGCGGTGTTGTGGATTTTCGGCAACGTCCCGCACGCCTGGCTGTGGGCGTGGATCGTCGTCACCGCCTTCCAACTGATTCTAACCTATCTCGCGCCCTCGCTGATCATGCCGCTCTTCAACAAGTTCACGCCGATGCCCGACGGCGAGCTGAAGCACGAAATCGAAGCGCTCGGCGTGAAATGCGGCTTCCCCCTGACCGGCGTGTTCGTGATGGACGGCTCGAAGCGCTCCACCAAGGCCAACGCCTTCTTCACCGGCCTCGGCAAGCGCAAGAAGATCGCCCTCTTCGACACGCTCGTCGACAAAAGCAGCCAGCCGGAACTGCTAGGCGTGCTCGCCCACGAGATCGGCCATTTCCGCTGCGGCCACATCAGGCAACGCCTCGCCGTCGGCATCCTCCAGACCGCGGCGATCTTCTTCCTGCTAGGCCTCGCCACCGATCCGGATGGAAAATTCGCCCGCGTCCTCTTCGACGCCTTCGGCGTGAAACAAATCTCGCCGCATGTCGGCCTCGTCCTCTTCAGCATCCTGCTGGAACCCGTTAGCAAGGCACTCGGCGTGCTCGCCAACGCTTGGTCGCGCCGCCACGAATTCGAAGCCGACGCCTACGCCGCCCGAGTCACCGGCGACGGCACGGCCCTCGGCGAAGCCCTGAAAAAAATGTCCGCCGACCATCTATCACACCCTTCCCCCGCCCCACTGCGCGTCTGGCTCGACTACTCGCATCCGCCGCTGGTGCAGCGGTTGGAAGCACTGCAGCACGGTCGCTAGACCGGGCGGTCTGGTGCAAGATTGTATCAAAACCGTCACCTGGAGAAACAGCTTCAGATCCCATCTGTGACGGATGTTCACTGAGTTTCTCGTCACATGATTTCGTTCGTGGATAGATTGCCTGATCGTATGGACTCCGGGCCTTGTCCTACTTGCCCCTCAGTTCTGCATCGACTCCCGGATCGTCCCCTCCCCGGGTCTTGATTGTGGTCGCGATCCTGCTGTCTTTGCTGTGGCTTGAAGCGGACGCCCACGGCACGCACTCGTCGCTGATGGCAAAAGTGGATGCACGGCTGGCGGAGAGGCCTGAGGACGGCGGACTGTGGTATCAGCGCGCTGTTCTGATGTACGAGCACGAAGAATTCGGGGAGGCGGCGCTTGATTTCGCCAAGGTGGAGGAATTCGCGCCGGGTGAGTATGCGGTGCTTTGGTGGCAGGGGCGGATTTTCGATCATCAAGGGAAACTTCCCGAGGCGAAGGCGGCACTGGATCAGCATTTGTCAAAATCGCCGGACCACTGGGGTGCCTTGGCTTCGAGGGCGCGGGTCCAAATGAAGCAGGGTGCGAAGGCGGAAGCGCTCGCGGATTTCCGCGCCGCACTCGCAAACTGCCCGGATGTCCAACCTGACTTGATCCAGGAAGTGGCACAGGCACTAGCATCTAACGAGCGCGTGGATGAAGCGGTGGCGGTTCTAGAGACAGGCATGCGGAACAACGGACCGATTCCTTCTCTTCAGCTGAAGCTGTTGGAAATCGAGGTGGAAGCGGATCGATACGACAAGGCGCTCACCCGCCTGGATGCCATTGAGAAGTCAGCATCCCGCAAGGAGCCGTGGATGGAAAGGCGGGCGATTATCCTGGCACAGGCCGGATCCATCGCCAGATCGCAGGCCGCTTGGCGTGCGCTCATCGGACACCTGGGCGCACTGCCCCCCGCGGAACGCGACAGCCACGCGATGATCCTCCTATCGGAACGTGCCCGCCAGGCGCT
Source organism: Akkermansiaceae bacterium (assembly GCA_041739215.1). Classification (GTDB taxonomy): domain Bacteria; phylum Verrucomicrobiota; class Verrucomicrobiia; order Verrucomicrobiales; family Akkermansiaceae; genus Luteolibacter. The sequence goes on from JBGSOI010000039.1 coordinate 6,157, forward strand.
GGCCGTGCTTCGGGTTTCCACCTCCACACCTGCTTCGCCGTTTACGAGTTTCTCAATCCTTCTGAATCAATGACCACAAGTAACATTCCCCGGGTCGCCCTCGCGTCCTTCCTTTTCGCAACCGCCGTCCACGCTCAGGTTTCCTTTCCTGCTTCCGGCTATTCTCAGGATTTCAACTCCCTGGGCACGAGCGGCACAACCAAACCGACCGGCTGGACGGTGTGGAATGGTCCGGGAACCAGCAACAGTTTGTGGACGAATGCCAATGGCATCATAGGCGGTCCTGCTTCGACAGCTAACAGCATTGGCCTGATGACCATCAACAATTCGGCACTTACGGCGAGCAATACACCCACCGCCAATGCCAACAATGGTTACAATGCCGGAGCACCGGGCGACACTGCGAATCGAATGCTCGCCAGCGCGCCGACGAGCATCGGTGGCGCGGCGTTCCAACTCAGCCTCACTAACAACACGGGCGCCGCACTGAGCGGTATCCAGATTTCCTACGACATTCGCCGATTCACGGCGCCGTCCTCGGTCAATGAACTGCCCGGCTATTGGCTCTTCTACAGCACGGACAGCGGAGCCAACTGGATCAATGTCACAGCGCTCAATCCCACCGTCTCCGGGCCGGCGGCCATCATCGTTCCCAACTCCGTCGGTGTGACCAATGTGCCGGTCACGACCATCAATTTCAGTTCCGCCGTCGCGACCGGTGCCGAACTTCGACTCAGGTGGGTGGATGACAACGCCGTCGCCACCTCACCCGATCAAATCTTCGGTCTGGACAACGTGGTCATCACCACCACCCAGGCACCGCCCACGGTTTCGCTCACTGCTCCTGCCGACGGATCGACAACGGCGAAACCCGCACCGGTGAATTTCGTGGCGATCGCCGAGGACTCGAACGGCAGCATCGCCAAGGTCGAGTTCTTCCAAGGTGCGGTGAAACTCGGTGAAGCGCCCTTTCCCGGCCCCTATCAGTTCAGCTGGAGCGGCATGAGTTCCGGACCCTACTCCCTCACCGCCCGTGCGACCGACAATGAAGGCGCGGCGACGACTTCCGCCCCGGTCAACATCACTGTCACCAACCCGAACAACCAGCCACCCTCGGTAACGGTCACCTCGCCAACCGATGGCACGACGATTCCCGCCTCCACTCTAACCATCTCCGCCAGCGCTTCCGACAGCGACGGGACCATTTCCAAAGTGGAGTTTTTCAACGGCGCCACGAAACTGGGCGAAAGCACGACACCACCTTATGGTTATACCATCGCCAGCCTCGGCGTGGGAAACTACGCGTTCACCGCCCGCGCCACCGACAACGACGGTGGCATCACGACTTCGGCGGTTGCAAACGTGCAGGCGGTCGCCTTCACCGACACCACCACCATTGCGCGCGGAGCCGCATGGAGTTATTTTGACCAAGGCACCGATCAAGGCACCGCTTGGAAGGAATCCTCCTTCGATGACAGCACGTGGGCTTCCGGCAACGCCGAGCTCGGCTATGCAGACTCACCGGTCACCACCCTGCGGCAAGGACCGGATTCGCCGACCACCAGCGTTACGAAATTCATCACCTACTACTTCCGCAAGCAGTTCACAATCGTGGACGCCAGCCAGGTCATCGGACTACGGATGAATCTGCTGCGCGATGACGGAGCTGTTGTCTATCTGAACGGCATTGAGGTCGCCCGCAGCAACATGAACGCCGGAGCCGTCGACTACCTCACCAATTCCGCCGCCATCGTCAGCGGCGCGGACGAGACCACCTATTTCCCGATCACTCTCCCATTCTCCAGCCTTGTCAGCGGCAACAACGTCATCGCCGTTGAAATCCACCAGCGCGACAATACCAGCTCGGATCTCAGCTTCGACATGGACCTCATCACCACCACAGAGGGAGGAAACGCACTGCCTGTCGTCCAGATCACCGCACCTGCCAGCGGCAACAGTGTCGTCGTCGGAAATGCGATTCCCATCTCCGCCACGGCCAATGATAGTGATGGCACGATCGGCAAGGTCGAGTTTTTCGCAGGATCCACCAAGCTCGGTGAAGACACTAAAGGCCCTGACTATAGCTTCAACTGGACTGGTGCCAATGCTGGCACCTACAACCTAACGGCGGTCGCCACCGATGATCTAGGCGGGGTTTCAACTTCAGGCGTGGTGTCAGTCACCGTCATTCCCGGACCCTCTGGCACGCTCACCCGCAGCCCCTATCTGAACTCACCCGGGCCCACGAGCATCGTCGTCCGATGGCGCAGCAGCAGCAGTGTGGTGGGTCGTGTGCGATATGGCACTTCACCGGTTTCCTTGACCCAGTTTGCGGATGAATCAACCACCCGCACCGCCCACGAAGTAAAACTCACCGGATTGACGCCCTACACCCGCTATTACTACAGCGTCGGCTCCGCCTTGGACACCCTCACTCCGGAAACCGTCGAGACGACCAGCTTCAGCCCTGGCGCACCGGCACCCACCGCTGCGGATTACACATTCCGGACCTCGCCAACTCCCGGCACCGCGGTGAACTCCCGCATCTGGATCGTCGGGGACTGCGGCCGAGGCAGCCAGGTCCAGGCGAATGGCCGGGATGCTTATTACAGCTCTAGCTTCACTGGCGGCTTCACCGGCACCCGTATCCCGGATCTCAACCTGCAAATGGGCGACAATGCCTACAACAGCGGCACGGAGACCGAATACCAAACCGGCTACTTCAACATGTATGCCAATATCTTCCGGAAAATGCCGCAGATGAGCACGCTCGGAAATCACGATGCCAATAACACCACCCCCGGAGTAAACGGCACCTACTCCTACCCCTACTTCGATATGTTTACCTTCCCCACCCAGGGAGAGATCGGTGGCGTGGCCTCCGGCACCGAGCACTACTACAGCTTCGACTATGGAAACATTCATTTCATTTGCCTCGATTCAAACTCCAGCACCCGCACTGTCGATAACCCCGCCACCACCGGCGTGAACGAGGACGGGACGATGGCCGCATGGCTGCGCCAAGACCTCGCCAGCACCACCGCCACCTGGATCATTGCGTTCTGGCACCATCCTCCCTATTCCAAAGGCAGCCATAACTCGGATACCGAGGCAGCCATGGTCCAGATGCGGACCAACTTCAACCCCATCCTTGAAACCGGTGGTGTCGATCTCGTATTCACAGGCCACAGCCACAACTACGAGCGCAGCGTTCTGTTGGATGGATTCTACGGACGCTCCGATCAGAGCCCGGGGATCACCGCCGCCATGAGGAAGAACGCCGGCAACGGCAGCACCACCGGCATCACCACCGTCACCAACGGAAAGATCCGCAACGCGGCTAACAACTTCACCGCCACCGCCACCACGGCCACCACCATCCCGGCCGATGGCGCCTACATCAAACCGCTCACCGGTCCCCGCGACCGCTTCGGCGCGGTTTACAACACCGCCGGCATGTCGGGCCTGGCAGACACCGGAGCCATTGACCATAGCGCGATGTATATCTCCTACAACAACGTCGGCACGGTGAACCTCGATGTGAATGGAAACTCTCTCACCTGCACCTTCGTGCAGAGCGGCGGAGCCACTCCGGACAACTTTACCATCATCAAACAGGGTGCGGCCGACACCGACGCAGATGGTATTTCCGATGCCTATGAAATCGCCAACGGCCTCAACCGCTATGGCAGTGATGCCAACACCGGCACCGACTCCGACGGCCTCTCTAACTTTCTGGAATTCGCTTTCGGTCTCAATCCCAACGCCAACGACGCCGGCCTTTTGGAAGCGGACATCCCCAACGGCCTGCTCACCAAGCGCGGCCAACCCACCAACTGGTTCCAGACCACTTCCAACGGCACCGACTTCCGCGTCGTCTTCCTCCGCCGCAAGGACTACCTCAATGACGGCCTGAATTACACCCCGCAGTTCAGCGGCGATCTGATTACCTGGTCGAATAGCGGCGCTGCTCCCACTGTCATCGCCACCGATGGCGACATGGAACTCGTCACCATCAATTATCCGCTCTTCGTCGCCGGGCGGAAAGCACGTTTCTTCCGCGTCGCTGTGGACTAACTGGTCTTCCCGACAACCTCTCCAACTCAGTTCCCCCATGAAACCGATTTCATTCCTGCTCGCACTCGCCAGCCTCGCCGCCAACTCCCGGGCCGCCATCGTTTACAGCGGCATCGAGAACATCCTCATCCCCACCACCTTTGTCGGCGTCTATCTGGACATCGATGGCGGCGGCACCGTTGGCGAGGAAGGCGCGGGTTGGGACACGAACTTCGTCTTCAATGGCGAAGGACTCGGGAACAGCCCGTCGTTTCGTCCGGTGACCGCCACCGTAGTCCTCGACGCGCCGGTCCTCAATCTGGCCTTTGGCACAACTGTCTCCTCCGGGAACACTTTCGCCGCCACTTACACCGGCGGCTACAGCAGCTCAGCCACCCACGTTGGCAACAGCCCGGGCCAGTTCGCCTCCGGCACCGAGGGCTACATCGGCTTTCAATTCACCACCAACTCCAGCGCCGGACCTTACTATGGCTGGATGCGGGTGGAACTTTCCAACACCGCCGCCACCGGACTGGTGAAGGACTGGGCCTATGAGGACAGCGGGGGCGCAATTACTGTTGGGGCGGTGCCGGAGCCTTCCTCAGTGCTATCGCTGTTAGCGGGTGCGGCCGCGTTCTGTTACCGCCGGCGGCGCTGTTGAACTGGCAGGAATCGCTGAAGCGGGAAACGAATCTGTCTTTTTCGAATTACATCCCTCGCCACTGAGTGGATCGACCCATCCTTGATGACGAGCGTCCGGTCGCCGACTTTCGCTAGATTTTGATCGTGGGTGACGACCACCAGTGTGACCCCGTGCTCGGCCGCGAGATCTAGCAGGATCTTCATGATTTCCGCGCTGTTCCTGGAATCGAGATTGCCGGTCGGTTCGTCGGCGAAGAGGACTTTCGGCTCGTTGACGATGGCGCGGGCGATTGCAACGCGTTGTTGCTCGCCACCGGACAGCTCGGCGGGAAGGTGGTCCGAGCGGTCGCGGAGGCCGACGCGTTCGAGGGCTTTGAGCGCCATTTCCGTGGTGTCCTTGCCGGAAATCGCGCCGGGCACGGCGACGTTCTCAAGCGCCGTTAGTTCCGGCAGCAGGTGATAGTTCTGGAACACATAGCCGATTTTCAGATTCCGGAATTGTGCCTGCTCCTTGCGGCCCATAGCGTAGAGGTCGGTGCCGTCGATGTGGACGACGCCCTTTTCCGGGTGCTCCAGTCCGGCGAGCGTGTAGAGCAAGGTGGTCTTGCCCGCGCCGCTCGGGCCGCAGAGGAAAACCTTCTCGCCACGGTGGATTTTCAGGTCGATCCCGTGCAGCACCTCGATGGATTTCCGCCCGATCCGGTAGCTGCGGTGGAGGTCGATGGTTTCGATCATCACGTCGTTCATGGGCGGAGGTTGGGGGATGTGCCACCGAGGCGCAAGCCCCGGAGTGCTGGAGGCTTTGCTCCAGCCACGGCCGATGGATGCTCTGCTCTATGCGGTGCGGAGCTCTTCCTCTTCTCATCCGCTAGAAGAGCTCCGCCCCCATCCGGCAGAGCCGGAGCTGCCATGGGCGCGAGCAGAGCCTCGCGCACTCCGGTTAGAGCTTCGCCAGCGCGACGACCTGCTCCTGCTTGGATTTCACGACGCCGCCGGGTTGTTCCAGGGTGATCACGAACGCCTGCGGGTTGGTTAGAGCGAGCTTGGCGGCGATGGGGACCACCACCGGCGAGCCGTCGGTGGGGATGTCGAACACGCCGCCATCGACGGGCGCTTCGTCGCGCTTGGGATCGACGATCCAGAGCTGGTATTGCGCCTTTGTCGGATCGTTCACCGGGATGCCGCTGAGGGTCATGTAGCCTCGCTGGAGCTGGTCGCTCCAGATGACCTTGCCGCCGGCGTCCTTGAAGGTGCCGAGTCCGGCGAAATTCCGCTCGATGAGATCGCGGGCCTCGGTGCGGAGCCGTGCCTCGGCCTGCGCCGGGGAAACCTGCGGCGCCCTCGTCGAACTGAGGAAGGCGATGATGGCAATTGCGGCCGCGGTGGCCCAACCGGTCAGCGGGCTGCGGATGATTTTCTGCCAGGCAGGAACATTGGGCGTGATGATGACCGGCGAAGTGATGATGACCGGAGGTTTCGCCATTTCATCGGCGCATTTGTGCAGGCGCGCGGCGAGTCCCGCAGGCAGCGGCTCCTCGGAATCCTGCAGGAAATCCACCTCGACGGCGGCGGCGAGGAGCTCGAACGCGGGATCCGGAGTGATGCCAAGCTCGATGCATAACAACACCAGCTCGCGCGCTTCCTCCAAACTCAGGTCCCCCATCGCGCGGCCGGCGCTGAGCTCGTCAAAACGGAGTTTTTGATCGGAGGGGTTCATGATGCCGCTTGGTTGTTAGCGTTTCCGAGCCGTTGCAATTGCTCGCGCAGGGTGATGAGACCACGCCGCAAGCGGGTCTTGACGGTGCCGAGGGGCAGGCCGGTCTTTTCGGCGATCTCGGGATGGGTGAAACCGTCCTCGAAAAAGAGGTGGAAGAGCTGCCGGGTGTCGGACGGAAGTTTGGCGAGGGAGGATTTGACGGTTTCGGGATCGCAAGTGACGGAGGGAGTTTCCGAAGTGGGAATGGGCAGTGATTCGGCGGCAGCCAGCGGTTCGAATTCCGGCAGACGGCCTTGGCGGCGGAGAAAATCGATCGCCCGGCGGCGGGCGATCAGGCCCACGAAGGTGGTCTCGGAGGCAAGCGCGGGATCGAAGGATGCCGCCTTTTTCCAAATCTCGGTGAAGACTTCCTGGACGAGATCTTCCGCTTCGGAGGTGTCCTTGATGTAACGTTTCGCGATCGACCAGACGATCCCGCCGTAGCGGGTAATGCAGAGGTTCATGGCACGCGCCTCCCCGGCCGCGACTCGCGGCAGGATCTGCTCGTGTAATGTTAGGTCGGGAGGATTCACCGTGCTGCGCGGATCATAGGTGGCACCGCGGGATTGTCCAAGGATAGTTGTGCGAGCCCGCGGTGAACCCACCAGCAAGGTCAGTCCCAGGCCACGAGGCTCCTTGCCCGCCGGATTGCGGACAGGCAAAATTCCCCGCTCCCAGGCATGGAGCGCATGGGGACGGGGACTCATGACGGATTTCCACATGGGATGGATCCACAGCCTAACAAACGATTACTTGTCGGCGGGCGGCATCAGGACCGTGTCGATGATGTGAATGACGCCGTTGGAGGCCTTCACGTCGGCGGTGGTCACCTTCGACTTGTTCAGATAGAGCGCGCCGTCCTTCACTTCGAGTTTGATGGTCTTTTTGTTGAGCGCGGTGGCTTCCTTCAACTTCATCGCGGCTTCGGCCGGCACCTCACCGGCAACGACGTGATAAGTCAGGATGTCGACGAGCTTGGCCTTGTTCTCAGGCTTGAGCAGCGTTTCGACCGTGCCAGCGGGAAGTTTAGCGAATGCCTCGTCGGTCGGCGCGAACACCGTGAACGGTCCGGTGCCCTTGAGGGTATCGACAAGCCCGGCGGCTCCGAGCGCGGCAGCCAGGGTCTTGAACGATCCGGCGGCGACTGCGGTATCGACGATGTCTTTCTTCTCAGCTGCGGACATGGATCCGGCGGAAAGGCCGGCGAAGCCGAGCACGCAGACGATTGATTTGAACAGGGGTTTCATGGTCATCATATTCTTGTGTTGTTTAGTTAGTGTTGGGAAACCGGTTGCCCCGGTTGAGGTCAGGTTTCACTCAGGCTTTCGCCGGGCGCTTCGATTCAGATTCAAAAAACTTCGCACCGGAAAATTTTCACTTTTAATGAATCCAATCCGGCGGCTCCAGCGAACACCCTCACAGAACCACCAATTCACCGACCATGTCCTACGAATCCGATAGCAGCCTGAAACTCTACCTGCGGGAAATCTCGAAAACCCCGCTTCTAACGATCCAAGAGGAGAACGATCTCGCAGAACGCATCAAGATGGGCGACAAGGAAGCGCGCTCACACATGATCCGGGCGAACCTCCGGTTGGTCGTGAAGATCGCCCACGATTACTCCGGTTACGGGCTTTCCCTCGCCGACCTGATTTCGGAAGGCAACATCGGCCTGATGAACGCCGTCGAACGCTTCGACCCGGAAAAGGGCGGCAAGCTCTCGACCTACGGCGCATGGTGGATCAAGCAGTCGATCAAGCGCGCGCTGGCCAATCAGTCGAAGACGATCCGCCTGCCAATCCACATGGTGGACAAGATCGCCCGCATGCGGCGGATTTCCTCGATCCTCGCCGAAGCCCTCGGCCGCGAGCCGACCGATGACGAAATTGCCACCGAGCTCGGCTTGCCGCGCCAGAAGATCGCGATGCTCAAGCAGGCCGCCCAACGACCGACCTCGCTCGATGCCCCGGTCAACGAAGGCGAAGCCACGGAGTATGGCGACATCATCAGCGACGACTCCGCCTCCGATCCATTGGAAATGCTAACCGACAAGAACCTCCACGACCAGATCGGCAGTTTGCTTTCGATCCTCAACGAGCGCGAGCGCCGCATCATCGACGAGCGGTTCGGCCTGACCGGCCTCAAGCCGATGCTGCTGGAAGACGTGGGCCGCGAGTTCGGAGTTTCCCGCGAGCGTATCCGGCAGTTGCAAAACTCCGCCCTCGCCAAGATGCGCAAGGCCCTCATGAAAAAGGACCAGCCGCTGCCCGCCACCCTGGCGGTGAACCTGAGGGCGCAAGCCTGACCGTCAATCGGCGGACGCTGGCACCTCGAAGGCGACTCCGTTCACCATCACGTTTTTCGTGATCAGGTTTTTCACGCCGCGAGGTTCGAACTTCGGGTTGGCCAGCTTGAGGTCGATGTTTTCGAAAGTGAAATCGCGCAGCGTGTCTCCAGGATTTCCACGCAAGGTACCCAGTGTATAAAACTCCCCGCTGATGTTGCGGAGGGTGATGTTGTTTACCTTCCGCGTCGGCGCGGCGTGGCCTTTCAGGTCGAAGAACTGGGTCCATGGCGCGACGTTGAGCACGCGGCCACTGCCGGAGAGCTTGATGCCGTCGATGAGGATGTTTTCGTAATGCTGCGGCGTGTCAGGGCGAAGCTTGAGCGTCAGCATGGTGGCATCGCCCGAGATGACACAGTTCCTAACGGTGACATTGCGGATGTGGGTCGCCTCGCTGCCGCAGGTGATCATGCCATTGCCGTCGCCGAACTCGCAGTTCTCGACGAGGATGTCCTCGACCGGCGGGCTGTCCTTGTCCTGGTCGGCAAGCGGGCCCTTGCTGCCTTTGAGAGCGATGTTGTCGTCGTTCACCGAGATATAACAGTTACGAACGGTGACTTTCTGCGAGCTATCGATATCGATGCCATCGGTGCTGGGACCGAGGATGTTGTCCTTTACCGGCTGGCTGCGGGTGACGGCGTCCTTTTCCATGCCCTTGAGAATCTCGGTCGTCATGTAGTTCCGGTGCTGGGTATGGCGGGTCGGGGCGGTGATGGTGAGACCGTCGATGACCACGTCGCTGCACCGATAGAGATGAAGGTTCCAGAATCCCGAGTAGCGCAGTGAGATCCCTTCCACGCGGACGTCCTTGCAACGGTCGATGAACATCAGCCGCGGGCGCTCGACCTCGAGGTTGGTGCACTTGGGATTTTCCCGCCGCCGCTGCCAGAACTGCGCCCAGAAGGTGATGCCGTTGCCATCGAGCACGCCCTTGCCGCTGATGCGGACGCGGTCCATCTGCTGGGCGTTGACGAGCGCCATCCGCCACGGCTCGAAGTGGCCCTCGATGCGGGTGTCGCGTTTCGGATAGTCCTCGATGTTGGTCGAGCCTAGCAGCACGGCGTTCTCGGCGAGATTGAGATCGACGCCGGATCTCAGGAAAATCGATCCGCTGCGCCAGGTGCCGGCCGGGATTTCAACCACGCCCCCGCCCGCGGCGGCGGCCTGGTCGATGGCCTTCTGGATCGCGGCGGTGTTGATGGTCTTGCCATCCGCGACCGCGCCGAAATCGGTGATCGGGAAACGCTTCGCATCCTGCGCGCAGGCGAGCGAAGCAACGACTAGGAAGAGGCTGAGGTTTTTGAATGACACGGGACGAATTAATCCACTGGGACGCACCGTGGCCAGCCTCCAAATGGGTTAGCGTCAATTGGATGCAGGCGGGGTATGGCCTTTGGCGAATTCCTTCACCAGCGGGCTGAGCTTGGCGACCACTTCGGCATATTTCGGATCGTTCGCCAGATTGGTGAGTTCGTTAGGGTCTTTCGCGGGATCCACCAGCATCGCTCCGGCACCGCGGCCGTAGAACTCGCCATAGCGCCATTGTTCGGTGCGGACCATCACGCCTGAGTAATCTTTCCCATTCTCACTCCACACCGTGTAGGCGGGGTGATCCCATTCGAGCGCGGGATTTTTCACCAAAGGCGCGAGGCTGCGGCCTTCAAGGCCTTTCGGCTGCTCCAGGCCGCAGAGTTCGGCGAGCGTCGGATAGAGATCGATCATCTGCACCACGCGGGCGCTGGTCTTGCCGGCGGTTTGCTCGCGCGGATCGCAGATGAGAAACGGCGTGCGCGCGCCTTGTTCCCAGAGCGAGCCGGCCTTCGACCACTTGCCTTTCTCGCCTAACTGATACCCGTGATCGCCCCAGAACACGACGATGGTCTTCTGCCGCAGACCCAGCGCGTCGAGCTCGGCCAACACCCGCCCGACGTTCCAGTCCATGAACGCGGCCGACGCCAGGTAGGCGCGGATCATCTCGCGGGCCTCCTCCGGCGAAGCATCGCGGCCGATGAACAGATCGGCGTTCTTCGGCCGGATCGAGCCGGCGGGAAATCCTTGCGGCACCGTCGGCCGCGGCGCGAAATCGACGGGGAGCGGGATCTTGCCAACATCCCACTGGTCGAAGAACGATTGCGGTGCTTCCGGCGGGCTGTGCGGTTTCACCAGGCCAAAGCCGATGAAGAACGGCTGATCCTTGAACTGCCGGAGGTATTTGATCGCCCGGTCGGTGGCCTTGTAGTCGCCGTGGTCCTCGCCCTTGCCTTTGAGCACGATCCATTGGTCGGACTTGCGGTCACGGGCACCGGGGGCGACTTCCAAAACCTCATCCGGGTCTGCCACGACAGGTGCCTTGGGTTGATCTTTCGGGACGCCTGCTAGAGTGCGGCGTTGTCCATCGATACTCCACGCCTCGGTGTCGTCGATGCCGCCGTGGAAGATCTTGCCGACGCGGACCGACGTGTAGCCGTTGTTTTTGAAATGCCTGGGCAGGCTGACAAACTCCGGATGCGCGTCTCCAAACCAGGTGCGGTTGCCGAGCACGCCGGTGGTGCCCGGGTAGCGACCTGTTAGCATCGACGCCCGCGATGGTCCGCAGAGCGGGAATTGGCAATAAGCGCGGTCGAACTTGATGCCGGTGGCGGCGAGTTTGTCGAGGTTGGGCGTCTTCGCCAGCGTGCTTGCATAACAGCCGAGCTCGTTGCGCATGTCGTCGGAAATGATGAGCAGCACGTTCATCTTGTCGGCCGCATTCGCATGAAGGATCAGGGCGGCCAGGATCAGGCAGATTGTTTTCATGGTTAGATGGCGTGAAAGACTTCGGACAAAGGAACACAAACCGGCGAGTTGTCGGGATTCACCTCCATGATGTCCGCCATGTGATCCCACCATTTCCGCACGACCGGATGGGCTGGAAACTGATCGGCGGTGTGGCCGTCCGCCAGTTTCTGGACGGCGAACAAGGTCAGCGTTTCCGGGTCGAGGAAGATGGAATAGTCGGACACCCCGGCAGCGGTTAGAACCCGGGAAAGTTCCGGCCAGATCTCGTCATGGCGCTTCCGATATTCCGCCTCGAAGCCGGGTTTCAGCATCATTTTGAATGCATTGCGGGTCACTCGTGGAGCCTGCAATCACGACTGATCGCCGTCAATACTCCGACGGAAGTAACCCGGCCCTTACGGCAGGTCCGAGTGATCGTCATCGGCGTCGTCGAAATCCGTCTCCCGGACGCGCTTGCGGTCACGCTCAAGCTCGACGTGCTTGCGGAGCAGTTCGCGGACTTCCTCACCGCCGCGGATGGCCGGGATTTCCAACTGGGGCAAGGTGCGATCCGAGGTTTGCAGGAGAATGGAGGCGAGGCCGGTGAGGCGCATCCACCACGGGCGGACCATCTGGGAGTCCTTGATCCGATAGAGTTCGATCTCGTCGATCCTCTGGTTGATGATGCCGCGGGTGAAGCGGAGCCTCTCGGTGGTGAGCTCGAAAACTTCGGTTCGGACAACGAGATAGCGCCAAACCAGATAAGCGGCGGGCAGGACCAAGGAGATCCAAGCAGGCCAGAAAAACATGCCGCCGATTCCGATTCCCACCGCAGCTAACAGTGCGGCGGTGATCGGGCCGAGGTTCAGCCATTGCGAGGGGCTGCCTTTCCAAAGCGAGTTTTCCTGAGTCATTGGCGGAGCATGGGTGCGGATCCCCGCCCTTCGCAAGTGGAGAATGGGGAGGGATTTCCAGCAGGCCGAAAGGTTGCGCGCCGTTTGCTAGAGCTGCCTCCACTCCCGGATGACCGAGATTTTGCCCGAGCTTTGGACACGGGTGGTGAGGCCGCCCTGACCGCCCTCACGGATGGTTTGAATGACTGAGGTTTCCTCCTTGAGAATAACGGGATGAAGCAGTGAAAGCCATACCTTGCCGGAATCGATGGTGACATCATCATCGCTTAAACTGCCGTCGAAATCGGGAAACTGTTTGCGGCTGAAGGTGCCGGTGATGCTGAAAACCCCGCAAGGATGACCTTTGACCGAATCCAAGGCTTCCAGTTTCAACTTCAGACTGCCTTTGGCATCACCGGTGATGATCATTGGCAGCGACTTGTCCGACACGTTGATTTCGTCACCAATCTTGAATCGCTTTTTTGCAAACCAAAGGGAGCGCGGACTGACCGTGCCTTCGACGAGGAGCTGCTCAAAAACCGGGATGATCGACTGGGCGAGACTGGCGGTCCGGAAATCCGAATTAACCGCGAGCTTCCAGGAGGTTGCGGATTTCACGAAAGCCGTCGGGTTCGAAGGCGGGGACAGTTCCTTGACGACGGGCTTCCCGGAATCATCTGTTCCAGGGGCTGCGGGTTCCGTGAAGGTCGATTGCACCAAGGTGAACGTCACCTTGTCGCCCGCGCGTTCCAGCTTGGACACGTTGGTGAAGGTGCCATTGAGAACCGCAGCTTCGGTTCCGAGTTCCGATTTCTGAAACCTCCGCCCCGAGAATTCCTCATTGCGGGTGGCGATGACCTCCAGTTTGGCGGGAAACGGCAGATCCTTGCGGAAAATGACTCCTTCGGGTGTTTGATCGACCAGCTTTTGCAACTCTGGATCCGGTAGGCTGTCGCCGGATTTGCCGCCCTGTTTGGCGATTTCGGCTTCCACGGCGGAGCGCGCCTGGTCGGCGGCATTCTTGGCCTTGTCGGCGATATCCTTGGCCTTGTCACAGGACAACAGGGCGAGGCAGAGGAGCGGGATCGGGGAGTAACAGAGTTTCATGGGTTCAAATGTTGCCTGAGCAGTCGAGAGTTTGGTTCATTTCAATGGCCGGATTTTCCTCGCGGGAAACGCCGACAACCACGGCGGGCACGCCGGCGACGGTATTGTGCGGCGCGACGTCGTTCAAGACGACACTGCCGGCTCCGACCTTGGCGCCGGTACCGATTTCCACGCGGCCGAGGATCTTCGCACCGGCACCTAACAACACACCGGAGCGGATGATCGGGTGTCGGTCGCCGGTCGCTTTGCCGGTGCCGCCAAGGGTAACCTCGTGAAGAATGGATACGTCGTCCTCGATGATCGACGTCTCGCCGACGACGAAAGAAGTGGCGTGGTCCAGCAGAATCCCGCAGCCGATGCGGGCCGCAGGGTGGATGTCCACGGCGAAAGTCTCGCTGGCGACGCTTTGGAAATACAGCGCCAGCCAGCGGCGGCCATCGATCCAAAGCTGGTGGGAAACCCGGTAGGTCGTCAGGGCGAGGAAGCCTTTGAAAAACAGCAACGGCTCAAGCGGGGAAAAGCACGCGGGATCGCGCTCGAACATCGCGAGCAAATCGCGCGAAGCCGCATGGACCGTGGGCGGATTGGCTTCGAAAACGCCGGTTAGCATTGGCTCCATGCTTGCGCGCGGCATGTCCTCGCGCGCGAGCCGGCGGGCGAGCCGGGCCCCG
>JBGSOI010000062.1:0-17577 GCA_041739215.1 Akkermansiaceae bacterium
CATTTCCCGGCGCGGTCACCTTCGGGGCGGGCAACACCGTCTTCATGGAAATCGGCGGAACCGCGCGCGGGCTGGACCACGACGCGATCGACAGCAGCGGGCTCCTCACCCTCGGCGGGGGCTTGAACGTCACGCTGACCGGCGGCTTCGTCCCGGCGGTCGGCCAGAGTTTCGACCTGTTCGAAGCGGCTGCCTTGGCGGGTGGTTTTTCCAGCGTTTCACTACCCTCCCTGCCCGCGGGCTTGGTGTGGAATACGGCGAACCTCTTTACCACCGGCGTCATCTCGGTCGGGCAACAGATTAACACGGTGGCCTGGACGGGCGGCGTTGGAATCTGGAACGACCCTTCGAAATGGAATCCGAACACTTTCCCTCCAAACAATGGCAACGGCGGTTTCCTTTTCAATGCGCTCCAGAGTTCCGGCACGATCACGCTCGATACGGGCATCACCGTCGAGAGATTCACGCAGACCGGCGGCACGCTGACCGCGACGAGCGCCCACACGCTGATCGCGAACGATCTGTTTGCATGGGCCGGTGGCATCCTCGGGGGGCCGACCACCGTCGTAGCGGCAGGCGGCATCGAAATCATCAACTCAAACTTCAAGCAAATCGGAAACGCGGCGAATACCGGCGCAACAGTCATCAACCAAGGCGCGGCAACCCTCAGCGGCGGCAGTCTGCTCATCAACCCCAGCGGTGGCGCGAATCCGGGTTCCAGCCTGGTCAACGAGGGCTCCTTCCATTTCACCGACGAAGCCGACATCACCTTCGCCAGCTTCGGCGGGACCGCATCGAATTTCACCAACACCGCAGCCGGAACGGTGACCAAAAGCGGCGCCGGCACGACATCCAACATCGGCGTGGCGTTTTACCAAACCGGCGCAGTGCAAGTCACTTCGGGAACCCTCGGCCTCACCAGCGGCGGGACCAGCACCGGCAGCTTTGCCGTATCAGAGGGCGCGGTGCTTGATCTCAACACATACACGCTCTCCGCAGGCACCAGCTTCAGCGGCCTCGGAAGCGTGCTGCTTGACTCGGGAATCCTGACCGTAACTAGTGCAACCAGCGCGCAAAACTTCGATCAAACCGGCGGCACGCTCACGGGAGCCGGCACGCTGACGGCGACAGGAAATTACGACTGGACCGGCGGCATCATCGGCGGAAATGGCACGGCGAAGATCGCGAGCAGCGCTGAATTCAATCTGACCGGCCCCGGCTTCAAGCAGATCGGCAACGCGGCCAATACCGGCGCGACCATCATCAACCAAGGCGCGGCGACCCTCAGCGGCGGCAATCTATTCATCAATCCCAGCGGCGGCGTGAATCCGGGCTCGGTCCTGGTCAACGAGGGCACCCTCCAGTTCTCCGACGAGGTCGACATCACCTTCATCAGCTTCGGCGGGACGGCATCGAACTTCACCAACGCCTCGACCGGCATCGTCATGAAAAGCGGTGCCGGCACTCTATCCACCATCGGCGTGGCGTTCAACAACGCCGGCTCGGTTCAGGTCACTTCGGGCGCCCTAGGCCTCACCAACGGCGGGACCGGAACCGGCAGCTTTACCGTGGCCGCCGGCGCGGTGCTCGATCTCAACACCTACACGCTCGCCGCCGGCACCAGTTTCAGCGGCCCCGGCAGTGTGCTGCTAGACTCGGGAATCCTCACCGTGAACAGCGCCGTCAGCTTGGAAAATTTCGCTCACAGCGGCGGCTCGCTCACAGGCGTAGGCGCGCTGACGGCGACGGGAAGTTACGACTGGACCGGCGGCATTATCGGCGGAAACGGCACGGCGACCCTCGCGAGCAGCGCCGCGCTTAATCTGACCGGCCCCGGTTTCAAGCAAATCGGCAATGCGGGCAACACCGGAGCGACAATCATCAACCAAGGTTCGGCGAGCCTCAGCGGCGGCGATCTACTCATCAACCCCAGCGGCGGCGCAAATCCGGGATCGAGCCTGGTCAACGAGGGCATCTTCCATTTCACCGACGAGGCCGACATCGATTCCACCAACAACGGCGGGTCCGCATCGAACATCACCAACGTCGCGACAGGCATCGTCACCAAGAGCGGCGCGGGCACCACCTCCACCATCGGCGTGATTTTCAACAACGCCGGCGCGGTGCAAGTCACTTCGGGCACCCTCGGCCTCACCAACGGCGGAACCGGCACCGGCAGCTTCGCCGTGGCTGCGGGCGCGGTGCTCGATCTCAACACCTACACGCTCGACCCCGGCACCAGCTTCAGCGGCCCCGGCAGTGTGCTGCTAGACTCCGGAGTCCTCACTCTCAGCAGCGCCATCAGCGTGCAAAATTTCGATCACACCGGCGGCACGCTCACGGGAACCGGCACGCTGGCGGCAACAGGAAGCTACGACTGGACCAGCGGCATCATCGGCGGAAATGCGAAAGCGACCATCGCAAGCGGCGCCGCGCTGAATCTCACCGGACCCGGCTTCATGCAGATAGGCAACGCGGGCAACACCGGCGCGACCATTGTCAACCAAGGTTCGGCGACCCTCAGCGGCGGCAATCTGCTCATCAACCCTAGCGGCGGCGCGAATCCAGGGTCGAGACTGGTCAATCAAGGAACGTTCCATGCAACCGGCGAAGCGGACATCACCTTCAGCAGCCTCGGCGGCAGCGCACCTGATTTCACCAACGCCGCCACCGGCATTTTCACGAAAAGCGGTGCGGGCACCACGACGGTGATCAATCTGACGTTTCAGAACGCGGGCACCGTGCAGGTTGACTCCGGCACCCTTCAGATCTCCAGCACCTTCACCCAGACCGCCGGTTCTCTTATGCTCAACGGCGGCGGCATCCTCGCCTTCAGTGCCCCGCAAATCCAAGGCGGCACGGTGAGCGGCAGCGGCAGCATCACCGGGGCGTTTCAAAACACCGGCGGCACGATTTCTCCCGGCCTCTCCGCAGGCTCGCTGGCGATCAGCGGAAACCTCACTCTCGCCGGTGGTTCGACACTAGACTTCGGGATCGGCGGCACCGAGCCGGGCACTCAACACGATTTTCTCAGCGAAGCCGGTACCACCCCGCTCGCCCTGGCCGGGGAACTCCGCGTTTCTTTCCTCGCCAATTTCCACACCCAGGTCCTCGGCGGCGACACCTTCACCATCCTCACGTCTAACCAAGCTCTCGCCGGAGCCTTCTCTAACGTCGCGCAGGGCGCGCGCCTCGCCACCACCGACGGCCGCGGCTCGTTCCAAGTGAACTACGGTGCTTCCAGTAGTTTCGCGCCGGCCAGCGTGGTGCTCAGTCATTTCATCGCCTCTGAGTCCGGCACCTTCACCGATTGGATCGCCGGCTTCAGCGGACTCGGCGACCTCACCGGCTTCGACGACGATCCGGACGGCGACGGCCTGCCAAACGGCATCGAGAATTTCCTCGGCACCCATCCCGGACAATTCGACGCCGGCCTGACCGCCATTCCCGCCTCTGCCCCGTCGCTCGTCTTCCGTCACCCGCGCAGCAACAATATCGCCTCCGACGTCACCGCCTCTTACGAATGGTCCACCGATCTAACGAACTGGCACGCCACGGGCGAAGCGAACGGGCAGGGGGTTTCCGCGACCATTTCCGAAATCCTGATCCTCGACGAAATCGCTCCGGCCAACGACATCATCGAAGTCACCGTGACTGTCAACGCCGGCACGGCGGACCGGATCTTCGCCCGCATCCGCGCCGTGCGGGAGCCTTGAGCGCGCGCGAATTCGCGGTGACAAACAGATTGTCCCGGCTAGATGCCGGAAGACCTCCTAATGCCCGCCTTCCCGTTGAAACGCCAGGATCGACTCCCGCAGCGGCGAGTTTGGATTGTTCCGCAACCAGGCGTCGAGTCCTCCGGGAGTTCCTTGCATGGCCTGCCCCAGCGCCATTCGCTGCAACTGCGCCATCTCCGGGAGCTCCGCGAAGCGCGGGTTTTCCATCAGGCCCTCCACCAGTTCCAGTCCTTCCGACGCTTTCGCCCCTTCGAATCCTGACAACATGCGCCGGGCCAGCGATGGAAGGTCCGAAGGCTCGTCGGCTAGAAATTCCAGATGCTGCAGCGCCAGGTCCGCCCGCCCTGAAGAGGTGGCCGCCCAGACGAATTTCTTCTCAATTTCCCCTCGCAGGCTGCCGGCAAGACCGGCGAGTTCCGGATCCTCCGCATTCCCGCGGGCATATTCGAGCCAGGGTTCCAGTTCGTCCAGCCCGCCCCGTGCCGTCAGGTTCCAGACCAGGTGGCCCGCCGCGGTCCCGCGCCGTTCCTCCGGCAGGCTTTCCAACAGGTTCATCGTGACCTTGCTGTCGTGCAGGCCGGCCCCGGCAATCAGCGCCTGATAGAGCGCGGTGGGCGGGTTCGTGCCCTCGGCCTCGCACCGTTCCAGCCACTGCTTCGCGGCGGCCGGATCAACCGAGGCCCAGCCGTAGATCGTGTGCCACGGCTCGTCCTGCAAGCCGCCGAGCCCTTTTTCCCGCCAGTGATTCATGGCCTGTTCCCCAGCCACCTGGCCGGACCGCATCAGGCAATTCTTCCAGGCCCCGTATTGGTCCCTCCCGGTGGCCCCGGTCGCCTCGGCAAACGAATCCAGCAGCTCGTTCCAGTTAGATGCCTCCATGAACATCAGGCACTCCGCCATCAGCAGCTCCTTTTCGACCGGGTCCGGACACTCGATGGCGCGGACCATCAGCCCGGACAGTTGCTCCGGTGTCGAGCGGCGGATTTCCCCCAGCAACGCCCGGCCCGCACCGCGCGATGCCGTGTCCGCTGCGGCGACCCGTTCCCGCGGGCGGCCGAAACCAGGCCTGTTCGAGGGGTTGTCACCCTCCGCCTGGTCGACCCCGGTCCGGTCGCCGGTATTTCTGCCCGTTAGAAATCCGGCCAGCAGCGCCATGGCGACCAGCAGGATAATCGTTCCCTTTTTCATGAGCGGAGTTCTCTGCAATCCAGCAGCGCGTGTCAACGGGCTATCAAAACCCACGCAAAATCCATTCCCGTGCGTCTCACCGGGGAGAGATCAAGTCTCCAGCTTTTTCCATCAGTCGCTGCGGTGCGGTCTGGATTTGTGCGGGTGACAGCAAGTCCGGGTGCTTCAAGTGGAGATACCAAACCGCCGAGACGGCCACCACGACCGCGAGCGCGATGGCCATTCCGGTCCGGTCCAGCTTGCGGTGGTGTGCATAGCCCGAAGGGCAGATCAGGCAACGGTACACGACCCAGAGATTCAGGACGGGGATCGCCAGCACGAGTCCCCACCAGCGGCTCATTCCCAGGTTCACCAGCCGCATCAAGACCAGATAGATCAAAATCGCAACAGGCACGACGCTTGCGAACGGCAGGAGCTTGGCCACCAACGCGCCGCCGATTGTGGCGACCAGTGCGGGCGTGCTCCACCACAGAAGCTGGCTCCACAGCACCGGGAACAACAGCAAACCGAGCCACAGGGGCAGGCGACTCACTCCGGGCCAGCGCATGTATTTGGCCGCCAGCGCAGCGGTGAGATCCGTTGGCAGTGCGGTGATCCTCTGTCGTTTCCCTCCACGGGTGGCTGGCGTCTCCGCCAAGACGGTCCGTCGCTCGAACAGGCCGTCAAGAAGGCCGGCCTGTTTCCATCCTTCCATGCCCTCCTTCCAAACCATATCCAGACGCGGGTCCAGCACCCGGCTGGCGGCCATGGTCCGGAGCTCACCGAAGGTCACCGGTCCGCAACGCGTCTCCCCGGAGGTGAAATACCAGACCTGAGCTGCTCCGAGTGAGGGCGTCCACATTCCCCGGACCGGGTCGGCGGGGCGTTCCGCGGCACGCACCCGGGCGTCCGGTTCACGGACCTCGTGGGCTTTGCGAATCAACTCCTCGGCCGCGGATCGCTCCTCGGCACGGAGTTTCGCCAGACCTTTCAGGATAGCAATCGCGTTCCAGCGGGATTCCGCCCGTTTCGGGGCCGGGCTCGTTTCCGGCACTTCACCGATTTTGACGTTTTCCTCTGCCCGTGCTTTCGCGCGGTGCTCCGCCCGCTCCCGGGCTTGGCTGGCCAGGAGTTCTTCTTCCGCCGCGAGAGCCGCGATCTCCGCCGCCGCTGCCTCCTCTTGGGCGAGGCGGTCCGCTCCGCTTGGCATGCGTGGCGCCTTGGCCGGGGTCCGGCCATGACGGCTCGCAAAATCCGCTGCCAGTTTCCGGGCTGCATCAATCTCCGAAAAGATCTGATCGTGGAAGGAACTCATGAACGGTGGAATCGAAATTTAGCAGCCAATGTCCGACACCACCTCCAGTCATTTTCGAGACGGTGGATGGGCAACAACACGGCCGATTTAGCCCGACCGTCCACCCGATAGAAAGGGCGAATTTCCAGCATTCACGGACTTTTTTGGATATCCCTTCCGGATGTCCCGAAAATCATGGGTACTTGAAAGTTTGTATGGAATTGGCCCTCACGGAGTTCTGAAGTCGGGCGAGGCGGTCGTTGGATGTCCGATGCAGATTCCTCACCCCCGGAAAATCCGGCTGCATCCGCCGGGGAGAAGATTTAAAGTCGTCGGATGATGAAGCATGTGATGATCACCGGTTGCACCCGCGGTCTGGGACTGGCGATGGCCCGCTCGTTCGCCGCCGGGGGATGGCGGGTTTCCGGCTGCGGGACAAAGCAGGACGCTGTGGAGCGGTTGGCGGCGGAATTGGGAGAATTGGGCGATGGCCACCTCATCCGGACCTGCGATGTCTCGTCCGTGGCGGACGTCGCTGCCATGACGGGGGAAATTCTGGCCGCCGCCGGTGCTCCGGACCTGCTGCTGAACAATGCCGCCATCATCAATTCCAACGCCCCGCTGTGGGAAGTGTCGCCGGAGGCTTTCTCCCGGGTCATTGATGTGAACCTCAAAGGCATTCATCTCGTGCTCCGCGCCTTCCTACCCGCCATGATCGAGCGCGGCAACGGGATCATCGTCAATTTCTCTTCCGGCTGGGGCCGGTCCACCTCGCCGGAAGTCGCGCCCTATTGCTGCACCAAGTGGGGTGTGGAAGGCCTCACCCAAGCCCTTTCCCGGAACTCCCCTCCGGCCTTGCCGCCGTCGCCTTGAATCCGGGCATCATCGATACCGAGATGCTTCAAAGCACCTTCGGCCCTTCGTCATCGGATTTCCCGGACCCCGCTTCGTGGGCGGAGACAGCCGTCCCTTTCCTCGAAAAACTCGGCCCCCGCGACAACGGGAAAGCGCTCACGGTACCGCAGGGGTGAAATCTTCGATTTTGGGAAATCAAATTCGCTGTTGGACTCGGCCGGCCGATAAGGGTTAGACGCTCAACTCTTGTGAGTCGGGCCCGGCCGTGTGCATGGCTCGTCTGTTCGGCAAGTCACGCGATCTGGCGTGAAGAAATCGTGCGCTTCGTGTGCTCCACGGTTTCCGCGGCCTCGCCGTCCATTGAGGACAGGATGCCCGCCAGATCAGTTGCGATTTCTTTTCTCAAGTGGGACACGATTTCAACGCCTTTCGACGTGATGCGAACCATGATTTTCCGCCGGTCTTCCGAAGCATGGGTCCGTTCGACGTAGCCCAGTTTCTCGATGCGATCCACCAGGCCGGTTGCGGCTGCGGTCGAGTGTCCCATTTTCTTCGCGATGTCCGTCATTGTCAGATACTCTTCACTTGAAAGATAGGTCAGCAGGAAGAATTGGGGATACGACAGATTGCCGCGGTTCAACTCTTTCGAGAGGTTCAGGATGCAGCTGCGCTGTGTGAACAGGACAAAGTCTGCGAGACGGCCGGCGTCAGCCTTGACCGAAGCACTCTGGGTGCCTGATGGGATCAGTTTCATGGGGGGATGTGGTTGGGGGAAGCCCTCCGCGGGGTTGGGGAGGGGAAAGCAAATTGCTTGCTGACGGTCAGAAGATGGCAGAATTCCGGCCATTGCGATATTACGCAATCGCGTGACAGCGGGGTTTGCTGATCTCTCTCGCATGGAACCCCGTTTGCGTTCGCCGCGAGTCGGCAGGGTGCCAGTTAGAGCCTGAAAAAATTCACACCTCCCTCCTCGCCTTATGGCGACAAATCACCTATCGCAATCGCCAGCCTGTCTTTTACCGCCACCCATGAGACGCCGGATTCCCGCACTTGCCGCCGCAGTTTTTTTCACCGCCCTCGCGGGCCTGCCGGTGTCGGCCGCCCCGGTGGATGGAAATTTTGCGACAGACTTCATCGATTCGGGCGCGGGCCGGACGAAGATCGAATTCGACCCCGCCGGACGGCTCTATCTGGCCGAGAAGCGCGGCCGCGTGCTGCAATACACGCCTAACGGCTCGGGCCAGTTCCTGGCTCCCGTGGAGCTGCTGGACATTCAGGCCGAGGTGGATTTTGAAGGGGAGAGCGGCCTGTTGGGAATGGTGCTCGATCCGGATTTCGCGAACAACCGCTTTCTCTATCTGTTCCACACCACGGCCACCGACCAACGGCTGGTCCGCCACACCTTGAACCCGGCCTTTTCCGCGATGGAGCCCGGTTCCGCCGTGGTCCTCCTGTCCGGCCTGCCCCGCCAGTATTCGTTTCACAAGGCGGGCGAGATCGCGATTCATCCGGACGATCCCTACCATGTGGTGGTCGCGCTGGGTGACGACGGCGATCCGTCGCGTGCCCAGAATCCTGATTTCTACGAGGGCAAGATCCTGCGCGTCGATTCCTCGACCGGGCGGGGTGCCACGGACAATCCGTGGTTCGATGGCAACCCGGACTCAATCCGCTCGCGGGTGTGGGCGCGCGGGCTGCGCAATCCGTTCCGCTTCGTTTTCCACCCGGCGCTGGCTGACGTGATCATTGTTTCAGAAAATGGCGACGGCACCGACCGCGTGGCATGGGTGAAAAAAGGCAGCAATGGCGCCTGGGGGCCGGGAGGCGACAACGGTGGCTTCCTCAATCCGGGGGACCCGGACTTCCGAGTGATGCACACGACCGCGCCTTCCCTGATCGGAATCGCGATCGCAACGAGCGGACCTTTCGCCCACAACGGCAACCCGACGCTTTATCTGGGGGATTGGTTTCCGACACCTTGGGGAGTGCGGCGCTTCACGCTGTCCGGGCCGGACTTGAGCGTGATGACTTCCATCCCGGACGGCCAGGGCGGCAACTGGTGGGAACAATCGGTGGTGGCTGTGGACCTCGAATTCGGGCCGGACGGGCACCTCTATTTCACCGAGACCGGCGGCGACGATTCTCCGGGCGGTTGGCACAATCTGAGACGCTATCGCTTCGCCAGCGGGTCACCTCCAGCGGTGAATTTCACCCTGTCGCCCGTGCAAGGGGGCGGCGAGGTTCCGCTGGAAATCGTGTTCTCGGACGGCTCCACCCCGGGCACCAGGCCGATCGCCTCAAGAATGTGGAATTTCGGCGACGGACAAACTTCCAGCCAGGAGAACCCCACCCACACCTATCAGTCCCCGGGGCGTTTCACGGTCACGCTGACCGTCAGCGATTCCGCCGGCCTGAGCGCCACGGCGTCGCGGGAAGTGGTGGCCACCTTGCTGACTCCGGTGTCGATGGACCTCACCGTCTTCGACGCCCGCAACCTGCCGGCCGTCCCCGCGGCCATGGCCGTTTCGGTTACCATCTATCAGCGGGATGGCACGACCCCGGCGACCTTCAGCGGCGGAACGGGTCCGGATGGCAACCGCCTCACCATTCCGGCCGGCGGAAGTTACTCGGGGAACCTCGGACTTCCATTGACCGGGGGCGGCTTCGTGATGGTCATCGGTGAGGGAAATCCGGCCGGACTTCAGGCGATGACCCGCGGCTTCTCCATTCCTGCGGGCACACCGGCGGTCATCGGGGCGCAGGCATGGCTCTCGGACACGGCGTTGCGCGGCACAGTCCGGGCGGTGTCCGGCGGGCCGGCACCCGTGGACTTGAGCGTGACGGCGGGTGGATTGCCCGTGGCTTTCGGCGGCGGCCGGGATTCACGGTCCGGTTCCTATCTGCCAGCCGTGGGCGTGGAAAACCGCACGACGGCCGATTCGCTCGGCTATTTCTACATCGGACTTCCCACGGCGCTTGGCGGTGGCAGTTTCACCGTGACTCTGGCGGAGGACACCGGGCGGGAGCGTTTCACGAGCATCCAGTCCACGGTTGCCGTGCCGGCCTCCCAAGCCGTCGATCGCGACCTGATTCTGGGCGAGTGGCGGGGCGGCCCGGGCGACGATCTTTCCTCCATCCCGGTCACGCCGCAGGTACCATTCAGCGCGGTGCAAGCGGTCTTTTCCAATCATTGCTTCGGTTGCCACCGGTCTAACACCACCAACAACGGCGGACTCGATCTAACCGAAAGCAACAGCCTCTCCGAACTGGTCAGCCAGCCCAGTCTCTTCGTGCCCGGGCTCAAGCTGGTCGATCCTGGCAACCCGAACCGCAGCTACCTTTTCGAAAAAATCAACCGCACCGCCCCCCAGCAGGGTGCGCGGATGCGGCCCAGCGATGCGATGGCTCCGGCCGACCAGGCGCTCATCCGTGATTGGATCGCCCAACTCGCGCCGACCTATGAAAGTTACGTGCGGGGTACTCTGTTAGGCGCGCCCGGAGCGCCCGGCACCGGTGTCGGGGAAGACTTCGATGGGGACGGTCGCGTCAACGGCTTGGCATTCTCCGGTTTCCAACCATCAACCGTTGAGGCAACCGACGGCACCGCAACTCTGGACTGCCACCTCAACCCGGACGTATCGGGCCTCACCCTGGCTGTCCAAAGCTCCGAAGATCTCCAGCCAGGATCTTGGAAAACCTTGGCCACCTCGCTGCGGGGCGGTAGTGCTTGGAAGACCGCTCCCGGAGTCATTGTTCAGCAACCTCAGCCCGGCACCATCCGGATCACGGAAGCCAAGCCCGGCGCATCCCGCCGGTTTTATCGCACGGTGATGGACGGGGATTGATTCACAATTCCTCTCCCAAGTGCTCAGACCAGGCTCTTCACGCTCCGGCAGACCGGGCGGTGGCCAGCGATCAGCAGCTCCGCGGGAAGAAGCGATGGAGGAGTCCCAGCAGGGGAGCCATCAGCAGGACAAGAAGGCCGGTCGAGCCGCCGTCGGGGACCGAGTGGCTGGCTGGCGTCTTCTCCGGGAAGTCGTTGGAGAAGGAATGGACGTGGACCTGGCCGCCGATCTTGGTGAACGAACCGGCGATCACCGAACCCTTGATGTCGTTGTTCTTGTGGGTCAGGGCAATGTCCGGGGCGAGGATGGTGCCGATGAACTGGTTCTCAAGGGTGAGAGTAGGCGCTCCGTAGAAATTCCAAAGGATGTAGTCGGCCTCTTTGTCGCCATTGCGGTTCTGGGCAAAGGCTCCGCCTTTATAGCCGCTGAGATCGACGTTGATGACGAGTTTCTGGTCGGACCCGGAGACTTTGCTGAAGTTGAGGGTCTGCACCGACGCGAGCTGGGTTCCGGTGATGTTCATCACGTCGAAATCCACCAACGAGCCGCTTTGCAAGGTGAATTTGAATTCGCTGCCTTTGACGAAGGAGCCGAAGCTGACCGTCTGGTCAAGTGCCGCAAGCGAAGCAGAGAGGGCGCTGAGATGGTTGAAGGAAGCGACCATGTCCACGGCTGCGGGTGAAAGAACATCGGTCTGGGTTTGTCCGCCGTTTGGCTCGAGGTAGAGCTTTTTCCCCGAAGCTGACTGGAGATAATTCTTGCCGGGTTTGGAAACGACGGATTGGCCGGAATTCAAGCTGCCGACGTGGAGACTGCCCTTCCGGACGATCTGTCCGTCGGCTTTCTGGTCGATGCTGCCCTTGACTGTCAGACCGGCGGGACGGCTGACATTGTCCATGAGAAACTCGCTCTTGTTGCCCTTGAGCTCGAGGTTGCCGCCGATGGCGATTGCGCCGTGGATGTGCACGCCATCGAAAGTGGCGTTGCCGCTAACGATGACATCGTAGCCGCCGGAAAGGTCCGAGATGGAGGCGGAGAAAGCGGCGGGGGCGAGATTGAGGGAAACGCCTAAAACGGCGACGCGGACGCAAGATTCAAATTTTTGGTACATGTTGTGGGGGGATGGGGGAGAGCGCCGTGACAACGCCCGCAGCGGCATAGGCCGGGAATCGAGATGTGGCAAGAGTCATTTTGCTCAAAATAACGATTCCATGAATGCAGTGGAACGGATCCCAGTTTCCGAATTTCCGGGATTCTAACACCCCGGATCCAGGGTTGCTGAGAAGCACAAAGGGGAAACGTGGCGTGGTCGATGCGGAGCTGCCATCGGCGGAACCGCCGTAAGTAGATCAAAGAGGTTTTCAATCAGGCGGTCCGCAGAAATTCAGTCGTTGGGGGAGGTGGAGGCGAGGGTGAAGCCGTTGAGGTCGAGCGTGACGTTGTCGGAGTTGATAGCAATCCCGTTGCCGGTCGCTACCGTGATGTTGGCGGTGAGGAAATACGAGCCGGGTTGGGTGATGGTGGTGGCCGCCGCGAGCGGGATGCGCGGCGCAATTTGTTCCAGCGTGCGCCCGGTCGGGCCCGGCGCGCCTGGCGCGGGCAACGATCCTTGCCCGAAGGCTAGACCGGCTAGGAGAAGCTGGAGGCATTAAAATGCAACGAACCGTGAGTGAATGCACATGGGAGAATAGGTGAGAGCGTTGATGATCGCGATGGTTCTGCGAGATGGCTGTTTTATATTCATCATCGTCAGGATGATCGCGACTCTCTTTCGGTGTCAATTGGGGAGGGCGGGAATCATCACACAGTACCGAGCGAGTGTAACTGAAGGCCTGAACCCCTGTCATTAAGTTGATTCAGAGGGTCACGAGGTTTTATCCCCGACTCATCGCTGTTAGGAAATGAGGTTCTCCTCGCACCAGCGGAGGCTTTTTTCGAGGTCGGCTTTCTGATAGGCCTGCTCGGCTTCCACGGGATTCCCGGCGGGTTTTTCAAAGGGAGGGATGGGTTTTCCCTTTTTGGCGAGGGCCAGGAACGCGGCGAAGTTTTTGGCGGGGATTTCCTCGTAGCCTTTCCAGAACCCGGGAAGGAGGTAGGCAAAGGGCTTGGAGAAGCCTGAGATGGTCTCGATGATGAAGGGGGCGTCCGGGGCCAGCTCGAAGAGGCGTTTCGCATACGCCTTCATGTCTGTTAGGCCTTCGCCGGGGGATGTCCAGGCGACTTGAGCTCCTTCCTCCGTTTCCCAGACGACGGAGTTGCGGATGCCGGAGCAGAGGATGTGGGGGCCGAGCGCTTCGAGATTGGCCATGGGGTCTTCGAGGGTCCAGGTGGCGTTGCCGGGGTCAATGGTCGCGCCGACGAATTCGGGTCCGGCCTGCTCGATGAGGCGGGCGAGTTCCCAGCCCTGCATGTCGCCGGCGTGGTTTTCGATGGCGATTTTGACGCCGAGTTCGAGGGCGAGAGGTTTGACGGCGGCCAGGACCCTGAGGGTGTCCGCATTGCGGGCGGCGATGCCGCCAGGGGAGCGGCGGTCTTCGGAAAACCCCTGATAGCAGCGGGCGACGGGGGAGCCGAGTCGATTGGCGATTTTCAATGTGAGGGAGAGCATGATGGGGGCGTCGCCCCATTTGTCTGAAAATTGGTGGGCGCTCGGGCAGATGCCGCCGGTGCCGACGTAGATTTTGATGCCGAGTTCTTTGGCTTTCCGGGAGAGATCGGCAAGGTAGGAATCGTCGTGGGATTCGTACACGTCGAGATCGGAAAAGAGGACGGCGCTGACTTTTTGCCCTGCGGCGTAGTCGAGGAGCTGGTCGGCTTTCCAGCCGATGGCGCGGATGGAGAAGTTGTCGAAGCCGTAGAGAGGCTTTATAACGGAGGTTTTGTCCTGTGCTGATAGAATGCCGGTGGTGGCGAGCGTGACGGCGGTGGTTTTCAGGAAATGGCGACGGTTCATGGTTCAAGATTGAATCATGAGAGCGGGAGCTGCCAATATGAAATCCGGGCGGAGCTTTCAGGGCTAGGTCGCTTGGTGGTGGCGCTTTAAGCGCTTGACGGCGCTCTGGGTGGTGGGGTTCCAAGTGTGGGTCGGTGGAGTTTCCAGTAGGCGGCGAGGAATGAATCCCGTGCTGTGGTTAGGACCAAGCGAACATCCTGCCGGGTTGCGGTGATGCCATTTGTGTGCTTGGATCCATGGAATCGACCAATCCATGCACTTGATCCTTCCTCTTCATCTCCATCGCCGCCTCCGCTTGTTTCCGTTTTCGCTTCTAGCCATGTCCGCAGTGGCGGCTGAAACGCAGCCCTGGCCCGGGTGGCGGGGGCCATCCCGGGATGCCCGGGTGGAACACTTCACTCCTCCCACCGTATGGCCGGAGAAACTCGAAACGGTTTGGAAAATCGAGGTTGGAGAAGGTTACTCTACGCCGCTGCTGATGGGGGATCGGATCTATCAGCATGCCCGCATCGATGGCGAGGAGGTGCTTTGGTGTCTCGAACGCAAGACCGGCAAGCCGGTGTGGCGGCAGGCGACGGCGGTGGATTTCGAGCCGGGAAGGGGAGGCGAGCGTCATGGTCTAGGCCCCAAATCAACGCCCGTGATCGCGGATGGTCGGGTGTTCACCCTCAGCATCACCGGAGTATTGGCAGGCTGGTCGGCGGAAGATGGGAAACCGCTGTGGCGGCGGGATTTCCGCGAACGCTTCGAGGTGTCCCATCCGTATTGGGGCACCGCGACGTCGCCCGTGGTTGAGGGAGGCCGTTTGTATGTTCACACCGGAAGCTGTGAGAAGGGAGCCTTGTTCTGTATCGACCCGAAGACCGGCAAGGACCTGTGGGTGCGGGACGAAGACGCGAACTGTTACTCGTCGCCCATCGTCGAGACGATCGACGGCGTCCGCCAGTTGGTCGAGTTCAACCACGCCGGTCTCTGCGGGATCGATCTGGAAACCGGCAGCCTGCTTTGGAAACATCCTTTCCCCCACCTCGGGAACAATCAGAACACGCCCACGCCAGCCCGTGATGGCGACATGTTTGTCGTCGGTGGTGAAAATCGCGGAATATTTGGCGTGCGGCCGCGGAGGGTGGCGGGTCAATGGTCGGTCGAGGCGGTCTGGCGGCACCGCGATGTGTCGCTGGACATGAGCAGCCCGGTGGTGAATAACGGATTGATCTACGGATTCTCCCATCTCAAACAGGGCCGGATCTTCTGCCTCGAAAGTGGAACCGGCAAGGTGCTGTGGGAGGGCGAGCCGAGGGCGGGGGAGAATGCCCAATTCCTATCCGTTCCGGGCCATGTTCTCGCGCTGATAGACAATGGCTCGCTGCACGTGTTGCGCGCCAACCGGGACGCGTGCGAAATGGTGCGCTCCTATAAAGTCGCCGAGGATCATACCTGGGGCGCGCCCGCGCTGGTAGAGGAAGGACTGTTTATCAAGGAACGCCATCATCTCACCCTTTGGCGTCTGCCGGAACTGGTTGGCAAAAAAGCGGAAGCTGCCGATTAGAAGTTAGGTCGTATTGGTCATTTGCTGATATCACTAAATACCTGTCCCGCTGACATTTCCCGGTCGGGTCATTGCCGATGTCCGTGGTTCAAACCGTCACTACCCGCGAGTCGGCGCCGTTACCATTCATTCACGCCCGAGCGATTCCCTTTCGCAGATCCCTCAAACTCCACAAATGCCCGCTAGCCGGCGCGGCATCTCCCTTCAACCGCCTTGCCCCGGATTCTCGCTTCGGCCCGAAACGCTCTTTTGACTTCATGAATGCCTCGTCCACAAAACTCCTGCTCCCGATGACCGCACCATCCGTGAAATAACGGAGCCGGAAGCGCAGCAACTTGCCGAGCGGGATTTCTCCCTCTTTTTCGCGTTCCCGCTCCGCTTCCTCTTTCGAAATCCCCTTGCGCAAGGTCTTCGTGATCGTCTCTCCGTCCCGACCCACCCTTCCCGCGGATTTCATGACAGCTCCGGAGATCAGCAGTTTTCGGTATTCCTTGGAAATTCCGCTGACCCACAACTCCGCATCCGCCCCGATCCCTTGATGCGCGCGAAGTGCCCGCACCAGACCCGCCCGCGCGGTTTTCCCGTTGCCTTTTGATCCGCCACCGATCGCCTCTCCGTAACTGCTCCAACGGTAATCCGCCGGGTCCTTCACCATCCCGGCGCGCACTGGATTCAAGTCGATATAGGCGGAAATTGTTTTTGCCGCCACACCATCCTCCACGATCACGCTTTTGAACCGATCCTCCCACAGCCGTCCCGTCCTGGAATGCGCCCGGTTGAACCACTGGGTGAACCGTTGGAGCAGACCTTTCATGAATTCTCCCAGATCCTGCATTCGGTAAGTGAAACGCTTGTGGATCGCTGCCAGCGCTTCCTCCAGCCCGGAATCCTGCGCGTAAACCGCTACCCTGGCATCCGCCAGTTCCTTAGCCACCCCTGCCACGAACACCTCGGTGTAAATCGCCGACAACCGCTTCAACAGCGACTCGTCCGACAGCCCGCCGGTCGGCATCGGCGGAACTTCGAGCAGCAGATGGAAGTGATTGCACATCAGGCAGTAGGAAACCACCCGGCAGCCGGTGAATTTCTCCTGCAAGCGCATCAACGCCCGGAATTTCTCCTTCTCCTCCCGCCCGAATGCAAACCGTCGTTCCACGACTCGGGAAATCACGTGGTAAAACACCGGTTTCCCGGCGGATTTCCGCCACTCAGCCAGCCATCGCGCCTTTCTCATGGGGGAGAACTACCTGGGCGGGGAGAAATGGCAAGAAAAGACTCTGACTAAAGGACTGTCCCTTTATCATCCCTCTGGAAGCGCTGCTCGCGAAGGAGGTAAATTGGGCTCAGGGATTCGTTTCATTCTCTAGCGAACGTCTAGCTCTGGCACAGATGGGGCGAGGGGGAGCGTCGATAGCAAGAAAGACTTACAAGCTACGCGACGCTCCGCAAACAAGGCCGCCCCATCTGTTGTCCAGCAGCGTCTTGTTCGGCTTATTCTAGTTCTAGCTTTGCCGCGATAATGTCAATGATCCGTTGGCAAGACGGCTCCCAATCTCCGTCGATGAGCTTGCCTGTCTTCCCCTTCAAATTGTCGGGGATGGGGAGGAACTGTTCGACGCCACCTCGGGCAATCCTAATATCATACTTGGTGTCCTCGCCTTCCTTGATGACAATCTTGTAGCTGATCTGATCGTCTGGGCGTAGGCGGATATCATGTGAGATCATCCCGCTCGCAGCAATCCCCTTCTTGCCCCGAACGATCGTGATTGGGAGCACGTGGAAGTGGTGTCCATCCACCTTCACGCCGTCAACTCGTTCGCCAGCGAGAGCCTTGTCTACAACCTGGTTAAGATCAGCTGCTGCGACCGTAAGGGATGCGAGGAGTAGGCACAATAGTGATGCAATTAGTGTTTTCATTGTTTTATTTGTTTTTGTCTCATTTGGTGTTGCGTTTTTCATGACTCCCCTTGCGGGTTGTCGAGATTATCTTGCCGAACGTCGAGTCCTCCTACGCCTGACCGGGGGCGAGGGTGGAACACGCGGTTGAGGTTGTAGCGGTCATGGCGGGTGGAACTGGAGGCGGGGCAGGCGTTAGGAGTGACGTCTTGTTCTCTTTTTGGTTTTGTTCGCTACGGTGTACAGGCGAATTCACTAGTCACTCCCATCCCATCCATTCT
>JBGSOI010000080.1:0-4680 GCA_041739215.1 Akkermansiaceae bacterium
AATCGTGGCGAAGAATGACAAAGGCCAGATCGCCATCTGGGGCGGTGCCAAAATGCCGCTGTCCACGGAGCTGTCCCATGCGGTCGCCTGGCGCTTGAAGGGAAACGGGCCGCCATCGCCGGAAATGGACGCGGTGGCTCCGATTCTAGCAATTCAGAAAAGCTGGTCGCGTCTGCCGGACGACGAATCTCTGTTGATCGAACACGCGCGTTCCAGGACGGAGGAACATCTGTTTCTCTATCCGTTTGCGGGCCGCCTCGTTCATGAGGGACTGGCCGCGCTGCTCGCGTTCCGGATTTCCCGCAGGACCGGGGAGGCGGTGGTGACCACTCAGAACGACTATGGCTTCTCGCTCAGCGCGCGGCGTGGCCTGGTTCTCGATGAGGCATCACTGCGCTTCGATCTCTCCAGCGAGAATCTGTTGGATGATCTCGTGGCCTGCATGAACACTGCGGAGCTGGCAAGAAGGCAGTTCCGGGAAATCGCGCGGATCTCCGGGCTGATCCTGCAAACTCCGCCCGGTCAGAAAGACCGCTCGCAGCGGGAACTCCAGTCCAGCGCGTCGCTTCTTTACGAAGTGCTCCACCGCTACGATTCGGAGAACCTTTTGTTGCGTCAGTCGGAACGCGAGATCATGGAGCGCCAGCTCGAACTCACTCGTCTGAACGCTGTGATCCGCCGGATCGAAGCAACTCCCATGCATCTCATCGAAACCGAAAACCTGACACCCATGGCGTTTCCACTTTGGGCGGACAGGCTCAACGCCACGCTCTCGCCGGGGGATGCCGCCACCCGTCTTGAGTCGATGCTGCGCGATCTCAACGCGGCGGCGAATTCCGACCGCAAAGCCCCCGCCGCTCCATGAATCCATTTCCGAAATTCCCCGGCATCTCCTTGCTAACCGAAGGCGCGGTTTTTCTAACGACCGATTCCGCCCTGATCGTCGCGGACATCCACCTCGGGAAATCCGCCGCCTTCCGGGCGAGAGGCCTGCCAGTGCCGGAAGGTGACAGCGTCCGGGACCTTGCCAGGCTGTTAGCGCTGGCGAAAAAATCGCAAGCCCGCCATCTCGTCATCGCCGGCGATCTCTTCCACGCACCCACCGGCATGACGCCCGAGCTTGGAACCGCGCTGGCGGATTTCATGAACCAACTGGGGATTCCCGTCACCTTGGTCGTTGGAAATCACGACGTGAAAATCCAACAACTTCCCGCCGGACTTGTCAGCGTTCCCCATCTCGATCTGGATCCACACCTCCGCATCATCCACGATCCAGCACATGTCAGCGGCGACCGCCTTCACATTGCCGGTCACTGGCATCCGATCGTCAAAATCCCCGACGGCAGGCTGACTTCCCTGCGGCTGCCCTGTTTCCTGTTTCGCAACCACACGCTGGTCATTCCCGCGTTCGGCAGTTTCACCGGCGGCTCCATTCTCAACGTCCGGCCGGACGACCGCGTCTTCGTCGCGCTGCGGGAGGAAGTCGTGGAACTACCGCAGGCGTTGATCTCCTGATCCGAAAGCTGAAATTTCCCGCTTTGCCAAATGGCTCATCGGCGCTAGGGTCCGCCCCTTTCCCGCCTATCATGACGACTCCCGAACTCTACGCGCAACACGTTCTGCCCACCTACGGCCGCTTTCCGCTGGTCCCCGTAAGAGGTGCCGGCGTGCGATTGTGGGACGATGCGGGGAAATCCTATCTGGATTTCTGCATGGGCATTGCCGTGTGTTCGATCGGTCATTGCCATCCTCGCCTCGTCGAGGCGATCCGCCACCAGGCGGGAGAGTTGCTGCACGTTTCGAATCTCTATCAGAGCCCGCTCCAGGCGGAACTCGCGGAGGAAATCAACACGCATCACGTCCGCCTTCCGGGGAAAATCTTTTTCTCTAACTCCGGTGCCGAGGCGAATGACGGATTGATCAAGTCCGCGCGCCGCTTCGGCCTGAAGCGTCCGCAGGCGGATGGTTCACAGCGTTACGAAGTCGTGACATTCCTGCAATCGTTCCACGGCCGCACGCTCGGGTCGATGTCCGCCACCGGGCAGAAGAAGATCCAGGAGGGCTTCGATCCGTTGCTGCCGGGTTTCCGCTATTTGCCGTTCAACGACATCGCCGCGCTGGAAAACGCGGTCCGTCCGGAGACCGCCGCTATTTTGCTAGAGCCGGTGCAGGGCGAGGGCGGCGTGAACATGGCGACGCCCGAGTTTCTCCGTGCGGTGGCCGCGCTTTGCAAGAAACACGACCTGCTGTTATTCTTCGACGAAGTCCAAGCCGGCTTCGGTCGCTGTGGCGATGCGATGGGCTGGCGCATGATCGCCCCGGAAATCCAGCCCGACGGCATCTCCTGGGCCAAAGGCATGGGCGGCGGTGTGCCGATCGGCGCGTTCTGGCTCAGCGACCGCGAGGTTGCTGACGATGGCACGGCTTTATCCTCTCTAATGGGACCCGGCTCCCACGGCTCGACCTACGGTGGCAACCCCCTCGTCTGCGCCGCCTCGCTCGCCGTGCTCAAGGAAATCCGCGAGCAGGAACTCGTCGCGAACGCGATCCTGCAGGAGGTCCGCATCCGCGAAACGGTGAAGTCGTGGAATCTCTCCGTTGTCACCGAAGTCCGCGGCCAGGGTCTGTTATTGGGCATCGCCCTCGACCCCGCCCGCATTTCCGCCCCGGAAGGAAAAACGCCCGCACTCTTCGTCGTGGACAAGCTGGTGGAGCGCGGCCTGATCGTGCCTCCCGCCGGCCCTAACACCTTCCGCCTGCTGCCACCGCTCAATGTCACCGCCGCGGAGGTGGATGAGGCTCTGGTCATCATCCACTCCGTTCTTTCCGAATTCTAACACGCGAATGAAACACCTCCTCTCCATCGAAGACCTCAGCGCCAAGGAAATCCAAGTCCTGCTGGACTCCGCCACCTATCTCAAACGCCAGCGCGGGCGCGATCCGCAGAAACTCTCAGGGCAAACGTGGGCGCTCATTTTCACCAAGTCGTCCACCCGCACGCGGGTGTCGTTCGAGGTCGGGGTCCGCGAGCTTGGCGGGTTCCCGATGTTTCTATCCAAAAACGACATCCAGCTCGGCCGCGGCGAACCGATCAAGGACACCGCCCGCGTGTTGGGGCGCATGGTGCACGGCGCTATCATCCGTACCTTCGCACAGCAGGACGTGGCCGATTTCGCGGAATACTCCGGCATCCCCACCATCAACGCGCTCACCGACGACGAGCATCCCTGCCAGATTCTGGCAGATCTGCTGACGATCCAGGAGAAGCTCGGCACCTGGGAGGATAAGAAGGTTGCGTTCATCGGCGACGGCTATTCGAACATGACCCGCTCGTGGATGTGGGCCGCGAAGCGCCTTGGCTTCAAACTGGTCGTGGCATCGCCGGTTTCCTGCCAGCCATCCGCCGGCTTTCTGGCAGACCTCGACGCGCCGAACGTCACCATCACTTCCGACCCCGAAGCCGCGGCGGAGGGAGCCCACGTCATCAACACCGACGTCTGGCTCTCCATGGGGCAGGAAGACCAGCAGGAAAAGGAAAAGGAATTCGCCGGCTTTCAAGTGGATGCCGGCCTGCTCGCGCACGCCGCCCAAGGCCACATCGTCCTTCACTGCCTGCCCGCCTATCGTGGCAAGGAAATCAGCGCGGAAGTCCTGGAGCTGCACGCGGACACGATTTTCCAACAAGCGGAGAATCGTCTCCACGCGCAGAAGGCGATCCTGGTGGCGCTCACGCGGTGATTGGTGCTGGCTTGGGAAATGCCGGGCTGGCCTTGGCACGAACCGTGCGGTAGGGTCCGCCCGTGATCCAGCGCCAAAAGACGAAGTATCCGGTTTCCCCGACCTTGCGGCAGTATCTCTATCACTTCGACCGCCAGCGGGAGATTCCCAAGGTCTATGACGAGTTGTGCCGGTTCAGCGGGGCGATCCCGTACGAAGATCCGAAAGGCCGCGAGACCTTGTGGTTGACAGTCATGTATCCGCCGGAGGTCATTGCGGAATTGCGGCCCCGGCTGACCAGCATCTACACCGAGCTGAAACTCGGCCGCGATGCGGAACAGCACGAACACCTGATGGTCGATCGCATCGACTTCGGGGATTTCGGAAATTCAAAACCGTTCCGCGTCCGGGTCACCAACCTATTCAATGACAACTCGGACTATTTTTATGTAAAGCAGGCCGATGCCTCGCGCATCTATGGCTTGGAGCTGGAACATATCCTGTCGCCTAACCGGATCAATTATCTCGTCAATGGCAACACCCTCATCGAGGAGCACATCGCGGGCGTTCCCGGCGACGTTTTTCTCCGCGACTACCTCAACCAGCCCGGCCTCAACAAAGTGCGTATCGCGAAAGAATTCACCAAATTCACCGAGCGCAGTTTCATCCGCCTGCTGGGCGACATGCGGAGCGTGAACTATGTCGTCGACATCACTCCGGACTTCGAGGAGATCCAGTATCGCGTCCGGGCGATCGATTTCGACCAGCAATCCTATGAGGGCAACGGCAACATCTATCTGGCATTCCGCTTCAACTCGAACCGCAAGGTCACCCGTCTCGCGTTCGAGGTCCTCAACCGCAAGAGCATCGACCAATACGTGGCGGAGGAGCACGCGCAGATGGCCCGCCGGGCGAAGGTCGAGAGCAGCAGGCTGCGGGCGCTGCTAGGAATCATGCGGCGGG
>JBGSOI010000086.1:0-123582 GCA_041739215.1 Akkermansiaceae bacterium
GCCAGCTTCTCCGCCGGGGTTGCGAGACCGGTGCCTCACTCGGCGGGGCGATGCTTGCGGGCTTCACCGCCGACGCGCAGGCGGCGACTCCCGCCGTTTCCGCCATCGCCTCGAAAGCCATTGCCGCAGGTGCCGCGGGCGGTGGCGTGGGTGCCTCGTTCACGATTTTTCTCACGACCACCGCCATGAAATCCACCTCCATCGCCATTCCGCTTGTCGCGCTCTGCGCCGCGGGCGCATGGCTTGTCAGCCAGCGCCAGTCCATCGCCGAACTGCGGCGGGAAAGTGCCGTTCTGCGCGAGCAGCTTGCCGCTCCTGTCGCCATGTCCATGCCGGTAAGGAAGGTCACGCAAGGGATCAGCGCGTTGGACCAAAAGCCGATCGACTGGGAGGAAGTGGCGCGGCAATTGTCCGACTCGTCCCTCGCCGCGAGGCTGACGGAGCGGCTTGCGGCGCTGGACACGGACGAGCTGGATGCCTCGCTCGATGAAATCACCAAAGCGGAGTTGTCCAACAAGCATCGCGATCTCCTGCAACGACATCTTGGAGCCTTGCTGTTGGAGAAAGATACCGAGCGTGGTCTGACCAAGTTCATCGACCGGGTGCATGACGAAAGGTTGAACCCGTTCAATGGGACGCTTGAAATTTTTCTTGCGAAATGGGCAAGGCAAGATCCGAAGGCCGCCACCGCCTGGTTCGACGCGCACATCGCAGCGGGAGATTTCGACGGCCGCGATTTGAAAAGAAGCAACTACATCCGCGTGCGATTCGAACACGCGGTGATTTATGCCTTAGTCTCTTCCGATCCGGAGGCGGCGGGTCGCCGGCTCGGCGCTTTCCCGAAGGATCAGCGAATCGAGGTTCTGCAGGGGGTCGGCGCGGGCAGATCCCTCGGCGAAAGCGATCATCTGCCATTCGCCAAAATGCTGCGCGAGTATCTCCCGGACAAGGAACGGCTCGGTGTCCTCACCTGGCCGGTGAGCGAACTGGGAGAGGGTGGCACCATCGAATATGCCGAACTGAGGGCTTATCTGGCGCGGATCGAAGCCAGGCCGGATGAACGGGAGATGTGCATACTCGCGGTGGCGGCTTCGACGTTCCCACGCAAATCGGGATCGTTTTCCCTAACGACGAGCGAGGATCTGGTCGCACTCCGCACCTGGGTCGGTAGCGAGGCCCCGGAACTAACTACGCGGGCTACGGGCGCTGCCATCCGAGGCTTGCTGCGGAATTTCAACTATCCGATGGTGGCCGGAATCGCCCTTCATCTCCGTGAAACCGGCAGCGGCGACGAAGTGCTGCTGCCGCTGTTGGAAGATTCCAAAGCTCCGGAAAGCAAGGAATTGGCCCGCTCCATCGCAGCCAAGCTCGCCGACGAGAAACGCCGCGCTCACTATCTCGAACAATTCAAATGACCATCTCGCGATGAGAGTTCCCATTTTTGTGACCGTTGCCCTGCTGGCCGCTGCCGCGGGTCTTGGCTGGCACGACCGCCAACAACTTGCAGCCATCCGCGCGACTCACGCGGACTTGGTCCAAATGGCGGCTGCCCGCGGCATTCGCCCGATCCGCCAATCGATGACAAAGGAGACCGCGCCACGGGTCCGGCCGGATTCGGATGCCGAAGCACGGCGGGTGATGGCGGAGTTTCTTGTTAGGGCGCGTGAGATGGGACCCCAGGGCGACAAGCTCTGGGCCGACAACGGCACG
Organism: Akkermansiaceae bacterium; assembly: GCA_041739215.1. Lineage (GTDB taxonomy): Bacteria > Verrucomicrobiota > Verrucomicrobiia > Verrucomicrobiales > Akkermansiaceae > Luteolibacter. The sequence goes on from JBGSOI010000086.1 coordinate 1,711, forward strand.
AGAAAGCGCGTGGAAGAAATGATGGGACTGATGGACACCCTCCGTGGGAAGCAATTCGTGATCGTCATCGACGAATTGCTCAAGGCCGGCGACGTCGAAGACAGGTTGCGCGGGAAATTGCTGGACCACGTGATGCACAAGCTGAGTCAGGACAACCCGCAGTTGGCGCTGAGTCTGTTCACGGACCGGCCGGGACTGCTTGCGCTGTATGTCGGCAACTCATCCGATGCCGACCATTTCGTATCCGTGGCGGTGCCCGCCTGGGTGAAGCTCGATCCGGACGCGGCGACCGCCTGGTTCAAGCGCACCAAGCACCTGCTCAATGAAGGGTTGTTCAAGATTGCAGCCGGCCGCATGACCCACGAACTGAAGTCGTCCGATCCGCTGCGGGCGCTGGAGTTCGCCCAAGCCGAAGCGCCGGACTATCTCAAGGAGGGGATTGAGTATGTATTCGCCGACAACGGTGAAGCTCCGGAGAATCGCGACGCCTGTCTGGCAGCCTTGCGCCAATGGAGCGCCGGTATCCCGGACGGAACCGAGCGGAACGAGATGATGGCAAAAGCGCTTCGCTGCATCGCCTTCGGAACATCTTCCGGAAACGAAACGAATTTCAAGTCGGTGAGCCGGTGGATCGACGACGCCCGCCTTTCCCCGGCGGAACTGGGTTTTCTCTGCGGCGAGGATGTGCTCTATCATTTCAAGCGCACGGAAACCGGCCAGTGGATCGAATGGCTCGAAGCCAGGATTCCGCCCGACATCGCCCGCAAGCACACGCAGTGCCTGTTCTCCGAATGGACGGAACGCGACCCGCTCGCCGCCGGTCAATGGCTGACTCACGCCTCCGACACTGCCGCCAAACGCACCGCCACCCGCGCCTACGCGGAAACGGTTTTTCCCCATGACCGCGACGCCGCCATCCAATGGGCACTGACCTTGCCCGAAGGTGGCGACCGCGACGCCACCCTGAAGACACTCTACGAGGCTTGGCCGAAGGACAGCGACACGAACCAAGCCGCAGCGGACGAGTTTGCGCGGCGGCACGGCATCGGGAAATAATCACCGCTGGCTGCACAATGCGGCACATTGCGTTTCCCTCCGGCGAGGAAGTGCGCCACGCTGTGCTCCATGCCTCCTCCCCAGAAAGGTTACAAAGTCATCAATCACCGCGACGTCCAATACCGCTGGATCATGCAGAATCGTCGCGGCGTGAACGAGTTGGTGATCGAAGCCAGCGCGCCGGTGGACGGGCAGAATCTGATCGCCGAGTTGCCGAAGGTCGTCAGCTACGACATGGTCACGTTGGCGATTGATTTCGGCAATGCGAATGGCTGGAGGCCGAACGAGTCGGGAAAACCGTTCCGCTGCAAGTGGGCGAGGAAAGCATTTGAGATGGCGGAGACGTGAAATCTGCTATGGTTGGCGGCATGACGGATCGATCTGTGGGGAAATGGGCTTGGCCGTTGGTCGGCGCGGTGTGCTGCCTGAGCCTTGGCATCGCGTCCGGGCTCTCGACCGGTGGCGGAGACAACTCATGGTATCGGGAGCTGGCAAAGCCGCCGGGCACGCCGCCGCCGTGGGTTTTCGGGCCGGTGTGGTCGGTTTTGTATCTGTTGATGGGCGTTGCGCTTGGCCGGTTGATCCACCGGCGGGCTATGCCGGCGGTCTGGGTTTTCGGCATTCAATTCGCACTCAATCTCGCGTGGACTCCGGTGTTTTTCGGCGCCAATCAAATCGCAGGCGCGCTTGTGATCATTTGCGCCCTCTGGGTCTGTTTGTTCACGACGATCCTGCTGGCTTGGAAATCAGACAAGGCCGCCGCCTGGTTGTTAGTGCCCTATTTGGTGTGGGTGTCTTACGCCACCTATCTGAACGCGGGGTTTTTATGGTTGAATCGATAAGCGGAGCGCTTGCGGAGCCGGATTGAAGCGGCTAGCTCTCGCGTATGGTTGCGTTCAAAACAATCGCCATGCTGATATTGTCGAATGTGTTCATGAAGGAGAAAATCACCTGGAACTACGCCGGAGCCGCCGTGTGTCTGGCTGGCGCGGTGTTTTTCATTTTCCGGAAATAGCCGTCATGGTGATCGCCTTTCACAAGCCCTACGGTGTGCTTTGCCAGTTCACTCCGGACCAACCGGGACAACGGACGCTCGCCGATTTCGGGTTTCCGCCGGGAGTCTATCCGGTAGGGCGGCTGGACATGGATTCCGAGGGGCTGCTGCTGCTGAGTGACGAGCCGGGATTCAACAACCGCCTGCTCGATCCCAAAACGGCGCACCCGAGAACCTATCTTGCCCAGGTGGAGGGCGTGCCCACTGCGGATGCCTTGGCGAAACTCAGGCGCGGCGGCATTTCCATCCAAAACTACCGCACCCTTCCCTGCCAGGCGCGCGTGCTTGACGTGGAGCCGGAAGTCCCGCCACGGGAACCGCCGGTTAGATTTCGCCAGGCGATCCCTACAGTATGGCTGGAACTTCAACTCACCGAAGGCAAAAACCGCCAGGTGCGGCGGATGACGGCCGCCGTGGGATTCCCGACGCTGAGGCTGATCCGTGTGGCGATCGGCAAGTTCAGTGGAGCAGGCCTACCCCAGGGGGCATGGGAGGAAATGAACCCGGCCGACATCAAAAGAATTTGGCTGCGGTAGCGGCTTTTCCCTCTCCACTGCCCCGATCACCGGGGGGGCGATCGGGGCAGCTACACACACTATGCTGGGGGGAGGCCCACACTCCGAATCTCAGAAATTCGGTGGGGGCCAAGAAAGCGATGTGCGTAGAAAAGCACGAAAACCGGCCATAAACAACCCACGCGATCGCGTATATCACCAATCCGTGAAGACCGGCGGCTCGTGCTGCGAGCCAGCAGCGAGAGTGCATTGCAAGTAGAGATTCCCCAATGGCGGAATCGTGTCGGGGCCATAGGTTGTGCCGTAACTGTATGCTCCGTTGCCGGGACAGGTCGGTGCCACTTCGATAAAGCGTCCCAAGCCAATCACCTGACTCTGTAGATTCACAACCGATCCACCGGGTCCAAAACCATAGAGATTGGAATAACTCCTGACCGCTTTTTGGACGTTCTGGATGTGAATGATGCATAGCGCCCGGTCCGATCCCCTTTTCCACGCCTGAGCTCCGAAAAACAAGGTCGTGATCAGAGTCATCAGGACCATGATCACCACGGTCAGCTCAAGCAGAGTCATCCCGGATTTCCCCTTTCGCCTGAAAGAAGGGGAGGAATCGGACGAGGTTGAAGAACACCTGTTCGGCTTTGGGAACATAATTTTTACTTGCTGAGACATTCAAGAAGCATAAAGCAGTTCACGAATCAAACATATTTCCAAAAATCCATCATTCTTTGATGAATTCATGGGGTCTTTTAAAAAAAATTCCGCCTGAGAACCGGCCGAAAAACCGAGACATGGGCGTCAGCGGAGCGGCTTGTCCGACAGCCCTTCAACAGTGGCCTGATGTTTTGAGTAAAGCTCGCGCAATTCGCTGGCGGCGGTGACGGAGCTGGCTTTTTGAAGCCTCTCAAACGCCATCCGATTCAGGTAGTCCCGCCCGCGGTTGGCGGCAGCGAACAGGTCGATCTCGATGAGGATCCGCGGGCCGCTGGCGGTTTGGATGACCGGGTAAAGCGGATATGTCGGCTTGCCGTGCTGATCGAATTTCACCCCCACAGCGGTCCAAATTGGTCCCCGATAGACTCCGGTGACCACAGGTTCTTTCTCGCTGCGACGGGAGCCGATGATTTCATAACCCAGATGCTGGAGGGCATTTGATCCGCTCCGGGGATCAGCCAGCGTGGCAATCAAATGCAACGCGGCGGTGACATCACCATGGCGGGTTGCAGCGAGCCAGGCTTCCACGGTTTTCCGTGCGTCCTCCTTGGCGGGTGCCTGCAAACCGTCGATTTTTTCCAGCACCGGGCTGTCGCTAAACAGGGTCCGCTGCCACTGGGTTGGCCAGCGCTTGGATTCGGATTCCACCCAAGTTTGAAAAACTTCCCGAGTCCGAGCCGTGGGCTCAGGTGTCCAAAGCCAGCCCGCGGTGGATTTTTCGAAATAGAAAACGCGAACCTCCAAACGGTCGGGATCCCGGGTTGAGAAGAACTGGAAGATTCCAACCGCGGCGATCTCGTCCGCCTTGAACGCCAGCGGCATCACATGCCGGGCGGCGGCGGGATCATGGATCGCCCACCAGGTTTGGGCCGCTTCGATACAGGCTTTCCGGGCATTCGCTGTATTGCCGCCAAGCTGTGAAATCGCCAGCAATGATTTCAAGTCGCCATCACCCAGTGCATGGATCAACGCTAGCCTGGCGGATTCCGCGTCCCGTTGCGGAGCTGGAGGATGGGCTCGGGTCCACTTTTCAGGAAAGGCATCGAGATGATCTGAATCCGAAGTATCGGCCGAATCATCGGGCGACTCCTCCGCTTCCCGCAAAAAGTTGGCGGGCAAATTGATTTGCCAGAGGCCGTCCGGACTCTTGGTGAGATCGCATTCGATCACTTCAAGCCGGGGAATGCTGGACGCTGCCCCGGTCCCGGCAGGATTCAGGCAGCCAATGGAAATGCTTCCACTTCTGTTTTGTTCATCATGATGGACGAGCACCCGCGCCACTTGCGGCGAGGTGAGCAGCCGCCACAAGCGCGGTGCGGTCGATCCCGGCGAGAGGGCATGATCGACTGCTTTCAGGCGCACGGCCCAATCGTCCGGTAATTTCGCCGCCAAGCCGCCGAGAAATCCAAGAACCGCCGGCAAATCCTTCCGTTCGCACGCTGATAAAAAGCGCTCGCCAACTTGCCGAGCGTCGTAGCCCCGCAGTTCCATCGCCGGGAGGCTGACCTCGATCTTCTGGCGCATCCGGTCGGCCGATTGCTCCCGAAGTTTCTCCAAATCGACGACTTGCTCGCGGAGCATCCAGTTTTCGAGCGATTCGAGGCGCTTGCGCAGGGCGATCGCATAACCCGTGCCCGCATTCTCGAACGACGCCGGCACCGGCGCGACCGTCCATTCCGCACCCTGCTTCACCAACGCCACCGGGAAAACCTGCAACCGGCCCGGATCGAAACCGCCGACCTTGCGGATCAACACCGCGGCGAAATTCTCATCGAGCTTCACCGAACCGACTTCCAACGGGTCGCTGCCGAGGTCGCTGGCCAACCGGTCGAGCCGACGCGCGATCTGGCGCTTTTTCTCATCGGCCGTCTGCGCGGAAAGGGCGGTATCGCCTCCGGGTTCGAGATCGAGCTTCCGCTGCCGCACCTTTTCCAGAAAATCCATGGCAACCGTGCCCGGATCACTCGGTGCGGCGTGCGCGGTCAGGGCGACCGCAAACAGGACGGATAGGAATTTCACTGGCGAAACCCATAGCTCATTCACCCGCCGACGAAAGCGCGGATTTTCGCCGCCGGGATTTCCGTAAAATAGTTTCATCCCGATGTCACAAATGGGCACCCTCGGATCAACTAGAGGTGAAAACCATGAAAACTCTCGCCATCGCCCCCTCTCCTCTCGTCATGGACCGCAACCGCTTTTCCGAACTCATCCGCGATCACCACCAGCCGTTGCTCGCTTACGCCCGGGTGCTGGCCGGCCATCCCGAGCGGGCACGCGAGCTGGTCCAGGACGCGTTCGTCGCCGCGTGGCAAGCCATCGGCCGCTTCGATGTCACCCGCGACTTCGGATCCTGGCTGCGCGGCATCGTCCGCAACAAATGGCGCGAGGACTGCCGCAAACATCGGCGCGAGGTCGTGCTCGGCGATCCCGAAATGGCGAGACTGGAAGAAGCCATCCGCACCTGGACCGCCAGCGATGGCGAAGCCGGGCTGCTGGACCGCCTCGCCGACTGCCGTTCGAAACTGCCCGAAACCCTCTCGCTCGCGGTCCACGCCTATTACGACGAGGACCGCGACGGCGATGGCGCGGCCGCCGCGCTCGGCATTCCTCCCGCCACTTTCCGCAAACGACTCGAACGCGCCCGCACCGCCCTGCGCCTGTGCCTTGAATCCAACTGAAATCTAACCTTTTCCAACCATGAACTCCCAATCTCCCGAAGACCGCCTGCTAGATGAACTCCTCCGCCAGCAAGCCAAAGGACCCGACGAGGCCTTCCTCCAACAGGTCGAAGCCGCGGTCGATGCCGGAGCCGCCCGTGCGGTGAAGCATCCTGCGTCGCGATCTTACGCCCGGTTCGCCATCGCGGCAGGCGTCGTCCTCGCTGCAAGCGCCGCGCTCTGGTGGCGACCCTTGAAACCCATCTCGTCTCCGCTTGCCACTTCCAAGCGCGAGCAACCAACCATCGTGACGATCCAAGTGCCTCCTCCGCCGCCACCGCCAGCGATGATTGCGAACAACAGCGCCGGGCCAGCGATGTTGGAGGAAAGCGAAATGGTGATGGAAATGCCAGCCGACCTGGTGCTCATGGACGAATCGCCGCTCAACGACGAGTCGCCGCCCTCGGAGGTCGTAAGCAATGAAGACTTGGCGGCGGCCCGAGCAACGGAAATAGCCGGAATCGGTGCCTCGGGCCGTTCCGCTACCGACAAGAGATCCGCGCCTTCAGACGAATACAAGATGTTGTATAAGGACTCACTTTTCTCACAACGGCCGCAAGTGGAACTCGCTCCTGCTGCGATGGCGGGAACCGATTCCCGGTACCGAAGATTGGGTTTAACCGACGAGGAAGCGGGTGCCGAACAATCCTCCGGCGACCGCTATGGCGCTTTCATCGACCAGCCGTGGAAATCTCCCGACCGAGACCCGCTTTCCACGTTTTCGATCGATGTCGATACCGCCTCATACAGCAACGTGCGCCGGATGATCCAGGAGGGCCGCGAAATCCCGCGCGATGCCGTGCGCATCGAGGAGTGCATCAACGCTTTCAGTTATCAGTATCAGCAGCCGAAGGGCGACGGGCCGTTTGCTGTTAGCGCCGCGCTGGCGGTTTGCCCGTGGGCACCGGCGAACCAATTGGTCCGCGTGGCCATCAAAGGCCGCGAGATTGAAACGAACAAACGGCCGGCTTCCAATCTGGTCTTCCTGATCGACGTTTCCGGCTCGATGCAGAGTCCGGACAAACTGCCGTTGCTCAAGCAATCGATGGCGACCCTCGTTGAGCAGCTCGACGAGCGCGACCGCGTGGCCATCGTCGTTTATGCCGGTTCGGAAGGAGTCGCGCTGCCCTCCACCCGCCTCGATGCGGAAGGCCGGGCCACCGTGCTCAGGTCCCTCGCCAAACTTGAAGCCGGCGGTTCCACCAACGGCGGCGCGGGGATCAAGCGCGCTTACGAACTGGCGATGAAGGAAAAAATCGATGGCGGCGTGAACCGCGTGCTCCTCGCCACTGACGGCGATTTCAACGTCGGCGTCACCGGCCAGGAATCGCTCGTTGAACTCGTGAAGGACCGCGCGAAAGGCGGCGTCTATCTAACCGTCATCGGCTTCGGCACGGGCAATCTCAACGACGCGATGATGGACGCCATCACCCGTGACGGCAACGGCAACTATTTCTACATCGACTCCGAACGCGAGGGCCGGAAGGTGTTCATGAAAAACCTAACCGGCACTCTGGTCACCATCGCGAAGGACGTGAAGATCCAGGTCGAGTTCAACCCGGCGAAAGTCGGCGGCTATCGCTTGATCGGTTACTCGAACCGCGTGCTGCGCAACGAGGATTTCGCCAACGACAAGGTCGATGCAGGCGACATCGGTGCCGGCCACACCGTCACCGCCTTCTATGAGCTGTCTCCTCCGGGCTCCGGCACGGACAAGCTGAAATACCAAGCCGCTTCACCGAAACCCGCCGCAATCACCGACGAATGGCTGACCGTGAAACTCCGCCACAAGCACCCGGATGGCGACGAGAGCCGCCTGATCGAGTTCCCGCTAACAGGCGACGCACCCGCCCTTGACAAGACCGATGCTGATTTCAAATTCGCCACCGCCGCCGCGCTCTTCGGCATGAAGCTCCGCGAGATGGATGAAGTGAAAGACATCGGCTGGGACAAAGTGCTGGAACTCGCCAAGCCCGGCCTCGCCAACGACGCCACGGAAGACCGCGCGGAGTTCGTGGAGCTGGTCAAAAAACTGGCAGCAACGCGCGGGCGGATCGTTCCCGCACCTGCGGAAGTCACGCCGGTAGAGCGCTAGGGGCGGAGCGCGGAATTGATTCCGCACGTCATCTTTCCTGCGACACGGGCGGAATGAATTCCGTGCTCCGTTAGACTCACTCCTCCACCTGCAAGAACTCCGGCAAGCTCCCGGCCACTCCCGCCAGCCGCGGAATCGCCTCCCAGGCCTCGCGGCTGCCAAACGCCCGCGCGGCCATCCGCTGGAGGTAGTCGCCCGTGCTTCCGTTGTCCATGGACGATTGCCGCAAGCCGTCGCCCTTTGCCGAGGTGTCGATCACCCACGAAAACGCAAGGCGGCTGTCAACCATCCCCTTCTTGCTGCCCCAGGTCCGGGATTCCGGGAACCGCAGGTCGCCGAGCCAGGCACCTTTCGTGTGTGGCCGAGCGAGCCACCAACCGTCGCTGATGGAAGTCAGGGCTTTGGTTTCCCGCAGGGTCGCGACTTTATCCAACGTGTCGCCGCCTTTCTGATAGATCGTCCAGCGCACGGGAGTTTCGCGGCTTTCGAAAACGCTCCGGTAGCCGACCCGGAACTCGTTGCCGCGATCCACCACCGAGCGCCAGAGCAGGATGTTGAACCGGGTGGGCGTCTCCATCCGGCGCTCGTATTTCGTGCCGCGCCGCGCGAGATCCGCGTCGAATCCGGCGGAGGCCACGAACTTCATCCCCACAGCTAACAACGCATACGCCGCGCTGAGGCCGAGCCCCCAAACCAACAGCTTTTTTCGCCTGGACGCCGGCACCGGCTTCTTCGAGCGGGTCTTCCTCGCCGCCGGCTCCCGCAGAAATGCCAGCCACAAGACCGCCACCACCAGCGGGCCGGTGAAGAAAAAATCGATGGAATCGAGGAAATTGAACGCCACCCGCTTGTCGCTCACCGGCCACAGCACCGCCGCCCCCTCCACCGTAAAACAATCCACCAGCACATGCACCCACCACACCGCGAAAACGAACGAGCCCGCCTGCGCCTTGCTGATTTTTTCCCGCTTCCACAGCTTCGCCAACCCCTGCGCGATCCCCCACGATCCCAGTGCCATCACCATCAGCGACTGGCCAATTCCACGACCCCACGTCAGCTCCCGCGCCGTATCCAGCACCGGCGAAACCAGCACCTCCAACAGCTCCGGCAGGATCCCGAACAACGCGCCCCAAGCCAACGCCCGGTTGCCCAAACGCCTGCCCATCATCAGCTCTCCAATCAATGCGCCCAGCGCTGCCTGCGTGATCCAATCCACGGCAGGATCATGCCGGAAACTCCGTGTTCGGAAACGCGAATCTCACAACTCCTGAAAATCACCCTTGTCTCAGATGACTGGTCATCCAGACTGGTCATGTGAAAACCATCACCGCCACGGAGTTCAAGGCCAAGTGCCTTCAGTTGCTCGATGAAGTCCAGAGGTCGGGTCAGGATCTCGTCATTTCCAAACGCGGCAAACCCGTCGCGAGGGTCGTCGCCGAAAAGCAATCCAAGCCGTGGCTGGCCCTGCGCGGCAAAGGCGGTTTCAAGAGTGATCCTTTCGAACCCGTGCTGCCTGAATCGCAGATTGATGCCCTCAAATGATCCCGGCCCCCGTACTGGACACCCATGTGTGGATCTGGTGGATGCTGGGCGATCCAAGCCTGAGTCATGCCGAGAGGGACGCGTTGGATGATTTTCCGCCAGAGAACAGACCCGTCCTGTGCGACATCAGCCTGTGGGAATTCGCAACTCTCGTGGATGTGGGGCGGGTTGAATTTGAAGGCTCGGTCGATGATTGGTTGCGCGTCGCAGCGTCACCCTCAACCGTGCGGATTCAGCCGATCACACCAAGCATCGTGTCGGAAATGAACCGCCTTCCCTCCACCTTTCACCGGGACCCCGCGGATCGATTGATCGTCGCCACCTCCCGCGTTCTCAAGCTTCCGCTCGCCACGAAGGACCGGAAAATCCGCAGCTCCAAGATGGTTTCCATTTGGAAGCCCTAGCCGTTGCCTTTGAAATGTCGCCATGTCTTGACGCCGCCCCCCCGGCGGCAGGATGCTCCGTCCGCGATGAACGACACCACCCGCCCCTTTTCCAGCCTGATGCTTGATGGCCCCGACCGTGCGCCGAGCCGCGCCATGCTCTACGCCGTCGGCTTCAACAAAGAAGATTTCGCCAAGCCGCAGATCGGCATTGCTTCCACTTGGAGCCAGGTCACGCCGTGCAACGTCCACATCGACAAGCTCGCCATCGAGTCCTCCAAAGGTGCCGACGCCGCTGGCGGAAAGGGTATCATTTTCAACACCATCACGATTTCCGACGGCATCTCGATGGGCACCGAGGGCATGAAATACTCGCTCGTTTCCCGCGAGGTCATCGCCGATTCCATCGAGACGGTGGTCGGCTGCGAAGGCATGGACGGCTTCGTCGCAATCGGTGGCTGCGATAAGAACATGCCTGGCTGCCTCATGGCCATGGCCCGCATGAACCGCCCCGCCGTTTTCGTCTACGGCGGCACCATTCTTCCCGGCTGCGCGACGATCAAGGGCGAGCAAAGGGACCTCGATATTGTTTCCGTGTTCGAAGCCGTCGGCAAACACGCGAATGGCGAATACTCCGATGAAGAGCTCGAAACCGTCGAGGCCTGCGCCATCCCCGGTGCCGGATCCTGTGGCGGAATGTACACCGCCAACACCATGGCCAGCGCCATCGAGGCGCTCGGCATGTCGCTGCCTAACAGCTCCGCCCAGAACGCCATTTCCGATGACAAGATGCGCGATTGCTTCGACGCCGGAGCCGCCGTCGTCAACCTCATCAACCTCGGCATCAAGCCGCGCGACATCCTCACGAAGGAGGCGTTCGAAAACTCCATCACCGTCCTCATCGCCCTCGGCGGATCGACCAATGCCGCGCTCCACATCCCCGCCATCGCCCACTCGGCCGGCGTGGAGATCACCATCGACGACTTCGAGCGCATCGGCAAAAAAGTCCCTGTCCTCGCCGACCTCAAGCCGTCCGGCAAGTTCGCCATGTCCGACCTCGTCGCCATCGGCGGCACCATGCCGCTGATGAAAATCCTGCTCGATGGCGGACTGCTCCACGGCGATTGCATGACGGTCACCGGCCGGACGATGCGTGAGAACATCGATAAATTCACCACGCCCTATCCGGAAGGCCAGCAGATCATCCGTCCCCTATCGAATCCTATCAAAAAGGACAGCCACCTCCGCGTGCTTTACGGAAACCTCGCCGAAGGCGGCGCGGTCGCGAAAATCTCCGGCAAGGAGGGCGAAGTCTTCACCGGCAAGGCCCGCGTCTTCAACTCCGAGGACGACGGCATGAAAGCCATCCTCGCCAAACAGATCAACAAGGGCGACGTCATCGTCATCCGCATGGAAGGCCCGAAAGGCGGCCCGGGCATGCGTGAGATGTTAGGACCCACCAGCGCGGTCATGGGCATGGGCCTCGGCAAGGACGTGGCGCTCATCACCGACGGTCGCTTCTCCGGCGGCAGCCACGGCTTTGTCGTGGGCCACATCACTCCGGAAGCGTTCCTCGGTGGCACCATCGGCATCCTCGAGGATGGCGACCAGATCACCATCGACGCCGTCACCAACCGCATCGACGTCAATCTAACCGACGAGGAGATCGCCAACCGCAAGGCCGCCTGGGTCCAGCCCGCCCCGCGCTACACCCACGGCGTCCTCGCGAAGTACGCCAAACTTGTCTCCACCGCCAGCGAAGGCGCGGTGACTGACAAGTATCTGTGACTCCTGATAGAAGCAGGGACGCCCCGTCCCTGCTTCTGATAGACCGGAGAAGCCCGCGGAAAAGCAGACGGTTGGAACGGGCGGATTGCTCCCGCAAAGCCCCCGACCCGGCACTGATTTCTACCAGAAATCAGAAACACGCGATTGCGTAGGTTGTCAGATTATCAAGATTGTCTTAGTGTTTCCTCAGTTCGACGACAACACCCCGTTGCACTTCTCAGAACGGCGCTCCTCAGAAAATCGCCCTTTCGAGATTCAAACAAAAACAAAAAAGACAACACACACCATGAAACTGACCAACACTCCAAGCATCAAGCGCAAGTCCGGTATGACCCTCCTCGAATTGACGGTCGTCATCCTCGTCCTGCTCTCCCTCATCTCGATCCTCTTCATCGGCGCCCGCGCCTGGAAGAAGGGTTCCGACCGTGCCGCGAACATCCTGAACATCCGCAACGTGCAACAAGCCGTGCGTGCTCACGCCAATGTCCGCGCCCTCGCCATCTCCGACGCGCTTGCCAGCACCGAAATCGTCGGAACCGGCAAGTATCTGAACAGCGTCACCTCGCCTACCACCGACGTGACCTACACCTATGGTGCCGCAGTGCCGGCCATCGGCACCTTATATCTTGTTGCTGCCTACGCCAGCGGCACCTCCACCGATTACGCTCCTGCAGCGACCACCTACTCCGAATGGTGATCGCCAGCAGAGGTCCCTCTCTGCCTGCACCCAAACGAACGGTTCACCCCTGTAACGGGGGTGGGCCGTTTCTCTTTGGACAAGGCGGGAACCAGGCGGAAACCTTCTTTCATTCGGGAAATGATTCCCGGATGCCGCCTGCCTCAAGGCACGAACAAAACCTTCCCTGCGCGGTCTGGCGCTTCGAGCCGGGCGAGCGCGGCCTGAAATTCTTCCAACGGATAGGTGGAATCCACGGGCTGCACGAGTTTCCCCGCGGCGACCCGCGCGGCGAGACCCGCATACACAGCGTGCACTTCATCGACTGGCGCGTGTTCGATCCAGCGACTCACCCACAGTCCGCGCACCTGGATATCGCGGAAAATCAGCAGCCCGTTGGGAATGGTCACCGGCTTGCGGCCCATCGCGCCGTAGGTGACGTGACTGCCGCTCTCGCGCAGCAGTTTCATGAGGCGCAGCGCGCTGTCGCCACCGACGGCGTTGAAGGCGAGCGCGGCATTGGCACCACCGAGAACGTCCTTCGCCGCAGCGAGGCCGACATCGTCATCCAGAAAAACGTGGTCTGCGCCGAGCGCGCGGAGTTCATGGATCACGTTGGGCCGGCGAACGAACGAAATCGTGCGGAACCCAAGATCACGCGCGAGCTGGATGACGCAGCGGCCGACCGCCGAGTTACCAACGTTTTGGACGATCCACGCACCTTTCTCCAACGAGCCGGAGCCGTGGAGCAAGCGCCAGGCCGTGGCTGGATTCACCTTGAGCATCGCGGCCTGGATAGGATCGATGCCTGACGGCAATTTATACAGCGTCTCGCCTGGCACGGAGGCGTGGGAGGCCCAGGTCGATGAGCGGCGGAGGAAAATCACCCGGTCCCCTTCGTCGAAATCGGTGGAACTGCTGATTTCCACGACCCCGCAGCCTTCGATGCCGGGGGTGGCGGGCAGCGCCGGTCTCACGCCATAGGTGCCCTCGAGGATGTTGAGATCCGCCGGATTGATGGGCGCGGCGAGGATGCGAACCAGCACCTCGCCGGGATCGGGGGCTTGGGAAATCAAGCTGCGGGTCTCCATTCCGAGGACTTGACCGGGGATTCCGGTTTGTTTGAAAACGAGCTGTTTGCCGAGGCGGGTTGATTCGTCGTCGTCCATGAGAGCAACCTGCCACAGGATGGGATGCCGCCAAGCGCGAAGAATCCGCGGCGGAACAATGCCACTTGCGGTTTCTGGCTTTTGAGTTGCCACGCGTCGCCGGCGTCAATAGGAAATCAATCATGATTACCACGGGAATCAGCCGGCTGCCTGCCGTGTTGTGCGCTTGGGTAGCGCTCTGCGCCACCGGCTGGGGCGGGGTCGCCATGACGGTGACCGATCTGAAAGGGCGCTCCATCGGGATTGAGCTCATCTCCCTTGCGGACAACAGCGTCACCTTTCGCCGCCAGGGCAACCCGAAGGATTTCACCCTGCCTATCAGCAATTTCGACCAGGCGTCTCAGGACCAGATCCGCAAGCAGGCCGCGAAACTCCCGCCCGTGATACCGAAAATCCAGCCCGATGTCGTCATCGGCAAGCGTCGCCGCGACACGGAAGGGAGCTATTACATGGTGAAGCAGGAAATCACCTGCACCGTGAAACTCACCAACTCCAGCACCTCCGTCAAAGTGCCCGCCATCAATGGGAAAATCGTTTTCATCGGGCAAAACACGCGTACGCCCAGCCAGCTCTCCGTCCTCTCCAGCCAAAGCTTCGAGGCCGCCATCAATCCCGGCGAAACCTTCACCAAGGAAATCGATTCGTTTTTCACTTCCTACGACAGTGACAACAAAGGCACCGGCAACGTGGGCGGCTATCAGTATTTCGGCTACGTCCTGGTGATGACGGACGCGGCCGGAAATCCCGTGCTCGACCAGACCGCCACCGGCAGCTTTCGCCTGGCGATCGCCGCCAAGCCCGCGCTCCTCAATGACATCGTCAAATACACCAAGGGCACCTTGCTGACCGAAAAGCTGGAGCCCGCGCCGGAGGGCGGCAAAGTCCGGATTCCCAACTGAGGGTCGCCGTGGCCATGGGAAGCTCATGCCTCGCGTTCCAGCAACGCGCGCTTGCGTTCGACACCCCAACGGTAGCCTGATGGATTTCCGTCGTGATGGAACGGACTCATGCCCGTATCTTGGTCAGCACTGCGAGTGGGGAGCTTCGTCTGCCGCCTCAATCATCCTGCAAACAGCTGTGCCGGCGGCGGCGTGCTTGAAGACTTTCAAAGCAGCGTCTATCGAAGGCCCCGCAGCGGAAGAATTTTGCGCTGAAACTCCGTTTCTTGCGGTTAAGTCTTCTGCCGACGCGCTTGAACAGAACGCAAAACCCCTGCAAACAAAAAACCGATCGGGGCAGAAGCCCGATCGGTTTTGAGTTCAGGATTTGAAGTGTGAATTATGCCTTGGCAAATTTGCGACGGGCTCCTGCGAGACCAAGAAGCGAGAGGCCGAGGAGGGCAACTGAAGTGCCACCGTCGGGAACCGCAGCAGTCTGCGACGAAAAGGTAAATACGCCAGAAACGGTGTCCGCTGAAAACGACCAGTTGCCTGGAGTCGGATCAAAACCTGTGAGGCTCATGATTCCGTATCCAGTCAGAACAAGCCCGACACCCGCTTCATCGATCGAGGTGATCCCCGTAAGATTGAACGAAGCCACTGGTGCGCCTGCCAAGGTCAGCCAGAGGGGATTTGTTCCACTTAGGGGTGAATAGGTGAAATCCGAATACAATGCGAACGAGCCGAGGAGGGGAGTAAGGTCCCCAGTTGAATTGACCACAAGGGCATTTCCTGGGAAGAAGGCCGAGGTGTCCACAAAATTGACAGTGTTGGCAGTTTTGTCGATAAGCACGTTGGAACCCAAAGCACCAATGTCGATGGATCCTTCGATGAAAGCGGCTTGTACGCCGGAGGACAGTAGGAACGCTCCAAGAACTGAAGCGAGGGGGATTACTTTGTTGATTTTCATTTTGATGGTCTGATTTGTATTTGTAGAGCAGTCTTACCTTGATTTGTGGGAGTAAGGCAAACCTAAACCAGATCCAAGCACTTGGTGTGCCAAGTAGTTTTTTTAGATATTCATATTAATGGTATTCAAAGAGTTACAACTTTTGATAAACCTGATAGCAGAGCCGGCAAAGTTTTTTTCTGAAAAGGGTGTAAGGGGATCTGACGGTGCCGGAACCGGGCGACTTGGATTTTGCCGGGGGAGACCTGATACGGGAGTCCAGTTATCTGGATGGTTTTTTAGCTTCGCTAGGTTTTATGCAACACTGAGATGGATAACCCTGAAAACCTAACCTGATGCAAATGAGTAATTTATGGTAAAGAGGCTGAAAATTGGAGAGACCCGCCCCAAACTCCGTACAGACTGTTCCGGTAAGGTTTGTCAGCTCTATTTGTCGCTTGTCCGACATGAATTCTCATGCAGCCGGCCAAATTTGATTCCACCTCAAATCATTGTCCATTAGCGACTTTAATGTTGCTCAATCGAGCGATGGGCGGTGGGCTTGCAAAGCTGGGGAGCTTCTCGGCCCCGACTATCCAGCGCGAATCGGTGGATTCCATGGAATTCCTGTTTAAGACGGTCGAGTTTGACGTGGGAATGGGACACACCGATGCCGAACGCGAGACAGGGTGGGAATATCGAGGATGCCAGCGGACGCCTGACACTGTCGGAAAACTTGACGGTTGGAGTTGACTTGCCTCTCTGGGAGGCTCGAAAAGACCCGCATCTGGGAGAAGAGGGACTCTGTGACAGCGATTGTGCAAAGATGGAACCCTGCGCGATCATGGGAAGCGGCGTGGCCGCGCTGGCTCAGGTACGACAACCTGCGATGATTGACTGCTCGGTCAACCGGGTGATTTGGGGGTCCTCGATTGTGCGTCACTAGCTGATCCCGTAGCTCCGGATGATCCCACCGTTCAGTCCGGTTCCGGGACGCCAAGTGGTGGCTCTATTACTGCCGGATGGCGAGCCCCGGCAATTCTACCGTCAGGTGTTTTCCAGCAAGTACTGAGTCGAGCTTGATGACTGTAGAGTGAGAGATTCCGAAGTGGGGATAAATCAGCTATGGGTTTCCAAATGCGACAGATGATTGGAAGGTGTGGGGCCAAGTTGCTCCAAAAAAACAACTCATTTCGCGCGAGCCAGTGCTGTTGTGGCTGCGGAAACTCCTCGAACTTGTCCTCGCCATTCTCCCCTAAGTCAGTTAGTCCTCCTTCAGCCGACCCACGATATGAAAATCGCCCTCTCTCTCGTTTCGCCTTTAGCAACGGCCATCATTCTCTCCATCACCCTGCCAAGTTGCTCAAAAGATGCCAAGAAAGAGCGCTCTCTGGAGTCGGCGATGGAGTATTTTGGCAAAGGCGACTTCGCGGCCGCCGAAATCGAGTTCAAGAATGCCCTGGATGCCGATCCCGGAAACCCGCAAGCCATCAAGCGACTGGGCATGATCCGCGAAAAACAAGGTGCCAGCTATGAAGCGGCCAGAATTCTCACGCAGATCAAAAACAAGCTGCCGAAGGACGACGAAGTTGGAGTGACGCTGGCGAAAGCCCTGCTGAAGCTCGGATTCATCCCGGGCTCCCGCAAAGAGCTCCTTGAGGTTCTGGATCGTACGCCTTCAGACGGAGAGGCTCTGGTGTTGCTCGCCGAGACCTCCGTCACTCCCGAGTGGCTGGACGAGTGTGAAGAGCGGATCAAAAAATCCGGGAAAAAGACCGCCTCCACCCGACTGGCAAGCGCCTTGCTCGAACTCCGGCGTGGTTCGATGGAAAGTGGGGCGGCGATTGTCGAGGAGGTCTTGCAATCCGACCCGAAATCCGCTCGCGCCCATGCGCTCAAGGCATCGATCCTGATGTCGAACAAACAACCTGAGACAGCGCTTGCCGAGATGAAAATCGCTGCGGAATTGGCCGGAGCACGCTCGAGTGAATCGATCGCTTACGCCCGTGCGCTGATGTCGCTCAATCGCCGCGATGAAGCGGTGGCTTATCTTGAGAAGATCACGAAAGACACGGCCGACTTTCTGCCCGCCTGGGCCATGCTCGGGCAGATTGCTTTCAGTGAGAAAAACGACGAGGCTGCCACCAAACATTTCACGTTGGTGCTGTCCAAGAATTCCGTGGATATGTCCAGCGGCATGATGCAGGCGGAAGTATTCATCCGCACCAAGCAGCCGGACAAGGCGGTCGAAATCCTGGAAAAAGTGACAGCCTCGCTGCCCGCCCGCCCGCAGCTCGAGCTTGCCTTGGCAAAATCCTACATCGCCGCCGACAAAGTGGCCAAAGCCGCTGGTGCGTTGGATCGGATTTTGCCGCAAGAGCCCGTTGCGCGGGATCAGGCGCTCGCGGCAGGGCCCATGTTCATTGAGGCTGCCCTTCTGCGGGCGCAAATCCATCTGCAGGATAACCAGACTGCCGAAGCGGTGAACTGGCTTGAGGCAATTCGCAAAAGGGAACCCAAGAATGTGGAAAACCGCGATCTGCTCATCCGGGCTTACCGAAGTGGCGGCCGCAATGATGCCGCCGTGGCCTTGATGCGTGAAAAAGCGGATGGTGACGGCAAGGGGCCGGACGCGCTGGTGGAACTTGGTCAACTTCTCGTTGCCCAGGAAAAGCTGGATGAGGCGAAGCCGGTTTTTGAAAAAACCCTTGAGAAATTTCCCGACAATGTGGCCGCGGTCTCCAATCTCGCAGGCATTGAGTTCCGCGAGGGCAAAAGCGATGCCGCACTCAAACGTCTTGAGGAATTCATCGTCGCCCATCCGGATTCTTCGGAAGCATATACCTTCAAGGCCGGCGTGGAGTTGGCGCTCAAGAACTCCGCAGCTGCAGAGAAATCGTTGGCCAAGGCCATCGAACTGAAGTCAGACAATCCCCAAGCCTATGGATTGCTGCTCAAGTTGAAAAGCGGGCCAGGCCAGGAAGCGGAGGCTCTCGAGATCCTTGAGGGTTACCTCAAAGCGTTTCCCGAGGATCCGTCCGCCAATTTGCAACGTGGGTACGTCCTGCAGCAGATGGGACGCAATGAGGATGCCCGCGCGGCATTCACCGCCCTGATTGAAGCCAAGCCCGATTTCGCCCCCGCCTACAACAATCTGGCCTCGCTCGAAGCCGAAGAGTTCGACAACCTGGAGGTCGCCGCTGGACACGCCCGCAAAGCCCGTTCACTTGACCCCGCGCAGCCCGCCATCGCGGATACCGCCGGCTGGATCGAATGGAGGCTCGGAAATTATCCCGCCGCCCTCTCCTTGCTGACAGAAGCGGCCGAGAAAATGCCAGACAACGCCGGTGTGCTCTATCATTACGCCATGGCCCGCTATTCGATGGGGCAGGCTGCCGAAGCAACTGCAGCCTTCGAGGCAGCGCTCGCAAAGAGTGGGGATTTTCCGCAAAAAGCGGATGCACAACGGTATCTCACCCTTCTCAACGATTCCGGAAAGGCAACCATCGCCGATCTTGAGGTGCTGAAGAAGCGCATCACGGAAGGTCCGAAGGATGTCATGGCGCACTTGCAACTCGCTGAGCTGCTTGCCCGCAGCGACCGGCCGCAGGAGGCACTCGAGGCGTATCAAGCCGCGTTTGCCGTCAATCCGGCAATCCCTACCGCGCTTGTCGGACAGGCGCGCCTCTATGCAGGGCCGCTGAATTCTCCGGAGAAAGCGCTGGAAGCAGCCATTGCAGCAAGAGCACTTGCTCCCCGCGACCCACAGGCTCTTGCCGCCTTGGGATCCGCCAGATTGGTGGCGGGAGCTTATGAGGAGGCTTACGGCCTGTTGAAAGATGCCGTTGCTGCTCTCGAATCCGATTTTTCGGTTGTTTTCGATTACGCCCGCGCCGCCTACAGTCTCGGTCGGATTCCGGAGGCCCGGGAGGTTATGGCGCGAGTGGCTTCTTCAAACGCTCCGGCGGCCGGCGAGGCACAAAGTTTTCTTTTACTGACGGACAGCGAAGCCCTGAAACAACCCACCATCGCGGCGGAAGTGGACAAGGCATTGGCCAAAAACCCACAGAACGTCGCGGCCCTGATGCTCCGCGGTTCGTTGGATGCGGCAGCCGGGAAGAATCCGGAAGCCACCTATCTGGAAGTTCTCAAGCTGCATCCACGCTTCGACCCCGCCCGCGTGCGTCTCGCCGGGCTTTATGTGGAGGATCCGGAAAAACTGGAACAAGCCCTGGCCCTCGTGGGCGAGGCGCGCTCCCGCATGTCTGATGATCCGGAACTCACCCGGATTCTGGCAATTGCCAATTACCGCAAGGGTGACTTCAAATACGCCGCGCAGCTGATGTCTGAAATCTCAATCAAGCGTACTTTGGCTCCCGACGAGCTTTTCATGTTTGGCATGTCGCTCGCGAATTCCAAGCAACCCGCGAAGGCTCGCGAAATTCTGGGGCAGGCGATCAGTGCGGGACTGCCCGAGGCCGATGCTGCCCAAGCCAAGGAGACTCTCTCAAAACTCGACGAGCCCAAGGAGGAGAAATAATCGGATCATCGGCCTCGCTCGGGAACTGAGGGATTATTCAGCATTCTCCCGCCCGCCCGGAGGCCGAGGAATTTGGTTCCGCCTCTTGCACCTTCTATCCATCAGTTTGGACGATAGGCGAGCTCGCCAGGGCCAGAAGCGATGTAAAAAATTCTTACACTTATTGCGATGATCAGGCGAAGTTTCCCGAAAGCTGACCCAGCAAAACTGAAAATTCCTATGTAATTCGCCTTTTTCCAATGCTTTATGAGTCACCATCCAAACCTGGCACAGGAATTGCTGCCTAAATAATTGAGAGAACGGTTACCCCCCACCCGTGATCAAAATGAAATTATACTCCCCCCACCCCACCCATTGTGGGCCTGCTTTGCTGGCCCTTTTCTTCGGCTTGACCCCGTTTGTCAGCGCCGCCACTTATACCCTGAACCTCCGCACGGAGAGCGCGTCCAGCATCGGCAAATACACGGTCGATCCAAATGGCGATCTTGAGGCGGTTTTGTCAAAATACGACGAACTGGCCACCAGCGGCGGCGGAACTCGCTTCTGGACCTTTTGTCTCGAATCCAAGGTGTACTTCGAAAGTAACCGGACCTACAACGCTGAGGTTTCGTCCAGCACCGACAGCGTCGGTGGCGGCGACCCGCTCTCCAACGGAACCGCCTATCTTTACGAACAGTTCGCCTTGGGCCAACTCGGCACGTTGTTGCAAGACGGCTTCGCTTACGACATCAACGGCGGCGCTCGCCTGCAGAAGATGATCTGGTACCTGGAAGGCGAAATCGGAGGAGTTCAGGATACCAACATGTGGTCCCTTCTGGGGACCCAGCTTGGCGGCACAGCAATGTTGGACTACTCAGGTTCTGCGGTTAAGGTGCTCAACATTACCAAATACCAAGGCACGGGTGGCGACAACCTTGGCGCGTCATACGGCACCCTCCGCCAGGACCAACTCGTCTATTGGGGTCCCAAGGAGAGCACCACCATCACCAATTCCGTCCCCGACGGCGGCACCACCCTTCTGCTCCTCGGCTCCGCCTTGGGAGGACTGGGTCTGGTCCGCCGCTGGAACCAGAACAACAACTCCTGAAAATCAAATCCCTGAACAGGCGGAAAGTTGGTGAGAATCCTCCTTCCGACCCAAGCAGGGAATCCATCGAAACCTCTCTCAAAGACTCCCTCCTTCCGGAGGGAGTCTTTTTTTTCTGAATCCAGCCAAAGATTGGCCCAGTAACTTTCAGATTGAATCTGGATTCCGGAACGTCCACGGATCCGCCTAAGCCTGACAAATCCGGCAAAATCCCCAATTCAAGCATAACCCTTGAATTCGATCTGATCTGCTTTGGATTGTGCGAGGTCAAATGGCTGTCGGGTTCCCTTACGCCTCCAACTTCGAACGTGTCGATCCGCGTTACAAATCCGCCCAATGGCGGATCCCGGAGAAGATTCATTGTTGTCTCAACTGGCTTTTTTGCAATGACTTAGAAGCTCTAATCTTGCATTTGGCACGATAGATGCTGAATCAATTTATCCACCTTATTGCCGCGATTCGAGTATTCCGGTCCAAATAACCCAAGAAGCCAAGCGTTATGAATATGACCCCTTTCAAACCTGTGTTAGTCCTGGCGCTCCTGTTAGCCCCATGCATCGGCACCGCTGCCTCGATTAGTCTCACTCCCAATTCTGGAATTCTCAACACGTCCAGATGGGACGGAAAAATCGGCGGGTCCAACAGCAATCCGGCTTTCTTGGCTTTCGTTGCCGCAGTCACCACCAGTCCCGAACTTTACAAACAGGAGACTCCAGGCGCGGAAGAGAAAGCTCTGAGTGGTAGCTACACCACGACTGTCGTCTCAGCATCCAATAAAGATCTAAAAAACTCCGCTGGTAAGATCACTTATGACGGTGGTGATTTTGTAACGTCGACCTTGAGTTCCCACGCCTACATCGGGTTCAAGGATGGAAACCACTCTCCATATTATTATCTCTTCGACCTGACGGCATTGGGTTGGACGGGGACCGAGGAAATTTCGTGGTCGGGATTCTGGCCCAAAAAGGGAGAAATTTCCCACGTTTCGCTCTTTGGAAAAATTGGCTCACAAATCCCTCCTCCACCTCCTCCAAATGGTCAAGTCCCCGACGGTGGCACCACCTTTGTTACCTTGGGCGTCGCTCTGCTTGGCCTTGGTTCAATGCGCAGACTCCTCGCGGCCAAGGCTTGAAGCTTCCATTCCATCCGCTCACGAAAAAAGGCGGCCCTAACCGGGTCGCCTTTTTCTTGAACCACTCTGTCCAAATGGGAACGGAAAACCTTCGGGCCGAATTTGCCAAGATTATCAACAAACCCCAAGGAATGCGATGCTTCTCGATTCGTAATCTCCCAATTTAGATCTCCCGGTCGCTGTGCCCAACCTAATCCTTCGTAATTCCAAGCTTGTTCATCAACTCGTAAAAGGTAGGCCTACTGACTCCCAGCTCCTTGGCGGCGGCGGAGATGTTGCCGTCGTTGTGCTCAAGTGCCTGGTTCACCAGCTCGCGCTCCAGGGTCTCCCGGGCTTCCTTCAGTCCTCCGGCTTGGGAGAAGTCGACTTTGGTACCGGCATTCAAAGGAACTCCCGTTTCCCCTCCGTCAGCGCTTGAGCCGATTTCCAGATCCTCGCAGGTGATGCGGCGGCTGTCGGCCATGATCACAGCGCGCTGGATGCGGTTCTGAAGTTCCCGCACATTGCCGGGCCATGGATGGCGGGCGACGGCTTTGAGCGCTTGGGAATCAAAAGAGAGATTCTCGCGGCCGTTCTGCTTGCCGAAGCGTTTGAGGAAATCCTGAGCCAACAGGATGACATCGTCGCCACGTTCGCGCAATGGCGGGAGCTTGCAGACGACAACGGCGAGGCGGAAATACAAATCCTCTCGAAAGCGTCCTTCCTTGATCGCGGTGGTGAGATCCACGTGGGTCGCGGCGAGGACCCGGGCATCGACTTCGATTTCCTGACGCCCACCCACCCGTTGGATGCGCTTTTCCTGCAGAAACCGCAGCATCTTCACCTGAACCGGCGGTGGGAGGTCCCCGATCTCGTCGAGAAACAGGGTTCCGCCGGCGGCGGTTTCAATGAGACCGATCTTTTGCGAATTCGCTCCGGTGAAGGAGCCCTTTTCATAGCCGAAGAGCTCGCTTTCAATCAGATTCTCCGGAATGGCGTTGCAGTTGATGGCGATGAACGGCTTGTTCTTGAAAGGGCTGCGCCGGTGGATCGCGTTGGCGACCATTTCCTTGCCGGTGCCGCTTTCGCCGAGAATCAGCACGGGCGCGGTGGCCTTGGCGACCTTGCCGACGGTTCTGAAAACCTCTTCCATTTTTTCGTTGCTGCCGAGGATGCCCTCAAACATCCCGGGCCGCTCCTCATCCTGGAGCAGGCGATAGTCGCGCTCCAACTCGGAGACGAAAACACAGCGCTGCAGGAGCAGGCGCAACTGCTCCAGATCGAGCGGCTTGCTGAGGAAATCGTAGGCACCGGCACCAATCGCCCGCATCGCATTCTCACGGTCGCTCTGGCCGGAGATGATGATGATCTTTGCACTGCGATCGAGAGTCAACAACGCGGCGAGCGTCGCCATGCCTTCGGTCGTATCGTTCGGGTTGGGTGGCAGGCCCAGGTCGAGCAGCACCACTTGCGGTCGATGTTCGCGGAACCTGTCGATTGCCTCCCTGCGGTCACCCGCCAAGGCCACCTCGTAATCGTTGGCGACCGCCCATTTCATCTGGGTGCGGATTTCCTCGTCGTCGTCGATGATCAGGATCTTGGGCTTCATGATGGGGATTGAGAGGTGGATTGTTGTGAGTGGGGAAAGAGGATGGTGAAACGGGTGCCCTGCCCGGGCACACTATCGACGCCGATGATCCCGTGGTGGGCCTCGACGATTTTTTTACACTGAAACATGCCGATCCCCAATCCTTTGGTTTTGGTGGAGTGAAACGGGCGGAAAAGCTGGTTCTTGATGAATTCTGCGTTCATGCCAGTGCCCTCGTCGGCTACCGAAAACGCCACCCTGCCATTCTCCATCCGGGTCGCCACCTGGATGTTTCCAGGTCCCGTCATCGCTTCCCGGGCGTTGACCACCAGATTGGTGACCACGCTTTGCATGGCTTCCAAATCGAGGGCGATTTCCGGCACCTCCTGCAGATCGCGCTCGATGATGCCGCCGTTCCTCATTTCGGAATCCAGCCGGTCCAACACTTCGGCACACAGGAGATCGAGCCGGCACGGCACGCGGCGCAACTGCAATTCGTGACGGAGGCTGCTCAGCTTGAGAATCATCTGGTTGATCCGCTCGACCGTCCGGCCGACCGTTTTCACGGCGTCCAGCCGAAATTCCGGGTCATCGAAGTGGACCGGCAGGTTCTGCAACGTCAGATTGAGGCTGTTGGCCGCATTCTTCAGGTCGTGAACGAAAAAGGTGGAGATGGTCTGAAAGGCCTCCAACTCCTTGGCCTGCAACACCTTTTCGGTCAACGAACAATTCAGGAAGGCCGCCGCCAATTGGTCCCCGATGCAGGCCAGCAAATCCATTTCCTCATGGCTGTAGGACACACCATTGACCCGGTCCGCCAGCAACACCAAGCCGACCAATTGCTCGGACGCCACCAGCGGGATCACCAGACGAGCGCCGCCATGGTCGAAATTTGTGGGGCAGACCTTGCGCAAAACATTCGCCCACGGCCTTTCTACATCCTCCAGATCGAACGGGCGGTTCAGCGCCCGGATCTCGGACATCCAACCTGCCTCGAAATCGAGCTGGGTCTGAGTCCGTTGTTTTTCGGTCGAACTCAGGCAGTTCAGTGACGGAGGATCGGCCATCGCGCGAAAGACGGTCACGCCCAGCACGTGGAAATTGGAAGAGATCACCTCCGCCGCATTCATTCCCAACGTGCCCTCATCGAGCACGCTCGAGGTCCGGCGGGTGAACTCGGTCCAGATCTTCCGGAAATCATGTTCCGCCCGGTGAAAATGCCGGCTGACAAACCGCTGCAGCCCGGTGCGGAAACGGTCGGAGAGAAGCAATATTGTGAGCCCCACAAGGCCAAGCAACACCACCAAGGCCTGGGCTTGGAAGCTGGCGATTCCCCCCATCATCGCCACGATTTGGGCGAGCACCCCGACGATGATGAAATAGCCGCCCGCCAGTATGATGGTGAGCGATCCCTGCAAGACCGCGCGCGACGGATACAAGTCGATTTCCCCTAACCCTGAACGGAAGTTCCCGATCGTGATCAACGCGCAACCAAGGATCACCCCCAAGGTGGCGAGCCGCGAGAGTGATGGATCATAAGTGGAAAAAAGAAGGAGTTGGCTCAGGGTGTAGATCTTGACTCCGAAGATCATCGCCAGGCCCAGAAACATGTATTTGATGCGCCAGCGGCTCATTCCGACCGAAGCGCGAAAGGTTTTTTCGAGGTTGATGATGATGGCGAGCGTCAAGACGAGGAGCAACATCAGCCAGGCTTTCCCGGCGCTTAAAAACCGGGTGACCCCTCCGCCTTCACGGACCGACTGCTCCAACAGCGGACCCGCCACGCCGAGCATGACGACGGGAGGCACCAGCGCGGCTCCGACGAGCACCCACTTCCAGCGTTCCAGGAATTCCGCCGCGTTGCCGCGGGCATAAATCAGGCTGAATCCGAGCCAACAAACCGGAAGAAAAGATTTCACCCACATCGCCCGGATGAGCCAATGCCGCACCGCCTCCGCACTATCCGCCTCCAATGCCCGTTGATCCAGCACGCGTTCCGCAGCGAGCAGCATCATCCCTGCGAAAAAGCACCAGCTGACCAGCGCTTTCGGACGCAGAAACACCGCCGCCAGCCCGAGGAGCATACAGAATCCACTGGCGATTCCTGGCAGAATTTCGTGGATCATCGCGCCAAAGCCATCGTCATGGTTTCAAACAATAAAAAAAGGCACAGCCGCGGAAGCGACCGTACCTCGTTGATTTTCCCGGGGTTCGCCACGAAATGCTACCAGTTGCTCCGCTCGACAAAAACCATATCGTAGGGGCGAAGGTAGAACACCTCGCTGTCGTAACCACTCAGCGGATTGTCCAAATTCAGGACATAGCGTTTTTGATTGCGACCTTCTTTTCGGATCAAATAGACCTTCTTGGGATTTGCCAGCTTCGAGAATCCGCCCACTTCCATCACCGCTTCCAGCGCGGTCATCGGGCGATCCAGCGGGACCTTCCCGGGAGCCCCCACTTCACCGACGACATAAACCAAGGATGCGGGCTCTTCCAGACTCACAAAAACCGTCGGATCGTTGAGGTTTTTCTCATACATCGCGGTCAGCGACGCTTGCAGGGAGCTGGCGGTCCGGCCGGAGGCGGTCACGTTGCCCACCATCGGCAGACCGACTTTCCCGTCGGCCTGGATTTTATAAACCTGGTTCAACTCAGGCGCACCCGGAAAGGTCACCCGGATCTTGTCACCCACCGAAAGTGTCCCTTTCGGCACCGCGGAGGAAACATTCGCTGGAATATTGTAATCGAGTTGGGAACTGCACGCTGCGGAGAGCAGGACTGCGGCGGCGAGAATCCCACCCGTGCATGCGGCAAAATGGTTGGACCCGCGACCGGCGGACTTCGCAAATGAACGGATAACGCGCCTGACGGCGCCCGGAGTTTTCAGCTTCAGTGTTTTCATATACGGGTGCGGGGAAATAACTTCAGCAATCTTCTAATTTTTGGATGGGCGATTTATGCCTGTTATCTTCAGGCGAGTCACTACCTTTCTTTGGCTGAAAGTTAGCGCTGCCAAAGGATCGTGCGGCCTCAGATTTGCGCGGTCTTGGAGTCCTTCGCGACCCCTTTGATTTTCCGCTTCCTCAGCCACCAGGCGATCAGGAACAAAGGAATCAGTGAAGCGGCGAAGAACACCGGTCCACCCTTGCGGTGAATCCAGCTATCGATCATTTCCGGTCCCTGGTGCACGCACAGCCAGCCGATCACGAAAATCCTCACCGAGTTGCGCAGGATGGCGAGTGGCAGCACCGCCGCCACCAGCACGATTCTGCGGGGGACCGTTGGCAGGAACATGTAGGCCGCCAGCACGCTGGTAATCAGCAGCACCCACGACGAGCGGATGCCGCTGCACTCCTGCGCCACTTCGAGAACCATCCCCGGCAACTCCAAAATCTGGCCGTTGCGGAAAATCGGAATTCCACCGATCGAGAACAGCACCTCCGACAACTGGGCGGACAACACCATCAGGAACTTTTCCAGACTCACCACCGCCTGGTCGGGAATCGGAATCATGAACAGGAGAAAACCCATCGGGAACATGGCCGAGCGCATCCACTTGCCACCTAACACCAGAAATCCCAGTCCCCAGACCAGGCCAATGAACGCAAAGATTTTCAAAGCCGTCAAATCGACTGCCGACCACGCGGGATTCGCCACCAGCGCCCATCCGAAGACGACCGCCGCCACCGCCATCACCCCGATGCCTGCAGCCGGCGAAGGTTTAGATTCCCAGGCAAGCTCGTCACGGCCGGTCACCAGCAGATAGAGTGAAACCAGCGGGATCAGGATCACGTGGGAGTGAAGATCGTCGCCCATGGCGATCCGATACCAAACCAGAAAGGCCGGAGCGAAGATCAGGCAAAGCACGGCCAGTCCCGCGAGTCCGCCCCACATCCGCTTGGTTCCGATGCTTCGAAAACTCAGGACTTCCGGAACCGTGGTTGGGATTTCGTTGCGGTTGCTAACTGATTGAGGCTCGCTCATGAAAGGGCTTTTACGAATTGAAGTCTGGCAGACCGTGGCCGGCTGTCTCTCACGGATTTTCCAAATACTTTTCCCAGTCCACCGGAAGCGGAGCTTTTTCCACGCCGCTCTCGATCCGACCTTCCCAGGCTGGATTGAAAACCGTGCTGGTGCCGTAAACCATGATCAGATCCTCATTGCCGACATTGCGCAACGCGTGGGCCACGCCGGAGGGAATGACCACCGCCGCGTTGTCGGGTCCGGGACGGCTGTCCCCGGGGATGGTGAAGCGCATGATCCGGCGGGGCATGCCCGCGCGCTCGTCCACCAACAGCATCTCGCAGATTCCGGTCAGGAAGAACATGACATCCCATTGCTCGCGATCATAAGGTCGCAGCGAGTAATCCTCCGGCGATTCGAGATACAGCTTCTTGAACCACTCCTCGGGAGCCGCTCCCTCAGGGATGTGCGGCGGATGGATATGAAACCCCTTGGCACTCTCCCGATGCATCAAGGCGGACGCCCACTGGCGGGGTGCCAGACCGATCCGGTCCAAGACTCCCTCACTGACGCGGGTCAGTTCCGAAAAGTACCCCCTGCCCTTCTGTTGGAAAACCCGGCGGGGGAAGATCTCCACTCCGGGAATCCAGGCCTCGTCCAAGCCGGCCCGTCCAGTCATCGCCTCTGACGCGTTCACGCCCGCGCTACCCAGCCGGGCGGCGAGGTCTCCGACAGAATAGTCGCGGGTGTCGAGTGACTCGCGTGCCTCCGCCCTCAGGCCTTGCCATGTTTGTAGATTGTCCTGTGCCATCTTGTTATACTTGGTCTGAATCAAATTGGATTTAATGACAGGCTTGTATCGCAGGTGCCATTTCCCTTGTGGCGAGATGCCCCAGCCACTTTACAGGGAAGCAAGATACTGCCCATAAGCAGTCTTCGCATACTTGGCCACGGATTCGCCGAGCTTGGCACGATCGATCCGCCCTTGGAGGAACGCGACTTCCTCCGGACAGGCGATTTTCAAGCCCTGGCGCTGCTGGATGACCTGCACGAACTGGGTGGCGTCGGCCAGCGCGTCGGGAGTTCCCGTATCGAGCCACGTGGTGCCGCGGCCGAGAATCTCCACCCGCAACTCGCCGAGCTCCAGATAGAGCCGGTTCAAATCCGTGATCTCCAGCTCGCCACGCTTGGATGGCTTCATGGTCTTGACCAGATCGACGACCTTGCTGTCGAAAAAGTAAATGCCCGGCACCGCATAGTTGGACTTCGGCTCGGTCGGTTTCTCCTCCAGCGAAATCACGTTGCCATTGCCATCGAACTCAACGACTCCGTATTGCTCCGGCTCGTTCGTGTGATAACCGAAGACGGTCGCGCCTTCGGCACGGCGGGAGGCATTCATCAATGAATCACTCAGATTGTGGCCGTAGAAAAGGTTGTCGCCCAGTGCCAGACACACCGGTTTACCATCGAGAAACTTCTCCCCGATCAGGAACGCCTGCGCGAGGCCCTCGGGTTTCGGCTGCTCCGCATAGCTGATTTCAAGGCCCCACTGCGAGCCATCACCTAGCAGGAGCTCGAACTGCGGCAGGTCGTGGGGCGTCGATATCACCAGAATTTCGCGCACGCCCGCCAGCATCAGCACGGTGAGCGGATAGTAGATCATCGGCTTGTCATACACCGGGATGAGCTGCTTGCTGACCGCGTGGGTCATCGGCCACAACCGGCTGCCGGTACCTCCTGCCAGAATGATTCCTTTCCGGAGACCTTGGTCTTCCTTGCTCAACAACAGACGTTTCGTTTCGAGATCCATGGTTCTGATTTTCAGGCAAAAGTTCCAAGACGCTCACCGCGATACGAACCGTCCTCGATCGAGTCGATCCAGTCCTCATGATCGAGATACCATTGCACCGTCCGGCGCAAGCCCGTGGCAAAGGTTTCCTTCGGCTCCCAACCCAGCTCGCTGGAAATTCTTGCTGGATCGATCGCATAACGGCGGTCGTGCCCCGGGCGGTCCTTCACGAACCGGATCAGCTCGGCCGCCGGTTTGATTTCCCGATCCGGTGCCAGCTCGCGGACCGTTTCGATCAAGGCGTGCACCACGTCGAGGTTCTTCATCTCGCAGCGCCCGCCGATCACATAAGTCTCGCCCGCCACGCCGGCTCGCATCGCCATTGCCAGGCCGCGGGCATGATCGCCGACATAGAGCCAGTCCCGGATGTTGGTGCCATCCCCATACACCGGCAGCGATTCACCGCGCAGCGTCTTGCGGATCATCAGCGGCAGGAGTTTTTCAGGAAACTGATAAGGACCGTAGTTGTTCGAGCAGTTCGTCGTGACAACCGGCACTCCGTAGGTGTGGAAATAGGCGCGGGCGAGGTGATCGCTGCCCGCCTTGGAGGCGCTGTAAGGGCTGTTCGGCGCATACGGCGTCGTCTCGCAGAACGCGGGATCGGTGGCGGAAAGCGAGCCGAAAACCTCGTCGGTGGAAACATGCAGGAACATGCAGCTTCCTCCCTGAGCCATGGTCTTGCCATAGCCCGCGGCATCGGCCCGGCCGCTTTTCCGCACGTGCTTGCGGAATGCGTCCAACAGATGAAAGGTTCCCATCACGTTGGTGACGATGAACTCCTCCGGGCCGTCAATCGAACGATCCACATGCGACTCCGCCGCCAGGTGCATCACCACGTCGATGTCGTGCTTTTCCAGCAGGGTGGCGATCAGCGGTCCGTCGCAAATGTCGCCGACCACCAGCGTGTGGCGTGGATCCGACTCGACGGGATCCAGATTCGCCGGATTGCCGGCATAGGTCAGCTTGTCGAGGGTGACGACGTTATCGACGGTCATTCCAAGATCTTCCGCGGCACCGCCCAACAGGTAATGCACGAGATTGGAGCCAATGAATCCGGCACCGCCGGTTACGAGGATGTTCATGAGGAGGAAGGGGAGACGAGGGTGGTCGGTGGTCGGTTGTCGGTTTTCCGTAGTCGGAAGAAAGAGAGTGTAGAACCGAGTTGTCGGTTGTCAGTTTTCCGTTGTCAGAAGACAGAGTCGAGAGCAGAGGGGGTGGTTGTCAGAGTATCGGGAGAAATCGGCACGCGTTCGAGGATCACCGGATGTTATGGATTATAACGGATCCTGCCATGACGTGATCGCGTGAAGACGGGAACGATAAGAAAAGTTTACCGCAAAGGCGCAAAGGCCGCAAAGGAATGCAGAGTGGAAAGTGATTGTTGTCGGTGGTCGGTTGTCGGTGGTGAAGAGCTCATCGACGACACTCTTCTCTTTCACAGACAACGGACAACCGAAAACTGACAACTCTTAACATACCCCCGCTACCAGCGTTTTCGCGAAATGCTCGCGCATCGCATCCTGCCAGGACCGCGGGGTGATGCCGGTGTGGCGGGTGAACTTGTCGGTGGAGAGCACGCTGTTGATCGGGCGCGCGGCGACGAAGGCCGCGATGTCCTCCAGGCAATTGGCGTCAATCACCCGGGTCTTCAATGGCAGCCCCGCGGCGGCGGCCTGGTCAATGCAGAACTGGCCCCATTGCTGCCAGGTGCATTGGCCCGAGTTTGAAAGGTGGAAAATCCCACCGGCGGGACTCCCTCCATCGAGACCCAGCAAAGATTCCAGGAAATCCACCACATCTCCGGTGTAGGTCGGGCTGCCGATCTTCTCTTCCGGCAGTGCCAGCGATGTTTGTTTCATTGCCTGCTGGATGATCCACTCCGGGAAGGCCGCCTTGCCCGCCCCATAAAGCCACGACACCCGCGCCACCAGGTTGTCCTGCGACACCCCGAGCACATACTCCTCACCTTCCAGCTTGGACGCGCCATAAACACTCAGCGGTTTGGGATCCTTGTCTTCGGCGTAGGCACCTGGTGACAACCCGCCGAACACAAAATCCGTGCTGATGTAGGTGACGTGGGCTCCCTTTTCCGCACTGATCTCTGCGATCAATTTGGGGCCGTCCGCGTTAATGGCGAATGCCTCGTCCTCGTGATCCTCGCAATAGTCCACCGCGGTTAGCGCACCGGGCAGAAGCAGCCGGTCGTATTCCAGCGGTTCCAGCGCGCGTCGAATCGATTCCGGATCCGCCAGGTTCAGCTCCGCGCGGGTCAGCCCGGTGACGCGATGGTTCCTGGAATAATTCTCCAACAGCGCGGATCCCAACCGCCCACCGGAACCTACAATCACCAATCGCAACACCGGATTTGAAGAGTCGGACATATTCATTTTGATCAGTAAACTGAGAGTCTTTTGCTTTGCGCGGGTAGGTTTGCCTAATACCCAGGCCGGATCTGAAAATGCTTTCCGAGCTGCGGATTACGATCCATTGAAGTTCGCCGGCGGAATGATCAATGCTACTGATGCGCGTCCAGTAGTTGCATGGCGTGGTCAAACTGAGGGAAGTTATTGAGTGCGAGACAAATGATCAGCAAAATAGCGCCGGCAAGAACGAATGGGCGGAATCGCGTCAGCGTCCCGAGCGCTGCCATCGCAACCATCATGGGTCCAACGTGCGCGGCGTAGAGAAAAGTCTCTGATCCATAGATCGTGTGCAGGGACAGTTGGCCCAAAAGGGCGATGCCAAGAGTGAGGCGAAGTGGCCCCAATCCGCGAACAGTTATGAGCGCAAAAACGCCACCGGCGAGGAGAAGTCCCCAGATGGGCAAAGCCACTTTCCCCCAAAGACTTGCCGATCCAGCGGCTGAATTCTGGGTGCGGAGCACGGTGAATCCCTTCATTTTCGAATGCGGCTCCTCGGTGACCGCAGGCATGGCAACGGTGTGGAAAAACAACGAATTCCAACAGCGAAGCGGGCCGCCACTGCGGGACTCCATCATAAATGATTGCTCGCCCTTCGGCTTGATGAACAGCCAACTGCTCGGGAACACGAGTTTCTGGGCGACCGCGAGGGTCAGCGTGATGAAGAATCCGATTCCTATCAGCACGACAGCCTTCCGCCATTTGACGCTGAACCAGGTGGCGAGGATGCCAACCGTCCAGTTGGTGGTCGTGACGGCGAGTGAAAGGACGTTCGCCAAAACAAACCAACCCGCCGGCACGGTCCTGTGAATTCCCGCGGCTGCCACAACGAGAGCGGTGAGTATCGTGACCGCTCCCCATGGATAGGTTTCCGGGACTGTGAACCAGAAAAGCGAAAAGGCACTGCAACCGGCAAGCACGGTGAAAACCACCGCATCCAGCATGCGGATCCGGGCGAGCCTCAGGAGCACAAAGAAAAGCGCCGTGGCCAATCCGGCCGCGATACCGCTCATTACGCGACCGACCCTGCGGGCCTCTGGCGAGAATGGGTCTTTGCCAATGTCGGCCCGCATCGTAAGGGCCACCGCGTGATAAGCGGGATGGAAGATGATCGAGAAGATCGGATGGACCTTGGTCCTGCCGTGGCTGATGGGGCTGCTGCCGCGTGACACCATGTTCGACTGCACCCGCGACGTGTCAGAGGAAAAATAAATGTCCGGCTTATGGAGTGTCGTGACGGGAACCTTGTTAGCGAGCGACCAGGCACCTATGGCCCCTGCTGCTGCGAGGACCAGCGCGACAAGGGCTGACAGAAGAATGCGAGTGCGCCCGTCCTCGACCGCTGTCCCGCTGTCTGAAGGGTTGTCAGATGGAAAAGAATTATTCATTTTTGTCAGGTTCCTTGATCGCATTCCTGCTGTTCGAAACGTTTCTGGTAATCACCGAAGTGGTCATTTCAGGAATTTCAGGTGGCGATCGCGACCAGCAGGCCGACCAAAATGCCACAGGCGATGCTTACCCGGTCTGTCAGGGCAAACAGGACCGGGTCCTCGAGGAGCCTTTCCCGGTTTGTCAGGAACCAGAGACGCGTCAACCAGTACATCAGAATGGGACAGACGATCCACAGGACTTCCGGGCGTCGATAAAGCAAGGTGACGGCCGGACTGCTGATATACAGGGCGAAGACCAGCACGGCTGCGAATGCGGAAGCCATTCCGGCACTGCGGAGCAACTGCATGTCGGAAACCGTATAGCCGCGACCGGCGACCCAGGCCTTGTCCATCTTGCTCCAGGTTTTGAGCTCGGAACAGCGCTTGACCATCGCGAGACTGGTGAAGATGAACATGCTGAAAGCCAGCAGCCATTCGGACGGCCGAACTTCCACGGCTACGGCACCGGCAAGGATTCGAAAGGTGAACAATCCCGCCAGCATGTAAACATCGAGCAACAGCTTCCGCTTGAGGACGGTCGAATACAGCGTCGTGACCACGACGTAAAAGATCAGCATTCCGCCAAAATTCAAACTCACGCCGATCGTCCCGATACCCAGGCCGCCAATCAGCAGTGCGGCGGCCAATAAGATCCCTGTGGGAATTGATAACGCTCCACTGGCGAAGGGGCGCCGGTGCTTCGTGGGATGCGCCCGATCCGATGGAAGATCGAGCAGATCATTGATCACATAGATCGACGACGCGATGAGCGAGAACGCGATGAAGGCAAGGCCGAAATGCAGAAGAGCGATTGCGTCCCCAATCCGGTGGGACGTCAGAAGCGGGACGCCGAGGAGAACATTTTTGGCCCACTGGTGCGGGCGCAGGGCCCTTACAAGCGATCGAGCCCCATGATTCTCTGGCTGAAGGCGCATCAGCGAGCCATCTCTGCGTTCATCACTCGCAGTCTGCCAGACTTTTTCGTTGGAACCCGCCACATAGCCTTTCCGGCAGTGCCTGAAAAGTACCAGATCGGCCTTTGAGTCGCCAAGGTAGTCGAAGGGCCCGCCTTTGGCATGGGCTCGCACCGCATCCAGTTTGTTTCCGGCAGCGAGATTCGTCTCTCCGTCGCTAGCCAGCACATCCGAGAAGAGGCCCACCCGTTCGGCCACGGCGCGGGCGATCCGCGAATCGGCAGCGGTCGCCAGAATAATGGCATCGCCTGCATTCTTGCGGGTTTCCAGCAGTTCCATCACCTCCGGGCGGATCGGGAGCGTGGCCACATCCGGCAGGACCCGGCGGGCAATTTCGTCTTTGAAACGGGATTTGCCCTTCAAGACCCAAAACGGAACCTGGGGCAATACCAGCGGTTGGCTGCGCACGAGCTCCAGGAGCGACTCCCAAAGCGTGTCTGTCGCGCAGAGAGCCCCGTCCATATCGACGTAAAGCGGCGTCGATGTCGTATCGACCGGACCGGAGTTGTGATCAGACTTGGGGGAAATCATTTGATTGAAAAATCGAGAATCTGGCTTGGAAATAAGCCGTTAATGCTCGGCTGGCTGGAGGAGAGTGGCGGTGGGAAGCTCGCGAATGAGAACCGGAAAACTGTTAGCAACGAGTATGCCGGGATGGGCGGGATTTCGGGAGCAACGCTTGGGAGAGGTGGCATGCAGGTCTGACACTTCCAATACTGGAGTGGAAACTGCCCGACTGGAGTTGGTGATCCCGGCTACCATTTTGATTTGGCAGTGACCTAGGATTCAATATTTTGGGGGGATAACCACAGCCTCAATCTTACTCTCAAGACCTCATCTGGATTTCCACAATCTATCAAAATATGTTTCGAACGGCCTCACGCGAGCGATGAATCACGAGTTCAAGATTATAAAGCCAAAATAGCCTCCCATCACGCCCAGCGCATTCTGGGAAAACAGATTGCAGAAACTGATGAAATATGATTCGTTGACCTCTTCCAATCCACCGTCTCGGCCGCTGCACGCCTTTCAAAAAGCGCTTCCGCAACAATTCCTTCGCCCGACGGCGGGTAGGAATGGCACTGTCGGCGGGAATCTCCTTCATCACCTCGTCGGCCAGTCCGCAAAAATCCATCAGCGCCTGCCACTTCCTCTCCACGGTTCGCATATCAATCTGGGATGAGATGTTCTCCCCCCCAAGCCGGAATCGAACCTTAGGCCCGGAAATCGTCCGGATCCCGGTGGCCGCGCCACAGCGCATCGCGAAGGCCGAGTCAGAGTACCACGCCATCGGATAATCGGGAACCCCGCCAATCTCCTCATATCGCCGCCTCCGGAAGATCGCCTCCTGTTGGGTGATTCTCCGGACACCCATCACGAAGAAATAGGTGTAGTCCAAAACGCTCTCTACCTCCGGATGGGGTGGACAGAAATCGAGAAACACGCCCCGCTCATCCACGACAACCACATTGAAACGGTAAAGATCGAAGGCACCGTCCGTTTCCTTCAAGGCGGCATGAAAGGCGGCCACACAGCCGGGCTCCATCTCATCATCGTCCGAAAAGAGCCAGACCCAGGGCTCGGTGCACAATCTCACACAACGGTCCCACTGCTTGATCAACGAGGTCCCTCCGAGGTTGGACTCGAAGCGATGATACACCAGTTTGTCTTTCGGAATGGCGCAGTTCTCCACGCATCCCGCGATATCCTCCGGACTCGAATCATCCCCCACATAGACCCGGAACCGGCCGTCCGTTTGCGCGGCGATGCAGTCAAGGGCCCGGGCCAAGTGCCGGAGCTTGTATGCGGGAATCACGATTGCCAGCAATGCTTCCTCACTCATACTTGATAAGCCCGGCAATCGTTCCTCCGCCCGTCTCCTTCTTCCCAGCCACGGTCAGTCCCATTTCCCGGGTCGGCCATGTCAACCTGTTGCACCAATTGGCAGTAGATGTTGTTGCGACGGATCCGGACCGCCTCGGGAGAGTGAAGCCGGGAAACCGATTCCAATCCTGCCGCCGCATGGCGCCGCCACTCCTCAGCATTTGCCGCCAACGAGACGGCTGCGGCGGCGAAATCCGCCGGACTGTCTGCCAGGAGCACCCCGCCATTGCGGCCTGCCTCAAGTCCTTCCGCACCCACCGCGGTGGAAACACAGGGCACGCCTTGCGCGAGCGCGGCCAAGATCTTGGTCCGGATTCCACTCCCGATCCGCAGCGGCACCAGCTGGATTCCGCCGAAAATTTCCTTTCCCACTTCGTCCACAAACCCGGCGAAAACCACCGAGGCACCGAAGCGACCGGCCTTCTCCCGCAGCGCTTCTCCCCACGTGCCGAATACTTTCAACCGTGCCGCGGGAAGTGCTTCCAGGATCAAGGGCCAGATCTCATCCATCAGCCAGATCAGCCCCTCAAGATTCGGATAATGCCCCTCCGAACCCAGAAAACAGAACTCACCGCGGAACTCTCCCGCCGCCGCATCCACAAAGCCGATGTCCGAGGGCGCGGGAAACGGACTGACCTCGACGTGCGATAAGCCGCCCTCCGTGACCAGAACCTGCCGGTCCTCCCCACTGAAGGTGATGACCGAGTCGAATTTTCTCAACAGCGCCAGCTCCTTGCTCCGGACGAAATCCACCACATGGTTCCGGAACCGCCAGTCCACGCACGTCTCCATCGCTCTTTCCGTGTAGATGAAATGGATCTGATGCTGGATAAAGAGGCTTGGAATCCCCGGCGGCAGCCAACCCGCGAGCGCCAGCATGTCCGCGAACTCGACCTGGATGAGATCGACACCCTTGGCCACCTCCTCGTCCAGAGCCTGGAGAAATTCCCGCGGAAGCACCCGGATCGGATCATAGGGCAAGCCCGACTTCTTCGGAGCGGGTTCACCCGCCCAAGCCTGCAATTTCCTCAATCCCTTCCTCATGGCCCGCCGGGCCAGACCCGCTTTGACAGGCGCATCACCGCAGCGGACCGCCCTCACCTCCACCCCGGGCAGCTCCCTGCGAAGTGCGGCCGAATGATCCGATTGATTGCCATGAACCGGTGCCACCAAGACGAACTCGTGGTCACCGGTTAGGCAGCGCAAGGTCGAGAACTGCGCGGCATTCCCGCCTGAGTCCAGCGGCCAGGGGAGATAAGGTGTGACAATTAATATGCGCATTTTCCACAACGGAAGCGTTGATCAGAGAGCGAGACAAATTGGTTTAGGACCCGGGTTCACCACTAATCTCCCCGCATCCTCTCTCGATGGGCCAGCATCAATTCACTGGCAGCATCGTCCGCGATCTGCGCCCAGTCATAGCGCTCGACCGCCAGTCTCCTGGATTTCAAACTCAAACGCTTGGCCAGTTCCCTGTCCCTGATCAGACTCACAATAGCTCCGAGAAAATCCACTGGACTGTCCGCAATCATCAGATGTTCGGAGTTCTCCGCCGCAATCCCTTCCACTCCCACGGACGTTGAAACCATCGGGAGTCCCGAGCTGAATGCCTCAAGAATCTTGAGACGCGTTCCGCTTCCAGAGAAGAGCGGGCAGATCCCCACATCCGCAGAGGCCAGGAAAGGCTCCAGAGAGGGGACATCCGCCGAAAGCTCGATCTGAGAGTCGCTTGCAGCCAGGGCTCTTATCG
The DNA here is from genome assembly GCA_041739215.1 of Akkermansiaceae bacterium. Classification (GTDB taxonomy): domain Bacteria; phylum Verrucomicrobiota; class Verrucomicrobiia; order Verrucomicrobiales; family Akkermansiaceae; genus Luteolibacter. The sequence continues at coordinate 39,846 of JBGSOI010000086.1, forward strand.
GGGGACTTGGAGCCCTTCCCACGATCATCCAGCGAACCCCGGGCAGCTCCCTTTTGAGTTGTGGCCAGACCTCCCGGCCAAACCAATCGATCCCCTCCTCGTTGGGCTCGTAACATAAAGTACCGGAAAACAGAATCCGCGGTTCTTCCTCCGCGTTCCTCTCTCTCGACCTGAAACCGATCTTGGTGGTATCGACACCGTTTGGAATGACCTTCATTCGAGGTCTCGAAACCCCAATCGCGCGATAACGCTCCTCATCCGCTAGCGAACATGAAAACAGAATATCGCATCGACGGTTCAGTTCACGCTCATCGCCCTCCAGGCGAACCAGGATCTTCTGCTTGCGTGCGGCGGAAAGACTGGAGGGCAATACCTGCCGCAACAATTGCGATTCGACGTTGTGGGAATCCACCACTCGCAGCGCGCGCGGACAAATTCTCCTAACGAAATCAAGCGTCGCCGCATGCCGTGTATGTTCCAACATCACAATGTCGGGATCAAACTCCCGGAGACTGGCCTTCAGCGTCCTCATCCACGTATAAAGCGGCCCGAAATACCAATCACGATACACGCCTCGCCATTTGCGCCTCGCGAGTCGCTCCCGCAACCTGTCCACCTGATGAATAGCCGTGTCATAAAACCCGCTACAAGGACGCTCCAATGCCGAAACCCACCGGATTCCCACTAACTCGGGATTTGACTCAACACCCGCCTGGATCGAACTCTCGGTCTGCGGAACGACCGCCATCACATCCATCTTCTCCGATAGCCCCTTGAGGATGCTGGCAGAACGTAAACTTCCACCATGGGTGGGAGGGACAAGAGCCTCGGGGGAAACTGCAAATAGCCGGAGACGTTGGTTGCTCATGATAATTGACCGGGGCGCTGCTTCCGTGGACAAAAACTAAGATTCGGAAAACCAGTGAGGGAAGTCTCAATGAATCACGTTCTTCATTGATCTCATGCGTTTTGGAGAACTCAGAAGAGCCTCGTGCCAACGAGTTGCCGGCCGATATGAGCCTAAGGAGAACTGATTCATCGCTCAACCCTTCTCGATCCACCTAACTGATCTCTTCAACTCCTCGATCATCACTCGTTCGTCCGACCACCTCCATTGGCGAGCGTCGATCAGCCAATCCCGAATACATTGAAAAAAGAAATCAGGATGCCCGAGAACGAAACCTCCGACAGCACGACTTGAACCTTCACCTCTGAGTTCCCGGAATCTGGACCTCATTTCAAGAAAGGTCCGCCGGCGAACAATCCCGGGCAGGGCTTCCGCGATTGAAGGAAGATCCTTGTGCGAGTCAATCACGCTGGCATAGACCTCGAGATTTCTCGCCCGCCGGCCTGCCGTGGCATCGCCGGCCGTGTTGGTTGCCTGCCGTTCATGGATCCTCCACCCACCCCAAGTCGTAGGAACATGAACCACATTAGTCGTTAGCCCCACCCTCATCGCCCATTCGAAGTCGCCGATCACGCCCCATTTGTCAGAAAACCCGCCCACGGTCTCGAAGATCTCGCGCCTTGTCAGCAACTGAGTGGTGGAAACATAAACCGAAGCTCCGCAACCGTGCAACAAACCATCACCCGGAGCCATCCTGCGATGTGATTCGTCAACCCGACCGTCGACCGATAGCGCAAACGGAGACTCCTGCCTCCACCATTCCATCTCGGATCCGGGGCTTTCGTCCCGGAAGGCCCTGAGATTACAATGCGCCATCCCACAGTCAGGATTCCTATCAAGCGCCGCCACCATTTCCGCGAGAAAATTCGGAGCCATCGTATCGTCGCTTGTCGCGATATAAACAAACTCACCCTTTGCCCGCTGTATCGCGTCGTTCCAACCTGGATACAGCCCATTCCGCGGCCCTTGGTGGAGGCTAACCCGCTGATCCAAGTCCGCCCATTCCTCGAAAAACTGCCAGGAGCCATCTGTGGATCCGTCATCAACAATGATTACCTCAAAATCCCGAAAGGTCTGCAAATCGACCGAATCTCGCCGATCTTCAAGAAAGTCCCGTGTATTGAGGCACGGAATGCATACGCTCACTCTAGGAACTTTCATTAACTTGTCTTAAAATCACGCATGGTTCAGCCAATCTGGATTTATTTTACCGCTACACATGTCGTGTCAGAATCGGCACTCGCCAAATCATACGAGCAGAGCCCTACCCCATGACATGCGCACCGCTGAAACCCTCCGACCCAAGGCTTCGTTCTTGCCCTGCCCCCACTTAGTCTGATACCTATCCTCTGCCTGAGGTTCCAACAGGCAATGGATTAGCCTTCACCATGCAACAAAATGAAACAGCAGCTTAAGTCTTATTTGAACAAGGTTCCCTACATTTCAAAACTCCGGCAACAGATTGGGGAACAAGGAGCGTATCCCGCCGGCCATTACTACTCCCCCATTCCTTCAAAGGACGATGTAAATCAGGGAATCAAAGGAAAGATGTCCCATCAAATCGTCCCTGACATTGATTTGAGCCGGAACGAGCAACTCATGTTGATTGACGAGTTCTCCGAATTTTACCGTGACCTGCCATTTACTGAAAAACAAGGGGAAGGAAGCAGACGCTACTATTACGACCAGAAGTGGTTTTGTTACTCGGACGCAATCATGCTATATTGCATGATTCGGAAATTCGGACCAAAAAGGATCGTGGAAGTGGGCTCGGGATACTCTTCGGCGGTCATGCTCGATACCCTTGAGTCTCTGAATCGCGAGGATTACGGTATCACCTTTATCGAGCCCTACCCGGACAGACTCCACTCCATGGTGGACGTCCAGAACGAATCCCGGGTGAGCCTCCTTGAATCAGGTGTTCAGAATGTGGACATCGATCTTTTTAAGGCCTTGGACAAAGGCGACCTGCTGTTCATCGACTCAAGTCATGTGGTCAAATACGGGAGCGACGTTCACTTCCTGGTCTTTGAAGTGCTTCCTGTCTTGAAAAGCGGAGTGATTGTTCATTTTCATGACATCTTCTGGCCATTTGAGTATCCAGCTGGGTGGCTGAGCGAGGGGCGATACTGGAATGAATGCTACTTCTTACGTGCCTTTCTTTCTGGAAACTCGAATTGGAAGATTCTCTTTTTCAACGACTATGTTAACAAGGAATTTCCTGAAATCATCCGAACCAGGATGCCGTTGTGTCAGCGAAACTTTGGGGGAAGCATATATTTGCAGAAAATAGGCGGGCCCGAAACATAGTCCTAATACTACCAAACTCTTGCTGGGAATTGATGCCACCTGGCAGTGTCTGCATGGCTCGTAAAAACCAATGAAATATCCCTCATCGTGATTTGCAAATTCTGAATGCTTCTTCCTGATCCATCTTTTGAAAAATATCACATTTCCCGTTGACAGTAGCATCAATAATCTCTCTCCCGCTTCTCTCCCAAACAAACTTCGCCAATCTATAGGCGATCTCCGAGCCCTCAAGGTCGGGGAGATGCCAGTTGTTTCCCGAAAAATAGCGTGGATCGAAGTGATTTAAATCGGGCTGGTCAAGAAACTGGCGCTCATTCGCCTTGCCATGAGAATGGAAGCTATGATCCATTCCAACAATGAAGATCCTTTGAAAGCCCATCAAATAGGCCAGCTGGAGAGCAACAAACGTCACGGTCCATCCTTCATGAATTGGCCGATCAAGAAAATTCGTCGAGAAATATGGCCCGAAGGTCTCTGTAGAGCAGGACAACAGGTTGCAGGAAGTGTTCACACGATCAAGTGCGGAAACCGCTGCCATAGATAAAAAAGAGGGGCAATCCAACAGCTCGAAATCATTCATCGCCTGCTCAATAACCAGTGGATTCACCGCTACATGGAACGCAAGATCCAGCTTCTGCCTTTCAAGCAGAAGATGCACCTTGTTAAGGCCGATTACATGAAGATTGGCAAGACGATCAAATGGAACGTGGTTCAAAGAAGGTCCATTGCACATAAGGATTGCGTCCTCCCCGGCAAAACGTCCTTCGAACTTATGGACCCAGTCCGAGTGTCCTCCAACCCATGCTGCATGCTTGAGAAAATCAGGAGAACGCCCCGAAAGTCGATATCCCCAACGCGCTCCAACAAGACGCCTTGATGCCCGATTGAAGTACCGCATTCCCTTTGTCATGAGCTTCGTTTTCACTGTTTGTTTTCTCAATTTTCTAACCTACTATACTGGATCATGCAATCTCCCAGAGATCCCACCATCGATTTGGAGAACGGATCCCGTGATGAATGCGGCATCCGGAGATGCCAAGAACAAAGCGATTTTGGCGACCTCCCATGGAAGGGCGATGCGATTTAGAGGATGCATCCGTGCGAGTTCGTCGAACTCTTGAGACTTTCCTTCAAAGCCGGCAAGAAGCATCGGAGTGGCGGTTGCCGCGGGACTGATCGCATTCACGCGCACTCTAGGCCCAAGGTCCACGGCGAGCGCTCGCGTCATGCCAACCAGCGCTGCCTTGCTGGTGGCATAACATACAAACTCCGGCTTCGTCGCCGACGCGTGGATGCTCGCGACGTTGATGCAAGAGCCGCCTGCCTTCTCGAGATCAGGAAGGAATGTCTGCAAAAGCGTGAATGGAGCCAGCAGGTTCGTCTCCAATGTATGGCACCAATCCTCCGTTTTGATGTCGTCAGTTCGGTTCAAGATCTGGGTGGCCGCGTTGTTGACCAAGGCCGACAGACCTCTTTCGCCAATCAAGCTCCGAACACGTTCGGTCACGGCACGCCGGACGGACGGACTGGTGTGAAACTCACGAATATTGACGTTGATGAACTCATCGCAATCGCAATCACCATCCTTCATATCGGTCCCGATTACATGGTAACCCGCCTTCCGGAATTCGGAACACAAGGCCTGTCCAATACCGCCTAGAGCGCCGGTTATAAGGGCTGTTCTCATGATTTTTCTGTGATTGGTTCTCAGTTAATGCGCTGCAGCCGATCCGAGGAATCCAGCGATCAGCTCAAGAGCTTTCAACGAGGTGCGCTCGACGGCTTCGATTGTGTTTGAGGAATTGTGGGATCCGAAGATGCAGCGGTCACCCAGTTCACGAAGCTGGGAGTCGGATGGAAGCGGTTCGATCTCGAAGACATCGAGCGCGGCGCTGTGAACTACTCCTTTGGCAAACGCGTCGATCAACGCGCCTTCGTCGATCAATGGACCACGCGCCACATTGATCACCCGGACTCCGGATTTTACCATAGCAAACTCCTTCCCGCCCAGCATATGGCGGTTGGTCTCGGTGAGAGCACAGGTAAAAACAATAAAATCCAATTCTGAGATACTTTCCGGCCATTTGGCGAATTTGATTTCCGCTGCGTCGTCAGGTTTACAAAACGGATCATATACGATGACATTCATATCGGCTACATGCAGTCTCTTAGCCACGTTGCGACCGATATCGCCATAACCCACCAAGCCCACCGTCTTTCCAGCCAATGATATTCCGGGCGGTTTCACCCAGGAACCGGCCTTGACCAAGCGATCAATCTCGAAGGTATGGCGCGCCAGAGCGATGACGTAGCCCAATGCAATATCGGCGACCTCACGACCAAACATGCCAGGAGTGTTGATGACCGGGATTCCCAAATCCTTGCAAGCGGCGAAATCCACATTGTCCACTCCGGCCCCCCATTTGACAGCGGCCTTTAACTTGCCGGCCACTCCTGCTTCGAAGACCCTGCGGGTTGCCGGATCATCGCCGATGATCCAGCCATCGAAGCGGGGTAGCAGCTCAATAAGTTCATCTTCTGTCAAAATCTGAACAATATCGGGCGTAGTTATTTCCAAACCAAGGTCCCGGATGGTTGCGCGGAAACTGTCGATGCGTTTCAGCATCGGTGGGCAGGTGCAGAGAATTTTCATAGTGGGTGAAGTGGGTTAGGGTTCAATCAGCAATTGGTGGTTAAGGCAAGTCTTTCAGCGAGTTTCCAATCCGCCTGATCGTCGATGTCATAGGACTCCTCCGGCGGGGTTTCAAACAGCACCGGTGCCAGACCGATTCTCGCCCGGGTTTTGTGAAAGCTTTCCTTTGAGAAAATATAAAGATTGGAGTTCTCTTCGAACCATGGCTCCAGATCCTGCGTGCGAATCAGGTTATTAGGATCGTGATTGATTGGAGTTCCGTCAGCCCGATAGAAACGGGACTGAAAGCGATTTACCGAAAAAAGACTGTCTCCAGCGCCAGTATCAACGGCGTTCCTGAATGCGAGTAGGGCCGCGTGTAGCGTTCCTGACGAAACGAAAGGATTTGTCGTGTGCGTCATCAAATACGTGGCCGCAGGCACGTTCGTGATGTCGTCTTCGATGATCAGATTCATGCTGACAAAATCGCCGCAGATTTCGGCTCGACGATCACGAATCAGGATTCTGTCTGTGTCGACAAGGCCGTGGCTGGCAAGGATTTCACGCGCATCGGTATTAATAACGATCCGTTCTATGGACTTCACCGCTAGCAGGGAATCGAGAATCCACTGGAACAGTGGCTTCCCCGCAAACGAACGAAAATTTTTGCCAGACACACGTTCGCTGTGGGCCTTCATGGGTAGAATTGCTACGATGGACTGATCACTCATATTTACGGATTAGGTTGGGAAAAAGTAGCGTCTCTTGGCCCGGTCAGACAATTTCCGATGGATGTGGTTTCCTCTCCAAGATCCGTAGTACTGGCAGAAGCGGAACGCGGCGATCTCGGCCATACATTTGATGAGACGGCCCTCACTGAGCGCGGACGACCAATCACCGGTGACCGCAGTCAAGTAGTAGGCGATCGTCTCGACCGGCCGGAGATGAACTTCCGGACAAATTTTTTGCAGGGCAATCGATTCGCGCTCGTAGCGTCGTTTCACTTGGCGCCAGGATTCGTGGTGGTAGTGGAAGACATTGGCATCGGGTACATATTTTATCTTATGTCCTGCATCAGTCACCCTGCGACCGAGGTCCATGTCTTCCAAACCCGTAAGTAACTCGTCGAAACGGAAATCATTCCATACATCGCGCCGCAAGGCGGCATTGGCATTGTTGCAAAAGAATGGATGCGGCGGAGGCACGTTGTCCGCGGGGAAAAACTTCAACAGAAGCCTGTGTTCGCTGAATTTTGTCTCAGGGCCTCCAACCTGACGCCCATAGGTAATCGCGGCTTCGCCAGACTGAAGGGGAGCGATCAGTCGCTCCAGCCAAGTGTTGGAAGTCGGCACGCAATGACCACTGATGAACACCAGGCTGTCACCACGTGCCACCTCGCAGCCGTAATTGAGCGACCGGCCGAACGAAAAGAGGTTCTGAGCGATGTGCACGATCTCACAGCCTGCCGCTGAGGCGATCTCCAAGGTTCCATCCTTGGAGCCAGAATCGACGACGATGATCTCCCGTTCATCGGCTGGAACCGTCTGTCTCTCGATCGCTGCAAGGAGCTCTGGAAGATATCGAGCTTCGTTGTACGTTCGGATAACTATGCTTGCTTGCATTAATACTACAAAGCGGTTTGTCGAATCTGACTTATGCCCCGCAGCTTACCCTACTGAGCTTTCTGAAACTAGTTTACAAAGAATTTGATTCTCTCGTTGAGTCTTTTCTGCAAGCGAGTAATTAAGCTTTTCAAGGTATTCTAAGATCTCTTCGGGGGATGAATCAAAGGCGGGCAGGAAGTCAGGATGAATCTCTATAAGAAGCATTCGCGGACGGTTCTTGGACGATAGGGTTTTAAACATGCCCTTCAGAGCAATCATCTCGGCACCCTCAATGTCGATCTTAACTACGGTTGGAAATGGCAAATTTTCGGAAGCTAACAACTCATCTACACTTCGGACGTCTACCTCGATGAAAGAATCAATGCCATTAACTTTTTGGAGGCTTGGAGAGAACGCATTGGATCCTGCGGTATAGAGTTTCATTTTGCCACTTCTTTCGCCGACCGCTAAATGTTGAGCTGAAAAATTCTTTAAATCATTCAGCTGGAGGTTTTCCTTCAAGCACTTTAGGTTTTCGGGATCCGGCTCAAAGCTCACTACGTGACCTTCAGTGAGAACTTTGGCAGCAATTGTAGAGAATAACCCGACTGAGGCACCAACATCATAAAAAACATCGTCTTTTTTCAGATCTCCGAGCACCTCGGAAACATATTCCTTCTCACCACCCCATTCTTTGAGTCGGAACTCTTCGATCTGGTTGTTGATCTTGAATCGCAAATTAAATTCAGGTTGATTATAGATATACGGGAAGGATACCTCATTGGCCGGCTGAATCAGTTTTTTTAGTTTTCTAATAAATTGTTTCATAGTTTTTGCTTTGTTAAAAATCCGCTGCTTGTTTTCCACCTCGTCAAATATAGTCGCTTGAATGGTGCCCCGAACATTCACTTCCCGTGAGTTTAACTGAGTTCACTGGTCCAGTTGCTGCGTGGGAGCTGGCAATCGGCAATGGCTGAGGAGGATGCTCCAAATACTCTGATCTGATGCATTTTGTAGGACCACACAACTACCCCTCCCAATCTATTGATTAAGTTAAAAGCAAGTTGATACACACCATTCTTCAGCGGGATGCTCGAAAACTCGATCTGCCAGAAATTCTCGCCCGTTTTCACGACTTTACCGAAATCAATAGAGGCGAAACTCGCATCGGCAACCACCGATCCGCTAGAGTTATAAAACAGAACCCGAAGCGAGAAATCCTCAATGGACTCACAAGAATTTATCTTAATTTGAAATTTCAAACGTTCACATGATACAGTTTCTGCTGGCAGGTCAATAACGTTGAAGCTTTGAATTGGAGGCTCGATCGAAAGAAACGAACCTTCGTTTTGCTGCCCGCTTTCATTTAACGCTTCATAGGCCATAACTCCTTCGGCGGCCGATCCAGCGCTAGCGATGCTGCCTTTGGACAATAGAATCACTCGATCACATATCCGTGATATTTGCTCCATACTATGGCTAACGAAGATCACAGCTGCAGACTCTCTCATTGAGGTGATTCTACGGTAGCATTTATTGCGGAAGGCTGCATCTCCGACCGCAAGAACCTCATCTAGGATCAAGACGTCTGGACTTAGAGCTGTGGCCACGGCAAATCCAAGTCTTACCTGCATTCCTGAACTGTAGCTTTGCACCGGGGAGTCAATGAATTCCCTGATCTCCGCGAAGTCGATTATTTCATCAATCTTGCTTTTGACCTCTGCGTGTCCCAAGCCGAGGATAGATCCATTGACGTAGATATTTTCTCTTCCTGTGAGGATGGGATTAAAACCCGCGCCTAGGGCGATTAGCGCTCCAACCCTTCCTCGCATTTCGATTGTTCCCGTGTCCGGCTTGATCAGTCCGTTGAGCATCTTAAGCAAAGTCGTCTTGCCCGCACCATTACGGCCGATCAATCCAAGACACTCACCTCTGCGCAGTTCGAAAGAGATATCCTGATTTGCCCAGAACTCTCCAGCCCTCAGCTCCTCCGTCCGGTTGTGTCCGCTGCCCTTGTCGCGGCCTGCGAAGGGATTGAGCTCACCAGCGACATCCTTGATCCCATACCAAAGCGACTGCTTCAAATCGCGGCAGAATTTCTTGCCGACATTTTCCACCCGCACCAAGACCTCCCCTTCACTTCGTTCATGTGGACGGCTGGCAGAAGTATTTGCGTCCGACACAATGGGGAGAGGACGGGATTGAGTCGCGATTTGAAGGGTGTTCATGACGTTGTCTTGAATCAAGTGTATCGGTAATTCTAACCACCCATCCGGACAATCAAATGCGGCATCGCCAAGCGGAAGGCTACCAACCCCACGAAGGATATCAAGATAGCGGAAATACTCACCATCCAGAAGGCGGGGAGGAAAGTAAGCGGCATGCCGGAAAGAGACTCCCGGGCCGTTACGACGAGAGGTGAGATCGGATTCCAGGTCGCCAGGATGCCGGCGAGGCCCGTGGTCCGGGCCGGATAGACCACCGGAGTGAGAAGCATCCAGAAGCTCGTGACCATCGGTAGCATCCGGGAGATGTCGCCATAGAGTCCCGAGATGGGCGTCAGCAGCAGCCCGATGCAGAAACCCGCCAGCAGCAGGCCCACCATGGCGATCGGGAAGAACAGGATGGTGCCGCTGGGGCTGATCTTCCACCACGCCATCACGCCCGCCACCAGCACCAGCCGGATCAGCAGGTTGAAGATCACCATGTACATCCCGCCCATCAGGATGGCTTCCCTGGGGAAGTTGATCTTCGCCAGCATCGGCTTCGCTTTGGCAAGCGCGGTGCTCGGACTCTGGAGGGCGTCCACAAACACCTGCCACAAAAGGGTGCCCATCATCGCGAAGGCGGGGTAGGGAATCCCTCCGGTGTCCACATTGATGATGCCTTGGGAGCTGAGAAAAATGAAGGTCAGCGCGGCGACGAGCGGCGGCAGAAAGGCCCAGACATAGCCGAGGTAGGTCTGGCGGTACTGGGCGCTGAGGTCGCGGATGAACAACCGCCACGCAAGCTCGCGCCCGGCCATCAGGTCGCTGGCGATGGTTTTCACCAAGGTCACCGGATGCCCCAGCAGCGGCTCGGGAGAATAAATTCGGACAGGGAGTTCTTCAGACATGGGGGATGACCGCTGCGGATTGGATGGAGTCCATCCGCTTGGTTGCTTGCTTGGGATCCTGCGAAATCATGGCCGATAGATCCATACCGTATTCGCGTAGGCAAGATCCGGGCCGAATTCGGAGATATTTCACCGGCAAGCAGGGAAGGATTTTCATTCCGCAGAAACTTCCGGCCTGGCTTTGACGACCGGCTGGCCAGCCAGTCCCGCGGGCGGCACCGACCGGGCTCGGCGCTTGTGGTAGCCGCGCTGGAGAATCCGGCGGAGAGTTCCGAAGACGGAACGCTGCTTATCGTTCAACGAGAGACGCCGCCAGTTTGCAAACAACGAATAACCTTGGTAGGCGGGTGCCGGCACCCCCAGCAGGCGGAATGCTAGCAAGCGGCCCCAGACCGCGCCCCGCTTGCTGGTCAGGTTCGCCTGGGACCGGGCGAGTTGCTCGCTGGTGGCCGGACTCGCGACAATCGCTCCGCTTGCCATGGCGCGCTTGAACAGCTCCCGGCCCCGCTCGGTCCGCACCACGATCAAGGATGAACCATGTTCACCTTTCTCGACCTTGCGATACCACGGATCACCGCAGGAGATATCGGCATCCTCGCCGGAACCGTCGGGAAACAGGTGGGTCGCATACGGCCGGTAACTCTGGAGGAAGGCCCAGGCTTCGTCGTAAATCAGGTGCTCCGTGGTCTCGCTGTGAGCTCGCACGCGGGTGCTGAAGTATCCCGGCCAGCCAAACCCACGGTAGCGAAGGTACTCGGTTTCTGGAGGTTGGACACCATAGCGCTTCATCAGATCGAGAGTGCCTTGGGTCGATGGTGAGCCTGCGCAAAAGAAAGAGAGGGTCAGCCCCACCTTGGCACCCAGTGCGGGCTTTTTCGCGATCACCTTTGCCAATGCGGAAATCTCCGAGGGCTGCCCGATCACCACGCAGGGTGCTTCCGCGCGCTCAACCAGATCGAGGCGATCACAAACGGAAGCGGGGGCGTAGCGGGAGCCGGTGCAGGCCATCAACTCGTCACGGTTGCGGCTAAGACGGGTCGAATTCAGCGAGGAGTCCGCGGGATCCTGGCCGATGTGCAGCACCCCTGCCATCCCCTCTTCCTTGAGGCAGTGCAGACTGAGGGCGGTCAAGGCCCCTCCCGACGAGCCCTTGAAGCGGATCTCCGGATCTCCGGCGTGTCCCTCCCAAATTTCCAATATCGGCCCGAAGGCCTCGAAAGATTCCCGGATGATTCCCGGCCGGCTCGCCGCCTCGCGTTGGTCGATCCCGACCGCGGGGCAGACTTCGAGACAATCCGTGCATCCCGCACATTCCGAACCGGTCAGGACGGGCCGAATCCCCTCCTCGGGGACGTTGACTAGTTCGATCTTCTTTTCCGGACATACGTAGGCACAAGCCCCGCAGCCGAGGCACAACCGCCAATCAAGCACATCATCCAACTTCTTAAGTGTTCGCATGTTCCAATCCGGGATTGCGGGAATTTTCAGTTTTCGGACGGACCAAGCTTCAGTTTGGAATCTCGCCGGGATGATTCATTGCCGACACCTCCGAATTCTCAGGACGGGAACGCGCCGGCAGCAGCTTGATCGAGGCCGCCAGTTCGGAGAACACCCTGCCCAGCCCTTCAACCGCCGCCTTTGCCTCACGCGCCAGATCCCCGCGGACCTCGTCACGCCTTCGATAGAGCCCGATCACCCGCGCCACCGCCGCTTCTTCTTCAAGCTCGCGCGCGTCGACCACCCAGTCGCCCATGCCGACCGATTCGAACACCCCGGCAAACTTCATGCTGTATGCGACGCCGACACAGGGCACCCCCTGCGACAGCGCACCGATGCAGGAGTGCATGCGGGAGCCGACGAAAAAACCACAGTGCCCGATCACCGACTTGATCTCGTGGGCGTCGTAGTCACCGGTGACGATCCTCACCCGCTTTTGCAATTCGGGGGATAGGGAGGCGCGCACCTGAAAACTGGCGTCGTTGTCGCTCTCGATATCGCCCTTGGGAGCGATAGTGTGGGGGACCAGCACCAGTTCGCCCGGTTGCTCCGCCAGCAGGGCCTTCGCCAGCTCGACGACGAACGAACGATAGTCGAGCTTGAGGCCGAACATGTTGGCACCGGTGTAGCCGCCATTGAACATGAGGCCGTTGACGTTCAGACCGACGGCATCCAAGGGGAAGGGATCCTCCAGCGGAGGATCGCACTCGATCCGCCCGGCAGGCGGCCTCACATGCAGGGCGAAGGCCACGTCGGGGCTGAGCCTCACTTCCTTCGCAGCTCCCACCAAATCCATCGCGACCTGCCTGCTGCGGGTATCCCGAGCGATGATGGTGGAGGACCGCAGCAGCAAGTATCTGGCGACGGCCCGGGCCGTGCCGGACTTGTAGGGGCCGTAGGTCTGGGGAAATTGCACGATCGACCCTTTGACTGCGATCACGGTCCAGATCGGCAGCGAGGACAGCAGGAAACGCTGCAGCCCGTAAATATCGCTGAAACTGTCACCGCCGCGGACATCGCCCACGAAATCCATTTCCTCCAGCGCCCGGATCCATGGGGTCTGGCGGGAAATCCAGCTGCGGACCCAAGCGATGGGGAGTCCCCAGTACAGCGCGGACATCGCCACAATCCACAGCAGGTGATTGCGGCCCAAGGCTTTGCGCGACAAGCGCCAATGCACGAGAGGGACTTCGACGGGTCGGCCGTCCGGCCACATTGTCACTGGTTGGCCCGATCGATCACTGCCGAACATGACAACCTGCGCCCCCGGGCTGGCCTGTTGGCAAAGCCTGACCAACGATTCACCCAAGGCTTGGACCCCGCGGTTTCCCGAAGCCACGGGGGTTCCGAAGATTCCGACACGGAGCTTGGTCTTGGGGGTGACGTTGGACAATGAACTCATGATAGGCAGGTGGATGAAATTGAGCGGTCCAATTCCGGTGCGGCAGCCAGAAACGCCTCCATGCGATCAGCGGCACGCTCCCAGGTGAAGGATCGCGCGGTTTCGACAGCACCTGAAGCAAGGCGTTGGCGGAGCGGATCGTCCGCGAGGACGCGTCCGATCGCTTCGACCTGTCCGAGCACATCGTCGCGAGGCACGATCACGCCGTTTTCACCGTTCCTCAGGATCTCAAGGCTGCCTTCGTTGTCAGTACTCACCACCACGCAGCCACAGGCCATCGCTTCCAACACGACTCCGGGTAAGCCCTCGGTCCGACTGGTCAACACCCAGATCTTGCACCGGTTGTAGATTTCCCGAGCTTGGTCCACCGGGGGCAGCCTGGTGAACTCGACATGCTCAAGCCCCGCCGGCCGTGCCTCCGTGCTGAACACGCGCTGCGGAACCGCCGGCCACCGATCATGGCAGGCCTTCATCACCGCCAGCAGGTTTTCCGGGGCCTTGTTGGAATGAGGGTTGTAGAGCGCGCCGATTCCATCCCGCAAGAGCGTGTCATCGACGAAATAATCATGAGGATCGATTCCATTGGGAACGACACCCCAGACGCTTCCTTCGGTCTGCTTCTGCAGGCGGGGCACCAAGGTGTTCGAAACCGTAATCGTCGGCATCCGCCCGTGCCAAGCCGCCAACTGGATGGCATCCGGGCGGGCGGGAAAACCGTGATTGAAGCGGACCTTGACCACCGGCTTGGTCATTTGTCGCACATCGGCAACCATGTAGGTGCCCACCGCGATGACCACCTCGTCCTTCGAATATGAGAGATCATCGAGTTGATGATAACGGGTGATGCCGCCTTTGAACTGATGCAGCCAGCCAGCATTCCGGTTGCGACGGATGACCGACTCCTTGATCCATTGTTTCAAGCCACCCCGCGAAAATACCCGCGGCAATGGATGGGCGATCCGGACCGTGTGCCCGCGTTCCAAAAGAAGGTTCGCCATGATCACCGTCACGCGGACGCCGCCGGAGCGGTAGTCTCCGGGAAGAACGAAAGTTAAATGGGACACAAGCGGGTGCTGTCAGGATTTGACGGTTGATGAACGAAAAACGCCGCGCTGCCGTTGGAAAAGGCTCATGAGCTGGAGCGCCGGGCTGCCCAACGACGCGGCCAAGCGCGCTTTCACCCGGCTGTGGCATTTCGGATAGAGTCTGCCAGCCTCCTGAAACGCCGCACGCGCACGCACCCGCTCTCCTTGAGCCAGGAGGGACCGCCCGAGTTCGAACAAATTGGTGGCCAGGCCCGATTCCACCACTGCACGCTCCTCGGCGGTGAGATCCGGAAATTCCAGCGCCTCACGGTGGATCCGGGTCAGCGCCTGATAGTTCTCGATGGGTTTCGACCGCCAATAGCTCGACAAATTGAGCTCTTCCTCACTCAGCCGGAGCAATCGCAGGGAGCGCCGGGAATCGACGGTCCATGGTCCGCGGGCGGCCAGCCGGACGAACAGATCCATATCCTCGTAGAAAGTTTTCCGAAACAATCCGACCTCTTCGAGCAGTCTCTTCCTGACCACCAGAGTCTGTGCGAAAAAGCATCCCCTGAGAATCCACTCCAGCGGACGGTCCAGGCGCATGTGCTCCCCAGCCTTGCGGTTCCGCAGGGAAAACATATCGATCTCACTTCCGTCCTCGGCCACCAACGCGGTGTTGGTCGCGTGCACGTCAATGTCCGGATACCGCCGGATCGTTTCTGCTGCAATCGCCAAGCGGTCCGGCGTGTATTCGTCGTCGTCGTCGAGAAATGCGATCCATTCCGTAGAAGCTTCCAGAATACCGGTATTCCTGGCACCGCTCAGGCCCGTATTCTCCTGATTGATGCCAATGATCCGCCCGGCGTATCCCGCCAGGACCTCGCGGGTCTCGTCCTTCGACCCGTCATTGACGACAATGATCCCGACCGGAGCGTAGGTCTGGGAGAATACGCTTTCGAGTGCCTTGGGCACCACTTTGGCGCGGTTGTAGGTCGGAATGACGACGCTGATCGCAGGCTGTTGATCCATATCAGTGGAAAAAGAATTGAGTGAAATGCAATGGCACCCGAATCACGAAAGAGCGGTCCGGAGGAACTCCTTTGAGGCGTTGATCCTGGGCTCGAGTTGCGCTGTCACGGCACCCCAGTCAATTCCCTCGCCAGCGATTTCGCGGACCGCGCCCATCTCCGAGACATCCACGAGGCACCGGCGGCGGATCCCGAGCGGCTCCAGCAGGGTCGCGACTTTGTGACGACGGCCAGGGGTGGGAACTGAAATGAAAGGACGCTGGAACTTCGCTGCGACCACCGTGCCATGGAAATAGGAAGTCACGACGAAATCGGCGTGCCGAAACCAGTTCAACCATTCGACCGGGCCCGGCGATGCTTCCCGGACCGTGGATTCAGGACAAGGATACTGGAGTGTCACCACTTTTTGGAGGCCAGTGGCCTGCTTCACCTCGCGCACCACTTTTGCGAGATCGCCTTGGAAATCCCCGAACACCAAAAGATAAGGCTCTCGGCTCGGGCGCTGGTCGCTGAGCAATTCGTCAAAGTCATGCAGGAACACCGGATCCACCGTTTGCGTCAGCGCTTTTGGTGTTAGCGGTGCGACCAGCGAGGCGGTGTGCGCATCTCTCACTCCCAGATGATCGAAATCATTGACCGCATTCCTGACCTGATCCTCGAACTTGCCGAACGTCTCGTTCCCGCCCGCACTCGCCGCGTAGCTGATCTTGCGTTTTCCGGCAGCCGGAAAATCCAGGAAGAACATCGGGTCGTAGAACTGCACGGGCCCCGTGAACCAGACTTGATCGCTGCCGGTGATGAAGGCATCATAGGTGCCCACGTGCGACTGGAACTGTCCGGCACTGCGGATTGCCGGTGTCCCGATGTGGATCGTATTATCCACAAACCGCGCGCAGTTGCGAAGCCGCCGCCAGTGGTTCACCGCGGGAGGAATCCGAAACTTGAAACGGAAGTACTGGTCAAGTTCAGGTTGCCGGTAGTTGACGAGTTCCGCATCCAAGCCCGCCTGCCGAAGATGGGAGGATAGACCGTGGGCTTGTAGCATTGCCCCGTAATTTGGAACTGCGAATATGGTGATGATACCGACTTTCATGAAAATGGAAATGGGCGGTTGCCGAGATTAAACCTAAAGAGGAAAATGAACCGCAGATGAACGCAGATGAACATTGATTTCAAGAGGGCTAAAAGAAATCGGGCACTCATCCTGTGGGTGAATGGACCCATCGACGCAAATCTTTGATCATCTGCGTGAATCTGTGTTCATCTGCGGTTCCATTTCTCTTTCTGTGTTAAATGCCGGAACGCAATTCGAGCGACTGCGTTGTGGCGATGGTCCGGAGTTCGAGCTTCAGCTTGTCTTCGTGAAGAGCACGATGAATCGTGAACTCCGGGCAATCACTCGACGGTTAATACCGGCGAGGTTTCGGGAATTGAGATCTTGGCACCACGAATCAGACGAATCCCGCGAATCTTTGATTTTCAAGACTGACTTCTAACGAAAACCGTCGACCAGATGGAATTTTCATCGCGGCTGTCTGGCGAGACAGGCCGCGACGGTTTGCTCGACTGCCGGAAGGATCGAGTCCCAGGAGAATCGTTCGCGGAACAATTCCAAACCGGACTGTCGCAACCGCTGTCCCACCGCCGGGTCTTCGAGAATGGCCGAGCAACCGCGGATAAATTCGTCCATTCCGTCGGTCACAAACGCATGAACCTCCGGGACCAGGTCATAGCCCCGCGCACCGTGGGATGTGGTCACAATCGGCACGCCGCGCGCCAGCCCTTCCGCGACTTTGAGATGCGTTCCTCCTCCCAGACGGGTGGGTACGATCATCAGCGACCACGAGCCGATTTCGCTCGCCACATCCGAAACGTATCCAAGCCCCTCCACTCCTTGTTCTGCAAATTCCCTGGCGATCTCCGCGCTTCCCTTGCCCACCAACCGCAGTGACACTTTGGGAAAACGCCCCCGAACCTTTTGCCAGACTTCCCGAATGAACCAGCGCAGGCCGTCATGGTTGGGCAGATAATTGAAATCCCCAATCATGCCGATCCGCAATGCAGGCGGCGGATAAGGAAATGGTTCCGCCCCATCAACGTTGAATCCATTCGGCACCACCCGGACCCTTGCCGGATCTCCGAAGTGGGCGACGTCGGACGGCTTGCAAACCGTCAGTACATCGAAGCGTTCGAGACAGCGGGCCTCATGCCGCCGCCACGAAAATGAGCGCTGCCTTCTATGCAGGCGCCGCTGCAATGTCGGTTCATGGCCGGCGGCGCTCCGGTGAAAACGGCTCGGGTAATCATCCACGTCCATCACGGACTTTGGCCAATGGTCCCGCCGGAAAGCATTCGCCAGCTTGAGGGTATGCAACCACACCAAGTCGTGGCTCTCCACCAACGCTCCCACGCGCCTCACATCCTCCGCCGGAACCTTGACGCCATTGGTGTTCATGAACGAAGGATCAAAAATTTTTCGATAACGGTCACGCAGGTTGCCAACCGGAGTCTCGAGGTAGCGGGAGATCAACGCCACGTTGAAGGCAGCACGGGTCTGCTCCTCCTGGTAAAGCGTCCATTCCCGCCCGGTCGCGAAGACCACCGTCACCTCACCGATCCGCTCCAACAGCCGGATCAGGTTGAGGGTTCGCAGCCCGGCTCCGCTGATGTCCCCGAACGGGCACGCTGTTCCCACAAAAAGAATTTTCGTTACCATTGCGATCAGTTCCTCGCACACGCTTCTCTCCTGCAGCGCACCAAATGGTCACGCGTGCTCCATCTCATAATTCTCCTCGATTTCTTCGGCAGCCTCCTGCTCAGTCTGCGAGTCGACCAACCCCGGAATCGCCCCCACCAGAATGTAAAAAAACACATACATCTGATCGAAATAGGAAATGGCGACGAAGCCCGCCGCATGGGTCGCCAACGCCCCGCCAACGCACCACAGAATGATCTCATCCGGATCCCCATTTTCCCGCAACTCGTTCATCCGCTCCCGCAACATCGCGAAAGAGATCCAGAGGATACCCATCAGACTCAAGGTCAGGCCAAGCCCCCCTGTTACACCCAGGTGAATGTAGTAGTTGGTCAAATCGACCATGTTCGGATTCCAGCGCACACCCGAAGACATCCAATGACGAGTGTAGTCGGTCCCGAACAACCACCATTCGTCAAGATAGTAATAAGCTTGGTCGATTAGCTTGGCCCGATGCCAACCGGTGCTGCCACCCACCAGATCCAGACTTGCCATCAGGAACCAAGGCCCCCTCCCGCGAGTCACCGTGTATAAGACCGCCACCGCTACTCCTCCATACAAGAGCAGCTTCAGCTTCTCCCGCCTTTTCCACATGACCACCACCACCACAAACACCGCAACCGACGCCAGTGGGCCGCTCGACGCGCAAGCCAAGACAATGGTCATGCAGGTCACGCCCGCAGCAAACGCCAAACCCTTCCGGTTTCTCTTCCATAGCAAGAAAACGAACGGAAGCGCGGTGGCACCGCAGGTACCGGCTAATATGGGATGGGTAAAAGGACCTTGGGCTCGGAATTTACCGTCCCTCTCCATCACGGATTCAGAGCGAGACCCTAAAAAGAAATAAGGATTTGTCCGGGTTGACTGCTCGGATGACATCCCCAGCGCCAGAGGCATGAGTACGAGAGGAAGGACTGTGGCGTAGCGAATGACCTCCTTCAATCCACAAATATAAACTCGCCCATACAAATAGGATCCGCAAATATTTAAAACCAGCCCGGCCCGGGCATAGAAAGGCGAAGGAATATAGGGGTCGGGCTCATGCCCCAGCGTGCTCATGAGCGCAACGGTAGCGAATATCCCTACGGCATAATCCAATTTGGTGATCCGTAAGCCTGAAAAGTAGCCACCAAGAATCGCCCGGAGCAGACCGCATACGATAAGGGTCCGGGCAGGAGTGAGCTCCGGCAATATCTCCCCGTTCCCAATATGGGCGGCGGCAATAACGAGGGGAAGAAACGCCCACTTCCTCGGCAGAACCACTTGGGCAACTGCCAGAATTCCGACGAAGGTGAACAACATTCCAAATGAAAGGATAAGAAAGTGTTCAGTGACAAATCAAAATTCGACACCACAGAAAGGCCGAACAATCACCGCTGATAGCAAATCAAAACGCCGGAATACCGAAAATTGCCTTATTAGCTTAAGATCCCACCGAATCAACTGTTTGAATTTCAAGGTAAGCTCCAGCTCGTTGTCAAGGTTTCGGAACGGTCCTCAATCCGTTGGGCCGGGCAGGCACCACGGCATCCCCATTTCTGTAAGCTGCCCACATCGCGTTCACGAATGCAGTCCCAGCAGTGTTCTTGGTGATGGCCTTCACCCGGTCGAAGTAGTCAAAATGCGCGTTGTGGTTCCACGCTGTCCTCATGCCGGGCGTGAGGTGCGCGAAAAGTGCGGTACCATAGCTCCCTTTAAACACCACGTCGCGGTAAACCGCCCCCCAATCAGGGTTATCCCACCTTGGGTCGCCTGTGTGCTTTTGACCCCACTCCGCCAATCCTATATCCGACTCATTATACCTGCGAGACGGCGCGGGCTTGCCACTCAGGGTATCTAACTGTCTTTCAATATCAGCTTTTGTCACATACCAAGTTTGCCGATCAATGGAAAACTTGTTTGGCGCTTGCGCCAGCAAAGCGATGTTAGAGTCCTTTAACGCCAGAGCCGCCAGCACTAGGGGTGCTTTCTGCCCGTTTAAGATCCCCGCTTCATCCGCCCACCAAGTAGCCGGATTACTTTTCCAGGCACCATAAACATCGAGCCCATACTGCACAAGCCGGATAAATAGCGCTTCCTTCTTGGCTTCAGGGAAATCCAAGTGAAGGTGGAGCAATGCATTTCCCAATCGGATATCCATGTCTCTCCCGTAGTTAGGCTGGTTGTTTGAGGCGCGGAATCCGGTGTATGCGGGCTGAAAGGTTGAAATTTCAACCCATGGGCGGGAGAACTGGCCCGCCAAAGCATCAGGCGTTGATGCTCCGGCAACCAGCGGCAGATTTAACAAAATTCCATAGTCGAGCTGGCTCTTATTCCAGTGATGGGTCTTGTCAGTACCACAGTATGAAGGGCGAAAGCTGCCCTCCGCGGGGGCCGATGACACGACCGTCAATACCGCGAAGTCAGTCAACGTAGGTCGCTGGGAATCGGTAGGGTGGCCCACTGAAGAACATACGGAGGAACCCGCCGCCACAACTAACGGGTTTCCGGCACTCAAATCAATTCCACCCGGCCTCCCAACGTTAAGAGCGGCGCTCCAGCCAAGACCCGATCCGCTCATCTTGCTGTCTAAACCTTGTGCGGGAAAAAATGAGGCAACGGGGTTGATCATGGTTCCATTGATCGTTCTATCGCTACCCGTTACCGTCGAAGAAGGGGTGATTTTTGTGATCGTTACCGGCCCCACCACCCAAGGATCTCCGTTGGCGTAGGTGCCGTTGACTGGTGTGCCGGAAATCGTCCAGGTAGTGGCATGCCGCTCGATCTCAAGCGCGAAACATATTGAGCCTAATCCTATGGTGCATGATACTAACAAGAACCAGACCAGAAGAGGTCGAAAACCAGTATTGATAATTTTTTTGTTTTCGGAACGCATTTGGTCAGAAAATATTTAAAATTTCTCGATTGTCCACCCAATTTTACTAAGAATTCCAAGTATGCTGGCAGGGTCAGAATCGTTTTGAGCCCGCAGTTTCGATTTGCGTGGATATTCCAGTCAGAGACAATCCAGAGCAGATTCACGTTGTCGTTTTGCGAAGTAGCCGGGGAAATTTAAGTTGGAATCAGGAAGAACTACCGGGGTTTTGCATGTTTCGAAGTTTCCGCATGGAGATGATCGAGTTTCTCGAAATCGGCCGTCTTTCGGCGAGACGAGCCGGTATCAGAGCTTTCGCAGAGCGCATCGCGTCGATAAATCGTGGAAGGTAACCACCGGCACAGGCAGCCAGAAACTGATAAGGGATCCTGAGGCTCAAAAATCCCGCCACCTGAAGAGTAGGAAGGCATCCCACCGCCAGGAGAATCTGATTGCGAGGCTTATAGAATACCTTGATTTCGCTGCGGCGGGAGACTGGATTAGCGTGGTGAACCACGGCGAAATCCGGACGATACAGGATCGACCCCCCTTGGTCCAGAATCCGCCAAGCCAACTCCACCTCCTCATAATGCATATAAAAGATCTCGGGAAAAAGACCGGCATGGATCATTGGTGCACGGCGGAAAGCGTAGCCGGTGCCGCTGAAGTAGTCTGTTTCAAAGGATCGGGTCTTTGCACTCTCAATTGGCAGCGGATGCCACCAGCGGGGAGAGTCATCAGTAACCCCATCCGACTCGTAGATTCTGAATGCGAAGCCCGCGACCTCTTTGGTTTCTCCGAAGGCCTTGGCCACTTTTGCGAGCAGATGGACGTCCGGGACGCTGACATCACTGTCGAAGCCGATGATGATATCCCCTTTGGCGGCCAGAACTCCACGGTTGCGGCTGACGCAGGGGCCGCCGTTTCTATCATTGACCAGAAGGGTAAATTCTGGGAATTCCTGTCGAATCATCTCAACGGTGTCGTCGGGCGAACAGTCATCGACCACAATCACTTCAAATTCAGCGTCCTGCTGGGCCCGTAAATCCCCAAGCAAGTGCAGGATGCACTTGCTGCGGTTATAAGAAGGGATGACAACGCTGATCATATGAAGAGACCGCAGGAATTTCCGGTGAATGCGAAACAACTCAGTGCCCAAATCGCCAAAATCCACTTTGGCGGGCTAATTCTCCTGGAGATTATAGCGGAATTTCTGAGGAAATTGATCGCAACTAAAGTTTTACCTGCTGGGACCTGAATGCCACCATTGATTTCGTTAGAAACAGATATTTTTCCTTGATGATTTTGCAATCCGGAAACAGAAAGGAAAACATTTTATAATCCAAAAGGTATGGTTCGTCATCAAATTTTCCCATCGCCTCATCGATGTCCTTGGCCTTTCCACGCTCTCCCATTTTAAAATTCATCCACATGAATACCCGCCACGACTTGGGCAACCAATGATGCGCGAATTTCACAAAGTGAGGTTCGATCGGAAACCAATAATACGGGGTTTGAACGAAGAGATTGGGAGCCAGGCGCCTTGTTTCACGGGAGAACGCTTTGATCTTCTCCCAGTTCCCTACATGCTCGATGACTGAATTCGAATGCACAATGTCGTAGCAGTTGTCCGGATATTCACTCATATCGCAAGCGTCGCCGGTAGAGTAAGTGAAAAAGCGGCTTTCGTTGCCAACCAGATCACACGGCAGATTCAGAATCGTGATTTTGACAGCATGTTTCTCAAAGAATTCTTCGGGAATAGCCTTCCAGTAAGCTTCCCTTCCACCCACATCAAGAATACTGACCTTTCCTTTTTCCGAATAGATCACTTTTATCAGATCAAGCAGAGGTCCCAACCTTTTTGACCGCATTCTGGAACCGAGAGACTTCGGATCACTGTAGTCAGTAAGTTTTTTTCTTGTCATGTTTCTAAAAATAATTAAGTAAAAATAGACCCTCGCTTAATCCGCGTAAGGGTCATAATCTGCTCTTTAGATGGGAGAACTAGGGGAGTGCTGAGGAAGGGGGATCAACTGTACGAAGTAAGCACGTAGAATGCCTCTGATGACAATTAATCACTAATCGGAGCGGGTAGGGGTTTTCATAACCTTGGAGCCATTCGTGGCGCTGATGCCAAAGGGCCGGCGGTGAGGGAAGAGAGACCCGAGGGAGAAAGGGGTGAGGCTTGAAACCTGAAGTAATACGTGCCAAGAGCGCTGGCTTAAACCCCAAGATTCAAGTTTCCGCCTTCCGGCCTCAACTCCAACCTCAGGTTTCAGGTTTCTCGCCTCAGGTCTCTCTTCAAGGCGTTTTTGCCAATAGGATTACCGGCGTTTGACGGGTTCGGGCGGGCGGATGGCCCGTCGGTGATCTTGGATCGATAGCCGCCAAGCCATTCCTCACGGCGCAGCCAAAGCTCCGCCCATGGTGAGCCCGGCGAGCGGCCAAGGACCCGGGAGGCCCGGGCACCGAACGCGCGGAGGCGGACACCGGTGGTGAGCAGGGCGAGTGCCAGAACTTGGGACAGACCACTCCAGCGGAGGCGGATGTACTCGGCCTTGCCGGTGTAGAGCAGAATTGCCTTGTGAATGGGCTGGGAGGAGGATCTGCCGATGGCATGGATGAGCTCGGCATCCGGGCAGATGATCGGCCGGCAGCCGGCACGGCGGCAACGCAGGCTGAGGTCGGTGTCCTCGCCATACATGAAAAACCGTTCGTCGAAACCGCCAAGTTGTTTCCAGAAGTCGTTTTTGGTGAGAAGAAAACAGCCCGTAATCACCCCGACCTCACGCACACTGTCCCGTTTCCAGGATCCAAGGGATTCGGGATCAAAGACGGAGTGGTGCCGGAAGAGGGTGCTCAATCCGGTGGCGAACATGGCGAGGCTCCAGAGTCCGGGCAGGCCCCAGCAGGAGGAAGGTTCCAGGCTGCCATCCACCTTGAGGGTCCTGCCGCCATAAAGTCCGTGGCCGGGATGCGCCCGGGCAAAATCGACCACGCGGTCAATGGCGTTGCGCAGGATGATGGTATCGGGATTGAGAAGGAGCAGGAATTCGCCTCCGGCCTGGCGCGCGGCCTCGTTGTTGCCACCGGCAAATCCCAGATTGGAACCGGGGATGATCAGCGTCACCTGCGGGAATTCCTCCCGGACGATGGCAGCCGTGCGGTCGCTGGAGTGGTTATCCAGAACAATGACCTCCTGGGAGACATGGTCGCGCTCCTTGAAAACGCTCTCCAAACAACCGCGGATGTCTTTTTCCGAGTTGTAGGTGACGATGATGACGGAGACGTCGGGGGGCATGGAGGAAAAGAAGAGGTTGTCTGTTGTGGGTGGTCCGTTGTCGGTTGTCCGTGTATGAACAGAAGAGTTGTCGGTGGTCTGTTGTCGGTTGTCCGTGGAAGAGGAGAGTTGTCGGTGGTCGGTGGTCGGTGGTCGGTGGTCGGTGGTCTCTTTCAACTGACAACTGACAACCGCCCACTGACCTCATCCCTCCCGCTGTCCGATCACCTTGGCGGGGACACCGACGGCGATGGATCCCGCCGGGATGTCCTTGGTCACCACGGCTCCGGCACCGACGATGCAGCCGTCGCCGACGGTGACGCCGGCGGTGACCACCACGCCCGCGCCGAGCCAGACGTCGTTGCCGATGCGGATGTCGCGCTCGCGTTTGGGCTGCTCCCGGAAAGGGAGGCCTGGGGCGAATTGGTAATCGGATGCGGTGAGGAAAACCCCGGGGGCGAGCGAGACATGATCTCCAAAATCAATGCGGCCGGTGGAATCACCGGCCCAGATGAAGCAATTCTCACCGATATGGCACTCCCGCCCGAGGGAGATTCTCGAACCATTGCGGAGCGAGACGTTGGGAGCCATGCTGGTCCCCTCCCCGATCCGCATTTCAGCACGTGGCCGCACGTGGCTGTAGCCATAGTAGTGGATCATGCGGAAGAGGTGGAGGTAGGACCGCGGATCGCAAAAAGATGCGAGAGCGTGAGTCCATTTGGCAAGAGACATGGGAGAGAAGAGTTGTCGGTTGTCGGTTGTCCGTTGTCGGTCGGGAAGAGACCACTGACCACTGACCACTACCCGGCTTTGCCTTGAAAAATGAAGCTCCGGAGTCCCTCAATCAGCGGGCCGGAGGCAACCGGAGAAATCTTTTCGCGGGGAATGATGGAGTCGAGCTGGTCGAGTTTTTCGCGGAGTTCGGCTTCATCGAAGGCGACGGTGACGTTGCCGAGGCTCATCATGCGGCGGGCGGTGGCGAGTTGGTGTTCGTTGCGGTGTTCGCCGAGACTGGCCAATTTCGGCATGACAAGGATGGGTTTGCCGTGGTTGAGGGCGGAGAGGATGGTTCCCATGCCGGCGTGGGCGATGATCACCCGGGCTTCGTCGAAGCGTTTCTTGAAATCCGGCGGAGCGAGAAGATTGGAGAATGGAATGGTGCGGGGTTGCCAACCGCCCTCGCCAATCTGGGCGAACAGATCGGTCCGCCCGCGATCCGCCGCCCATGAATCGACGATCTTGACCATGCGGTCAAAGGGTTGGTCGGTTCCGACGGTGACGAAGATCATGTTTTTGAGACCCGAAGGCTGAAACTTGAAACCGGAGGGAGGAGGCGAAACCTGAAGGCGGAAACTTGAGACCGGAGGGAGAGACGAAACTTGAAGGCGGAGAATTGAGACCGGAGGTTAAAGATGGAGCGCCTATGGCACTTTTTCTTCAGGTTTCAGGTTTCAGGTTTCAGTCTTCAAGAAAGCACGTTTCCGAAACACTTCGGGCCGCCGGCGGTGGCGAGGTGCGGCCATTGGGTGAGCCACAAATCGGCGCAGCGGCCGGCTTTGCGGCCGGACATCGAGAGTTCCTCGGCGTTGGCGATGCTGTCGACCCAGATGGTTTTCATGCGCAGGAGCTTGCCGAAGCGGATGGCGAAGTATCCCGGAGCCGCGCCGGTGGAGATCACCACGTCGGGCTTTTCGACGAGCAGGAGGAAGAGGATCGAAATCGCGGATTTGAGCAGGGCGATTTTCTGCGAGCGGTTGCCATCTTGGATGACGCGGAATTCGCAGCCGGGTACATCCGCGCGGTAGCCTTCATGGACGGTGGCAAAGATCAGATTGGCATCTTCGAACGCGGGCCGGAGCCTCAACAACTGGACCCAATGGCCGCCGCCGGACGAAAGTGCGACAATTTTTGGTTTCCGGGGAGGCATGGTGGGCGGGTTTTGAAGAGTTGTCGGTTGTCGGTTGTCGGTTGTCGGTTTGTGAAGAGTTGTCTGTCATTTCACCGACCACCGACCACCAACCACCGACCACTGCTACGAGGCTCCACGGCCTAGCAGGACGGCCGGGATGGTTTTGAGAAGGATCTTGAAGTCGAGCCAGAGCGACCAGTTCTCGACGTACTGTTTGTCCATTCGCATCCACTCGTCGAAGGTGGTGCCGCTGCGGCCGCTGACCTGCCAGACGCAGGTGATGCCCGGTTTGACGGAGAGGCGGCGGCGGAACAGCCATTGATATTGACTCACCTCATCGGGTAACGGCGGACGCGGGCCGACGAGGCTCATCTCACCTTTGAGCACATTGTAGAGCTGCGGGAGTTCGTCGATGCTGGTCTTGCGAATGATGCGCCCGATGGGGGTGATCCGCGGATCGTGCTCTATTTTGAAGGCAGGGCCGTCGAGTTCGTTGAGGTGGGCCAGTTCCTTCTTGCGCGCGTCCGCATCGACCACCATGGAGCGGAATTTGTAGAGCCGGAATCTCCGTTGGTTCATGCCAACCCGGTCCTGGGCGAAAAAGACCGGGCCGGGGCTGGTGAGTTTGATCACCAACGCGGTGAGCACCAGCAGAGGTGAAAGCACCAGCAGGGCTGTGGCGGAGACCCCGATATCGACCAACCGCTTGGCGAGGAGTTGGAGAAGCAACTGTTCCCGGAAAAAGGTGATGACGAATTCGTTCTCGAATTCCTCGATGTGAAGCTTTCTCAGCAGGACGCCTTCGGAGGCTTCCGGCACGATGCGCAGGACGATGCCGAGATCGCGCGCATTCCTGATGACGCTGGAGACCGTGCTGAATTTCGCCTCGATGGAGAGGCAGACGAGCATTTCGTCCACCCGCTCGCGTTCGAGAATCCCGCGGATGTCATCGACCGTACCAATCACCCGCCCGACGCTGTATTCGTCTTGCCATGCCTGCTCCGACTCAGGGGACTCGGCGACAAAACCGACCAGCTTGTAACCGAGCTCCGGGCGCTGGCAGATTTTGCGGGCAAACTCGGCGGACCGGGCGTTCGCTCCCACCATCAGCAAATAACGGTAATTGTAGCCGGATTTGCGGGCGCTTGTCAGGAATTTCTTGAGTCCGATGCGGGTCAGCAACCCGAGGAGGGTCACCACGATCCAGAACACAACCACCCCGACGGTGTCCACGCTGCGGATCGAGAATGCGGCGCTGATGACGAGGAACCAAAACGCGGCGAGGGTGGATGCTTTCAGCAGATTCTTCAGTTGGAGCCGCAGGCTCACGAGGCGGTCGCCTTTGTATCGAATCAGGTAGTCGTAAATCACGACCCAGCCGATGAAAAGCACCAGCATTGCCACTGTATCCAGCACCCTGCTTGGCGAAGGCAGCGGCGATCGCACGGCCGACTCTCCCATTCCAGGGCGGTAATAGATGACTCCAAGCGCCGTCACCACCAAGACCGCGAGGTCGAGCAGCCGCGTGGCGCGGATCAACATCTTGTGGCGAAGCCGGATCATGGACGAGGTGAAAGGTTGCCGGGGAGCACGGATTCGGCTCGGTTGGATTCATCGCATGACCCACGGAACCACGACGCGAGTTCCCGCGGCAACGGATTCCAAAACTGGCCGGCATAACGGCTCTGAAGGTATCCCAAAAGATCGGCCACCAAGGACGACGGATAGCGGAAATGGGCGAAGTCCGAGCGATGGAAGTCGATGTAGTCGGGATGAATATTGACGAGGGCGAGGCCTCCATGTTCGGCAATCCAGTCGAGTTTGCGCAGCCAGATCTCCGGCGAGCGCTCGCCAAGCAGCAGATAGAGCGTGGAATCCTGGGGCAGCGTGTAAGGCAGCTCGACATAGCCGGATCCGGCGGCGCAGTCGCGATCCGGCACGAAAAAAGGAAAGATGGTCCGACAGCCATCGGGCTGGGGTTCGAAAGGATCCGTGTCAAAGGTGGAAGCGTCGTATTCCGCATCGAGGTCGTGCAACCAGTCAAGCTGGCGGAGCATGAACCCGGAGCGGAATCCCACGGCACCCCATGCGCGCATGTGATGCTTGATCTGCTTCGCTTTCTCCCGGAATCCGCTGCGGGACTGATAGAGCTTGCCATCGTGATGGAGGTCATGCACGCCGACTTCGCAGTCCTGCGCGGCCAACCATCCGCGCATTTCGTCCGAAACTGAGTAACCGCCTTGCGGGATGAAATTGAAGGACGACCGAAGTCCGAATTCACGCTCGAGCTCCACCAGTGGCCTGACCTTGCCGAGGCCTTCGGCACTCTCGACATCGTGGGTGAGCACGAGGGCGAAGCGTTTGCCATCGGGCCAACCCGGCCAGCCCGCAGGCATGCTTGAAGCGGCGGAATTGATCGGCCAAGTCTCCGTGCTGCGCTCGCGGATGGCCACCGCTCGTTTCCGACGAAGCGCCCAGCGCAGACCGCGGGGCACGAAAGGTTTTACATTGTAGTAAAGCCTCATGAGAAACGCACCGGAATTTTCAGACATGAAACTTGATGAAACTGGGTTTTTGAAATGACGGACAGGAATGAAACTCAAACACCGCCTGCCACCCAGCGCGGGGCGTGGCTCTTCGCCTTGTTGAAGATGCAGGACACATCGGCCCGGGCGTTTTCGAGTTCGGAATAGGCCCAGCTAAGGTGCTCCTTGATCGTGTTTTCACCATCGAGCACCAGCAAGACCTTGTCCATGAAACCGGCCATGGTCAGCGTAGGACTTGTCGGGCCGATGGGAGGCATGTCGAAGACGATGTAGTCGAAGTCGCTGGCCACCAACTGCGGCATGAGCCGGTGAAGGTCCGCCGGTGCCAAGGCATTGGAATCTTTCGAATCCCGGCGGGTCGAGGCGCTCGCGAAGAACAGGCGTTTCGGGGTTTGACGGAACCTCTCCGAACGCGACTCCTCAAGGGCAGTGAGCAACGACCTGGCAGGATGCACCAAGGGACCACGTGATTCGGAATTCATATTCACCAGCAGGACTTTCCGATCCCCGTTTTCGGAAAAGGCCTTGGCAAGGCCGACGGCGATCGTGGAGGTTCCGGCGCCCTCCGACAAACCGGTGAGGGCCACCAGCTTGGGCTTGTGGGTGATATTGTTGATCTCGAAATTGAAGATGATGCGGTCGTGGATGGCGGCCACATAGGGGCTGATGAAGTGTTCGCCGGTTTGATCGGCTTTGGCGACTCCATTCTTTTTGGTAATGGGCGGAAGGATGATCTCACCGCCCTCGCTCCTCGTTTCCAAAGCCGGATACTCACCGACGAGCTTGGCAATGTCATCCTTCGAGCGGATGTAGGGAATTGACAACATCAGCGGGAGTTGCAAACGCGTCTGAATCTCCACCGGCCGCGAGACCCTGCGATCGATCACCATTTCGATCAGAAAGGCGAGGGCCAGTCCCAATGCCAGGCCCGAAAAAGCGATTCCCAAGATGAGTTTCAGCGCATCCTCATCGATCGACTTCACTGGCGGCGAGGGAAGCTGCAGCACGCTGATGTTAGGGATTTTGCCGGGGTCAAGGGTCTCGTCCAGATTCGCCTTCTCCAGGCTGGTCTGAAAATAGCGGTACTTCTCCTCTTCCATGTGACGCCGGCGCTCGAGTTCCTGCAACTGGAACCCAAGCGCGGAAATCCTCGTAACCTCGGATTCCAAGCCTTTGGCCTGGGCGATGACCGCTTGAAGCCTTGCTTCAAGTGCGGATTCGATCGCGATTTCATCATCCAGACTGAGAACCGGTGCAACCAAAGGTCCGCCGTTGGCTGCAGCGGTGGATCGGCCTGCAAAGTCGGGATTTTCCTCCACCAGGTCGAGCCCCCTCTGCTGCACCTCGGAAATCTGGCGGTCCAGTGCCAAGATCGCCGGGTCTGCCGGGGTTCGGCCGATCATTCGCTCGTTTCTGCGCTGCCGCAGCATCGCAAGGCGTTGGCCAAGGTCGTTGTACTCGGCAAGGGCCAGCACGCGCAGGCGCTTGGCAGCCGCATCCGCCGCCACCTGATCCGGATTCGCTGCGACCGCATCGGCGGGAGGATTCGGTGTCTCGCCTTCGGAATCCGACTTTGGGTTCGGAGCTTGGGATTTCTTCAACGTGGCGACTTTGGCACGCTGCTCGGCCAACTGGGCCTCCGCCTGCATCTGCCGCTCGCGAACCGACTGTTTCCGGGTCTCGAACTCCGCCATGGTGGATTCTATGGTGAGAACTCCCGATTTGGTTTTGAGCTGGTTGATCTCCTCCTCGGTCTGGCGCAACTTGCTACGGGTTTCGTCGGCCTGTTTGGAA
Organism: Akkermansiaceae bacterium; assembly: GCA_041739215.1. Classification (GTDB taxonomy): domain Bacteria; phylum Verrucomicrobiota; class Verrucomicrobiia; order Verrucomicrobiales; family Akkermansiaceae; genus Luteolibacter. The sequence goes on from JBGSOI010000086.1 coordinate 70,510, forward strand.
ACCTGTCCGAACGCCTCGGTCGAGCGATGGAGTTCCAAATGTTTCTTGAAATACACTGGAATGAGAGCGCGCAGAACCTGGGTGGTGAGGTCTGGATCGTTGCTGCGGTAGGAAATGAACAGCAGGTTGGAGCTGGTGTTTCTGGCCACCCCTTTTGGCACCACGACCGAGAGTCCAGCTTGAATCTTACCCGCAACATCGGATGCCGTTGGTGGGGTGGCCGCCTCCGGCGAAAACTTTTCAGGACCCACCGCTTTGGCGACTTCAATCGCCGTGTCGCGACTCATCAGGATCTCGGTTTCCGCCTGCATGCCGCCTCCCATCATCCGCTCGCCGGCCTCGGGATCGACTGTCGAGCGCTCCAAAACATAGCGGACCATGAGCTTGGTCATGGATTGGTAACTTGGTTCCCGCATGATGCGGTAAGCCATGGCTCCGGCAACCCCGAATCCGATCAAGGACAACAGGATGATCTTCCACTTGTGCTTGAAGATGATATAAAGCACATCGTGGATATTGAATCCACCGGCAACAGGGACCTTGTTTTGAGGTTTCATAAGATTCGGGGGGAGTTGTTTTTAGTCGAGGTGAGGATAAATCAGGCGGCCGGCAAGACGGTTGCAGGCGAGAGGCAAATGGCCGAAAATCCGCGGATGGCTTTCGGTCGGAAGATGGTCGGATGCCAACCAGTTACTGGCTCGGCCGTCATGGCGAAAATAGCACAAAGAATGGCGGACGGAACCCCACGAAAGCTTGAAGCGGGCCAAACCATCGTCTGCTTGGGAAGTACGGCCGAATTGGAGCTGTTCGCATCCCATTTCCACCAACTCGCGGATCGCAGTCCACATGACCCCGTGGTTGGGTCTCGATGGCCAGTGTTCGGTGTCCGAGGCACCGAATTTGTAGATGGCCTGGCCGGCGGAGTGGAGGAATACCGCTCCTGCCACGGGGATGTCCGCAAGTCTGGCGAGCACGATGGTGCCGAGGTTGCGCTCGACGAGGTGCTTGGAAATATTCCTGAAAAACTCAAGTGGCTGAGGCGGAAGTCCGTGACGTCTGCGGGTCCTGCCGTGGAGTTGATAGAAGTCATCCATTGCCTGGAAGTTCCGTTCCACGGTGACTTCGATGCCGCTGGATTCCGACTTGCGAATGGCGCGGCGCACTGAAGACTCGAGGTTGTTGAAGATCGATGCCGTTCCCTGCCGGAGATCCAGGCGATGGCTGTCGTAGGTTTGGAAGGGTTTGGCATCGGCGGGAGGGATGAGCCCGCCACGGATTTCCAGATGCTTCCATCCGCGGGAGGCGGCGAGTTCCAGAAGCGCCGCATAAACCACGGATGCCTGATCGGGATCGGACCACAAGGGCCCGGCAAAATCTGAGAACGGCAGGGAGACGCCGCGGCGCCCCGTGAGGGGGCTATTCACTTCCATCAAGGGAACCAGTGCGGCTTCCACTCCGTGAACCGATATTCTCAGGTAAAAAGGTTGGTGACCGTAGGTTTCCGCCAGGACACGTGCCCAAGCGGAATGATGGAATATCGTATGATCTTCGCGGGCGGTGACTCTTTGGTCCCATGCACCACCCTCGAGGGGATTGATCTGCTCAATTTCCACGCCGGATAGGCGCAACCTTTCGGATAAGAATGTCTTGAGGCTCGCCGCCATTGACTCAGAAGGAAACTCAGCGAGCGAGGGCGGCTGAAAGCGGAGGACGGTCAGACGGGTAACCCGGCACCCAACGTCTCCACCACGGCATCGACAACTGCGTTGATCTGCGCGGAAGTGAGCTCCGGATACATCGGCAGCGAGACAAATTCCTCCGCGCAGCGTTCCGAGACCGGGAACGATCCCGGGCCGAGGCCGAGGGAGGCATAGGCCGCCTGCAGGTGAACCGGGATCGGGTAATGGATGGCGGTGCCGATGCCCTTGTCAGCAAGCGAGCGCATCAATCCATCACGATCCGGCACACGGACCACGTAGAGATGATGAACTGGGACACCTTTTGAATCGCAAACCGGCAGGATGAGATCAGGGATGCCGGCCAGCGCATCGGAATAACGGGCCGCGATTTCGCGGCGCTTCGCGTTGTTGGCGTCGAGTTCGCGCAGTTTCACCCGGAGAACCGCCGCTTGAATACCGTCCATCCGGCAGTTCCAACCGATGACCGAGTGCTGGTATTTCCGGCTTTGACCGTGGTCGCGGAACATCCGCATCCGGTTGGCAAGTTCCACGTTGGACGTCGTCACCGCGCCCGCTTCACCGAAAGCTCCGAGGTTCTTGCCCGGATAAAAACTAAAACACCCCGCCACGCCGAGACTCCCGACACGTTTCCCTTGGTAGGTTGCGCCGTGCGCCTGCGCGGCATCCTCGATGACATGAAGGCCGTGCTGTCCGGCGAACGCGAGAATCGGTTCCATATCTGCCGTTTGTCCGAAAAGGTGCACAGGCAGAATCGCCTTGGTTCTCGGGGTGAGCGCGCGCTCCAAGCCCCACGGATCGAGGGTATAAGTGGTTTCGTTGATATCCACGAAGACCGGGGTTGCACCGGCGCGGCTGATCGCCTCCGCGGTGGCGATGAACGTCATCGGTACGGTGATCACTTCGTCACCCGGACCGATTCCGTGAGCCAGCAATGCCAGCCAGAGCGCATCCGTGCCACTGCCGACACCCACCGCATGTTCCACCTCGCAAAAACGGGCGAAATCCTCCTCGAAGCGGGTCACGAAAGGTCCGCCGGCGAACGCGCTGGCGTCGATCACCTCCTCGATGGCGGCCGCAAACTCACCACGCAGTTGGGCATGATGCGCCTTTAGGTTGAGAAATGGGACATTCATCGCAGTTAAAATCAGCGGGAATCAACCACCCGCGCGGGATTTCCGGCAACCGTCGAGCCGGCCGGAACATCCTTGGTCACCACGCTGCCGGCACCGACAAGTGCGTCCTCGCCGATCGTGATGCCACCCAGCAGAGTGGCGCCCGATCCAATCGAGGCACCGCGCCGGACCCGGGTGCGCTGGCATTCCCAATCCGCATTTGTTTGGAGGCTGCCATCCGGATTGAGAGCTTTGGGGCGCCTGTCATTGACGAACATGACTCCATGGCCAATGAAAACCCCGTCTTCGATGGTCACCCCTTCGCAGATGAAGGTATGACTGGAAATTTTACAACGGGCACCGATTCTGGCTCCTCTCTGGATTTCGACGAACGTTCCGATTCTGGTCTCATCTCCGATCACGCACCCGTAGAGGTTGCAGAAACCGACAAGCTGCACGTCCCTGCCCAGGATGACGTCAGGAGAGATTCGTAGCGTAGTTTCCATTGAGTTTTCCATCCCCTCCCGTGGCCGCGGCATTCACCGCCGGGGTGGCAGGACGGATTTCGACGGGGACCGCGACATTGACAGCCGCTCCATTCAACTTGAGGGATTTGGAGCTGGCTTCGAGGATTCTCAGAACTTCAAGACCGCTTTGGCCGGAACTGAGGGACGGCGCTCCGTCGAGGATCCGGCTGACGAAATGCTGGCACATCTGGCGCAGCGGTTCCGATTGTTCGATGTAGGGCACGAAACTGTCTCCGTAATGATACGAATATTGGAACTCACCGAAACTGTCGTAGTGAGGCGGCCGCTCGATCCGGGTGTCGTAAATCCGGATTTTCTCCATCGGCTCGATGTCATCGTAAACGATCATTTTCCGGGTCCCTACGATGGTCATTTGCCGCACCTTCCGGGGTTCCAGCCAGCTGCTTTGGATCGTCGCGAACTGGCCGGATCGGAAACTCAACGAAAGATTCGAAACATCTTCAATGCCAGGCGAGATATGAGCGTTCCCCTGGCAATTGACGAAATCCGGCGTCCGGCCGAGCAGATGCAGGATGATGGAAATGTCATGGGGAGCCAAATCCCAGACCACATTGATGTCTTTCTGGAACAATCCCAAATTGAGTCTCTGACTGTTGATGTAGCGGATTTCCCCGATATCGCCGGAGTCGATGATCCTTTTGATCATCTGGACCGACGCCGAATAAAGGAAGGTGTGGCCAACCATCAAGGTCAGCCCCCGGGCGCGGGCCAAATCGATCAACTCCTCGCACTCGGCGACGCTGGCGGCGAACGGCTTTTCCACCAGCACATGTTTGCCAGCGAGCAACGCGGCCTTGGCGACCGGAAAGTGGTGCGGCACCGGTGTAGCCACCGCGACCGCATCCAGATCCGAGTCCCGCAACATCTCCTGAAAACTTGAAAAGGTCGCCGCGCCTGGATACATGGGACGCATTTTCTCCAAACGATCGGGGTCGAGGTCGCACAGCGCTTTCAGGCTGCAGCCCTGCATTTGGCTGAAATTGCGGGCGAGGTTGGGCCCCCAGTAACCGAGGCCAACCACGCCGATGGACAAGCCACGGCTCATATTCAATCAGAGAGTTTTTGAGTGGCACTCATCTGCAGCGAAAACACTGGAGGAGGCACCATGCGAGAAGCACGAGAGCGGATGGGCCGCATCACTACCCCACGGGAAGCGAATCTGGATCTCGCGCAAGTTTTCACCTGATTCAATAAAACAAACGGAGTCTTAAGAATGATTTTCAAATCCAACAACGGCGAGCAACGGTCCACATAATCATCGTCAATTTTCACCATTTCGCGAAAAGTCGTGGTGGCCGTCCGATTTACTTGCCATTGACCAGTGAGACCGGGTTGCACTGCGAATCGATGGCGCTGCGACTCATCATAAAGCTCATACTCCTTGGGCAGACAGGGGCGCGGTCCAACAAGACTCATCTCGCCCCGCAGCACATTGATGAACTGCGGCAACTCGTCGAGACCTGAAGTACGGATGATACAGCCGCCCTTGATCAGCCTGGAGTCACCCACCATGTCCAATTTCGTCATCGGCATGTCGGATTTGATCAGGTGCTCGACGTGAGCTTCATGCACTTCCGTCCGGGCCTGCAGTTTCATGCTGCGGAATTTGTAGATCGTAAACGGCTTGCCACCGCGACCGATGCGGGTCTGACGAAAAAGAACGTTTCCGGGTGATACGATCCGGATCCAACAATAAATGATCAGTGCGAAGAAGGCAATGAAAGGAAGGATTAGAAGCACAAAAGCAATGTCGGAAGCGCGCTTCCACAGTGGAAGCTCAGCTGGCTCGTTGATCTCGCGATCCCAAGGGTCGGCGGTTTGATTTTCGGCGCAAGAGGCCTCAGCAACCGCTGCCTTCGGCAAGCTATTGCGAGAGTGCCTACTCGTGAGAATTCGGCTTGAACGGACCTGGGGGGGTGTATGGCGGCAAAACCGCCTCGTTGTAGGAGTCACAGTTATTGGGGGGGGGTGGGGGGAACATTTCACATCCGATAAGGCGGGAAACCTTTTTCAGTTGGCTGCTGCTCGCTTCAAGCGCTTTTACGGTTAGCAACATTCAGAAATTAGGGCAAGGTTTTTTTGAAAGCGTCAGGACTCTGATGAAGCAGAAAGTGTGCAATTCGGAATAAAAACCGATTTTAAAAGATCAGGCGGAGCTGGGGCTGAGAAGCTGCCGCCCTTGGTCGATCAGAGCGGGCGGGCTCCAAAACCAAGGGAAACGGGGGATTTGAATCGGTGAAGACCTTCCATAATGCGGAAAGTCGACCAATTTTTTTTGAGCGGACAGGACTTCAGGAACGAAGTCGGAAATCCTGAAATCCGGAGAAGTCGGCGACAGGCTTATAACAGAGTCGAAAGGGTGATCAATATTTAATACGGATTAACGAAGCAATCTCCAAGCCGGGTATTCACGAGTTAGGGATCGCATGAGGTTGTGGGACAGAGGTGCGGTGGGATCTGAAATTCGCTGGAGACAGAAGGACTTGAATGAGGAACATTCAGGCCAGCGGGCGAAAACCAAGTTGGCGGCGTTCATTCCCCTGACAACGCGAATGATGTCACATTTTTGTGATGTGCCAACTACGTGATTGCGTGGTAATCAAGGAAACTTGGATATTCATAAAAAAAGAGATTGAATTCCCGAAGGGGCGATATAAGTCGCACAAAATCAATTAGTCAAATAAAATATTAAGAGAGTTTTTCAGGCTGCCGGTTGGGGTGCAGGACCACCTGTGCGAATAAATCTGTTGGATTCGAAACGGGATGGATGAGCCCCCGCCAAGACGAGGCATTCGCCCTTAAAACCTCAAGTGTTACTCGTTGGATGAAATTTGAGCCAGGGAATCACCTCACTCTCCCCCTTCTTTCCACTTCGGTTTTCCCGGACATCCTTCCGGGGGAATCACCCACGGCAGTGAACCTGCCGGGCATGGGTGGCTCCCCCTGCGGAATGGATGCGCGAATACAACCTCGCGATCGCATCAAAAAGCCATATTCAGGCCTGCGCTCAACTGGATCTGCGACCACTCGACATCCCCATAATTGACCGTGTAGCGAATCGAGGAGTTGAACCCCACGCGATCACTGAAAAGAGGCCGCGAATAATTCAGCGACAATCCGATATTTTGTTGGGCTTCCTGGTTTTCAGGGATAGCCCCGGGCGGACCGACGCGATCAAAATTTGAGAAGTCCGCATTGATCCCGATCCCGACAGATCCGATCAGCAGTTGTCGGCTCAAATTCGAGGAGACAGACCAGCCGTTGATCACGGTATTATTACCCGTGGGCGATGGAGTGAGGCCCGATTGGACCGAACCGCTCCAGGACCAGAGTTCGTTAATTTTATAATTCGCGCTCAAACTGCCTGTAATAGGGAGACCTCCCGATTCCTCTTCCTCCGAATAATCGGAATACTGGGTGCCAATCGAGGCGGCCACCCCAATTCTCTCGCTCACTTTGTAACTTCCGACCAGCGAGAACCCCCAGGTATTGAAATCCTCCGTTGTGTCGGAACCGCTGGTGGAATAGCTGACACTCGGCCCAAAACTAAAGCGCTCGGTCGCCGCCCAGGAAGCACCGATGTTGAACGAGTGACCGCCAAACCCAACGGCCGAGTCATCGGCGGAACCCGTATCACCCACACTTTTGCCGTAATCGGTGATGGATGACGACCAACCCGCGTTCAATGATGTTCTTGGTGCAATCTGGTAACTTGCCCGGATTCCAAGGCTGATTGCGGTTCCTTGGAAAAATCCCTGTGACTTCGCCAGACTGTCGGCACCCGAGTCCTGAGAAATACCTGCAAACGCACTGATCGTCGTTCGCGCTCCCGAAATGACCATGGAAAGACTGCCCGACTGATCGATCGAATTATAATCCGAGTTGTTCAATGAGGCGCTCGCCGATGGCGCATAGACTGCGGAAATGACCATCGTTGCGCCTCCTTCCGGATCGGAAGTGTAGAGGACAGTGGCGGAAGCACCCAGGTTGACATCACTTTCCGGATTGTCTTCGGAGAGCAGAATGTTGGAGTCGTAATCCGAAGAAAGCCCGATTCCATAGGAAAAACCACCCTTCAGTCCCAAGTCTCCGTCGAAATCCGGGATTTCACCGAATGGCAGTGGTCCATTGACTCCGAACGGGTTGAGGTTGGCGGAACGTGCGGTGAAATTTTGCGCACTGAGTCCGCCTGCGACATGCAAGAAGACCGCAGCACCATAGAACGCCGCATTGCAGCAGGGAAACCGGAGGGTTGCGAACATGTTAAGATTTCTTAATTACCGGAGTAATTTTTAAAGAAGCCGCCAGTCGGTGTCAACCTATTTACCTCCGGAGCGATCCTGCAAACCCTTCGATTGGCAACCAATTCAAGTCGATTCAAGGGACACGCCGTTAAGTTTGAAAATTTTCCCAAGGTCCGAGAGTGCACTTGCAGCGACACCAGCGACCGGCTTTTCATTTCATAACTTATTCACTTTTAAATAAGAGTATCCCGAATTTGCGAGGATTTCTCAATCCTCTTCTCTTTACACTTGCTCCAATTGCCAATTTTCGGACGCCGGACACCACATGGGTCATTCTGTTCAAAAAATTAAATATTATTCTTGTTAAGACCTCTTAAAATTTTATGCTCTGCGACAGATCAGGGACCTAAATAGTCAATGATCATTGAAACAACTACTGCTATCGAACACCTGACGAAATTCAAGCGACCCATCGGTCCAACTTGAATGGAGTTTAAAATCTTCCTGAAGCGCGAGTCCCTTTCGCAATTCAGGCGGCCCGAATTCGGATTTGTCCCACACGGCAAGAACTACCCGGAGAAACTCTCCCGGTAGCCACGCCAATATCCGAAATCGGGTTGTCCGTCTCTCCTGAGAGTCCCACTCCGGAGGCCGAAGACGGGAGGCTTTTTCCAAAATCGCCACCCTTACAACCAGCCATGAACCACAGCCAATTGGCCCCACGGGCCAACCCGGGCGGAGCCTTGCCACGCCGCAGCTCCGCATGCATCGAGTTCCTCGGTGTCCTTGCCAGAAGGGCCTGTTCCCGAATCGGATCACCCTTGCGGAAACTGATCATGACCGGGGCCTGCGTCTTCGCAGCCATCCACGCATCCGGTGCTCCATCCGTGACTTTGGCATGGGACGCCAATGCTGAACCTGACATCGCCGGGTATGAACTGAGCTACGGCGTGTCGTCCGGCGTTTACACTTCCACCGCTGACGCTGGCCTCAGCACCACCATCGAGGTGGGCGGACTTACCGAGGGAAAAACCTATTATTTTGTGGTCAGTGCCTATTCCACGGGAGGCCTCAAAAGTTTGCCGTCATCTCAAGTCTCATACACAGTTCCGCCGAATGATCCCCCCCCCAATACCGCTCCTTCCGCCATCGCCCAGACCCTCACCACCGCCGAAGACACCCCGCTCAACATCGGTCTGACGGGCACGGACGCCGAAGGAGCCGCCCTGGGTTATACCGTGGTCACTGCGCCCCGGAATGGCACCCTGACAGGGAGCGCTCCGAATCTCACTTACGTGCCCGCCGGAAATTTCGGTGGCGACGACAGTTTCACTTTCCAGGTCAATGATGGCACTTTGATTTCCGCCACTGCAACCGTCTCCATCACGGTGACCGCCGTCAATGACGCACCGATCGCGACCGGCAAGCTTATTACAACAACTGAGGACACTCCTCTTCCGATCACACTGACCGGCACTGATCCTGATGCCAACAACTTGACCTTCTCCGTCGTAACCGCGCCCGCCAACGGCACCCTCACCGGCACTGCCCCGAACCTGACCTACAACCCCGCGGCCAATTTCACCGGAGCCGACTCATTCACCTTCCGGGTCAATGACGGCACCGTCAATTCCGCGCCTGCCACCATTTCCATCATGGTGACCGCCATCAATGATGCACCGCTAGCGACCGCCCATTCGGCGACGACAGCTGAGGACACTCCTATTCCAATCACCCTTGCCGGCACAGACCCGGACCGCGACAGCCTGACCTTCTCGGTCGTGACCGCGCCTGCCCACGGCGCACTCACTGGCACCGCCCCGAATCTGACCTACAGCCCCGCGGCCAATTTCAACGGATCCGATTCGTTTACCTTCCGGGTCAACGACGGCAAGGTCAATTCCGCGACCGCCACCATTTCCATCACGGTGACCGCCGTCAATGATGCACCGCTTGCGACCGCCAATTCGGTGACGACAGCTGAGGACACTCCTGTTCCGATCACACTATCCGGCACTGACCCTGACGCCAACAGCCTGATCTTCTCGGTCGTGAACGCGCCCGCCCACGGCGCACTCACTGGCACCGCCCCGAACCTGACCTACAGCCCCGCGGCCAATTTCACCGGAGCCGACTCATTCACCTTCCGGGTCAATGACGGCAGCGTCAATTCCGCGACCGCCACTATTTCCATCACGGTGACCGCCCTCAACGATGCACCGATCGCGACCGGCAATTCGGTGATGACAGCTCAGGACACTCCTCTTCCGATCACACTGACCGGCACTGACCCTGACGCCAACAGCTTGACCTTCTCGGTCGTGACCGCGCCCGCCCACGGCACCCTCGCTGGCACCGCCCCGAACCTGACCTACAGCCCCGCAGCCAATTTCACCGGAGCCGACTCATTCACCTTCCGGGTCAATGATGGCACCGTCAATTCCACGACCGCCACCGTATCCATCGCTGTTATCTCAACTCCTTCCGGCGTCTGGAGCCTGCACTACGTTGACAGCCAAGAATCTCAAACCTACCAGGGAGCCCACGCTTTTGACGGCAACCCGGGCACTTTCTGGCATACGAAATGGAGCGGCAGCCCCACTCCCCCACCTCATGAGATTCAAATCCATCTCGGCGCGACCCAGAATATCAGCGGTTTCCGTTACTTGCCGAGACAAGACGATCGGTTGGTCGGCAACGTGGGGCAATTTGAATTCTATGTGAGTGCTGACGGGGTGAACTGGGGAAATCCGGTGGCCACCGGCACGTTTCCGAATACCCGCGAAATGAAGGAGATCCGATTCACACAAACCAGTGCCCGATACATCCGCCTGCGCGGTCTCAGCGATGCCAACGGCGGCATTTACATGACCGTAGCCGAACTCGAAGTGATTCAAAATTCGCAGTTCCCAGTCACCAACCAAGCTCCGCTCGCCCTGTCAAAGTCGATTTCCACTGACGAAGATACCGCGGCTAACATCGTTCTTCAGGGTTCAAACGCCGATGGTGACATCCTGACTTTTTCCGTGGTGAGCGCCCCGACCAAAGGCACCCTTTCCGGTATAGCTCCTAATTTAACCTACACTCCCTCAGCAAATTACAATGGCACCGACAGCTTCACTTACCTTGCCAATGACGGAGGCGTCAACTCCGCCAACGCTACCGTCTCAATCACCGTAACCCCGGTAAATGATGCACCGCTCGCGACCGCCAATTCCGTCTCCACTGCAGAGGACAGCTTGCTGCCGGTCACGCTCGGTGGCACCGATCCGGATGGCAACCCACTGACTTTCACCGTCGTCGGCAGTCCGGCAAACGGCACCCTGAGCGGAACCCCCCCGAATCTAACTTACCAACCCGCCGCCAACTTCAACGGCAATGATGCATTCAGTTTCCGGGTCAATGACGGCGCGGTCGAATCCTTACCCGCCACCATCTTGATCACGGTGACGCCGATAAACGATGCTCCGCTCGCGAACTCAAAAGCCGTAACTGCGGTCGCTGGTATCGCGATTCCGATCAATCTCACCGGCACTGACCCGGATGCCGATCACCTGACCTTCGCCCTCGTCGCCGCACCCGCCCATGGAACCCTCGCTGGCACCGCCCCGAACCTGACTTACACCCCTGCCGCCAACTACGCCGGAGGCGACCAGTTCACCTTCAGGGTCAATGACGGCACCGTCAATTCCGCGACGGCCACCATATCCATCACGGTTTCCTCCACCAACACACCGCCATTTTTCACCGCAGGTCTCACAGCCTTCACGGCCACTGCAGACCAGGCCTTTGCCGGACAACTCGTTGCCTTGGATGCCGATCCGAGCGACATTGCAACCATTCAGAAAGTCTCCGGTCCCGCCTGGCTAACCATATCGGCGGACGGCAAGCTCGAGGGCACTCCGCTCGATGCCGATGTCGGGATTGCTTCCTTCATCGTCAAAGCCAGCGACCAGGCTAACGCTTCGGTTACCGCTACCCTGAACATCACCGTTACCAAAGCCAACGAAGCCCCCGTCTTCGCCGTCAAACCGCTGGTGTATCCGGCAGGCACCGCGAAAGAGCCCTATCTGCAATCCCTTGCCAACACCGCGACCGATTCCGATCCTGATGACACCATCACTTATTCCAAAGTGGATGGCCCCGCCTGGCTGGTCATTGCCAAAACGGGTGCACTCAGTGGCACTCCCCCGGACGGAAGTGTAGGCATCAATCTGTTCACCGTCCGCGCCACCGACGCTGCCGGAGCATCCGCTGAGACGACGCTGCAGATCCAAATCAATAGCAATGACCTCCCCCTGCCATGGAATCTGGACCCCGTCGGCACCAGCAATCTGGCAGGAGCCCGCAAACTCAGCTCCGGGATCTTCACGGTCGCGGGTGCTGGCCTCCTCGCCGACAGGCAGCATTCCGGCAGCTTCGTTTCGCAAACCCTCACCGGTGACGGGCAGATCACCGCCCGCGTCAGCAAACTCCACAACACCGGAAAAGCCGCCCGCGTCGGCGTGATGATCCGCGAATCGCTCGCCGCAAACTCCCGCCAAATCTTCATGGGGGTCAATGGCACCTCCACTTATCATTGGCTCCGCAGGTCCGGCACGGGAGGCAGCACTTCCAAAACCACCAAGACGGTCCCGTCAACCGCCGCCACTTGGGTGCGTCTCGTCCGTTCCGGTAACACCGTCACCGCCTATCGCAGCACCAACGGCAAGTCCTGGATCAAAATGGGCAGTTCCAAGGTAAAGATGTCCAAGAACTGCTACATCGGACTTTGGGTGAGCAGCGGCAGCAAAACCTTGCAGAACACTTCGCAGTTCAACAAAGTCGTCGTCACCCCGTGATCGATTACGATGGCGGCACCAGCAATGGCAGTTGTTCTTCCGGCAGCGCCGGAAACTCTGCCGGCAACTCCAAGGATTTCTCCGCCTTTTTCAGTTCCAGGAAATCGAGTGCCCGCTGCTTCCCTTCCGCGACTTTCGCCGGAGTCATACGCAGCACGAGGAACTCGAGAACTTTCTTGGCCGCCGCATCGCCTTGAGTTGCGGCCAGGTCCGCCCACATGTAAGCTTCCAAGTCGTTTTTCAGAACGCCGGCACCCGCCAAATGCATCCGCGCGAGCTGGAGTTGGGCGGCGGCATTTCCCTGAACGGCGGCCATCGTGATCCATTTGGCCGCCTCAGTGCTGCTCCTCTTCACGCCTCTCCCGCCGATGTAAATTCCGCCGAGTTTCAGCTGGGCATCGGCATTCCCCTGCTCCGCCGCCGCGGTCAGCCATTTCACCGCCTCGGCCATATCCTTCGTCACACCTTGGCCCTTTGAGTAAATCTCGCCCAATTCCAACTGCGCGGCGGCCTCCCCTTTCTCGGCCTTTTGGACCAAATCGGCCACCCCGTCACCATTCGCAAGTGGTGCCGCCATCAACGCTAAAATCAGCAGACAAACTGAGCTGGCTTTCATCGTGGAGATACAATCACCCGCGGCCGGGATTGGCAATCCGTGTCTTCCCACGTTTGTCAGCTTGCGTGCATCCCGGCCTCGCCTAACCTGAGTCAGTCATGGCTCGCAAGCAGGTTATCATCAAGGCAGCGATCGTCCTGCTGCTTGTCTGGAGCAGCGTCTGGGTCGTCCGCGCGTATGCCGGATCCCGGAAAATCACCGCCGAGCGCGTCAACCGCGAAGTCGCCGCCGCCAACTTCGCCGACTGGTCCGCGGAAAAGTCCCCGCCCGATGCCACCGAGGCCGCGCGCCGGGACAAGGAACTCCGGGAGATCGCCAATCTCGTCAATCAACTCGATTTCCAAGAGCGCGAAAAGAACCGCGACAATCGCTCTGGCGAAGCGTTCTTCCGGAAACTCGCCCCGAACGAGAAAAGTCTCTTCATCGATCTAACCATCATGGAGTCCATGGGACGTTTCATGGAAGCGCTCGACGCCATGAAGCCCGAGCAGCGCAAGAAATTCGTCGAGCAAGGGCTCAAGGAAATCAACGAAGGCCGCACTGCCGATGAGATGGCCCGCGCCGACGAACTCGGGTCCGATCTGTTGGACAAGATCAGCGAGGAGGGCATGAAGGCCTATTTCGAAAAATCCAGCGCCGACACCAAGCTCGATCTCGCCCCGCTGATGGAAGCGATGAATGAAACCATGCAAGGCCTCCGCGGCAACGAATTCGGCCCACGCCCATGAGGAAACCACGCGGCTTCACCTTGGTCGAACTGTTGGTCGTGCTCGCGATCATAGGGACATTATTGGCCATCGGCCTGCCGTTGACCCGCTCGTTCGTCGGCAAATCCCGCGAAGCCGCGTGCCTAACCAATCTCCGATCGTTAGGCGTGGGACTGCAAACCTATTTGCAGGAGCACCAGAACACCATGCCGGAACTGGAGATCGGCCGGGCTGCCAAATCCGCCGATGTCGCCGTGATTGATACCGTCCTTTTGCCCTATGTCGGGACTTCCGATGCATTCCACTGCCCGGCGGACAAAGTGGAATTCGAAAAAACCGGAAGCAGCTACAATTGGAACCACCTGCAGAACAATCTCCACGTTTCCAAGCTCTACTTCTTCGGGGTCCGCGAAGACACCATCCCCCTCATCACCGACAAGGAATCCTGGCATCCCTCGGGCACCAACTACCTCTACGCCGACATGAGCAGTTCGAACAAACTGCGGATTGCCGCCGGCAATCAAAAATCCGAATAACCATGCTCGTCGCCAACGGTCTCTTCAAAAAATTCGGCGGCAAGCCCGCGCTCTCAGATGTTTCCTTCCACGTCCGGCGCGGCGAGATCTACGGCTTGTTAGGCCACAACGGCGCCGGCAAAAGCACTTCGCTCGGCATCATCCTCGGCATGGTCTATCCAGACCGCGGCGATGTCGCCATCGGCGGCATTTCCGTGCTCAAGGATCGTTCCAAAGCCCTGGCCAAGGTCGGCGCGATTTTCGAGGCACCCGCTTTTTACGACTACCTCAGCGGCTGGGACAATTTGAGAATCCTCATGAGCTACTCCTGCGGTTTCGATGCCGATGCCGCCCGCAAGGTGATCGACCGTGTCGGTCTGACCAAACGCGTCCACTCGAAAGTCAGGACCTACAGCCACGGCATGCGCCAGCGCCTCGCGCTCGCCCAGGCCCTGCTCCCCGAACCCGAGGTCCTGCTGCTGGACGAGCCGACAGACGGCCTCGACCCGGAAGGCATCAAGTGGTTCCGCGATTTCATTCTCGATCTCCGCGACGAGCGCGGCATGACCGTCCTGTTCAACTCCCACCTGTTAGCCGAAGTCGAGCTGATGTGCGACCGCGTGGCCATCCTCCGCGAGGGCAAGCGGGTCTTCGAAGGCTCGGTCAAGGGCCTGCAGGACGATATCCCGGTGTTCGAGGTCGATCTCGAACCGTGGGGCACCGCCTGCGGCATCATCCACAGCATCGGCGGCGAGGTTCTGTCAAACACCCGGATCTCCCTGCGGCACGGCGCGGATCCCGCCATTTTCATCGAAACCCTCGTCGGTGCCGGCGTCCGCGTCCGCGCCTTCGCTCCCGTCCGCCGCTCGCTGGAAGACCTCTACATGGAAATCCACAACGGCGCGCCCTCCCCTAACTGAAATGCTGTTCCTCGAACAACTCCGCGGCGAGCTCCGCAAACTTTTCGCCCGGCCTCGGACGTGGATGGGCTATGGGGCATTCATCGTCATGGAGGCCGTGATCCTGTTTGTTTACAAACTGCCCCGCAGCCAGAGCTACTTGCTTGGCATGCTCGAACGAAACGGCCTGGAGTTCGGGACCTATTACAGCTCATTGACGATCACCTTCACCATCATGCTGCTGAGCATGTTCCTGCTAGGCTCGATTTATTTCGCGCTGGTCGCCGGCGACATCGTGGCCAAGGAGAACGAGGACGGCAACCTGCGGCTTGTCTTCGCCCGGCCTATCAGCCGTTTCCGATTATTGTTAGTCAAATACACCGCCGTCTCGCTTTACACGGTTTCCTTCGTTTTTTTCGTCGGCGTGACCGGTTATGCGATGGCCGTCGCCGCCGTCGGCTGGGAAGGCGGCTTGTTCGTGATGGAACCGAAAATGAAAGTCTTCGCGGCGTATTCCGACTGGTGGGAGGGCGCGGGCCGGCTGGCACTATCAGCCGCGGGCATCGGGGTCAGCATGGTCACGCTGTCGTCGATCGCGTTCATGTTTTCCTGTTTCAAGATCAAGCCCGCGGCCGCCACGATCATCACACTGACGATCCTGTTCGTGGACATGATCCTGCAAGGCTTCCCGTTCTTCAAACCCTACGAGAGCTACTTCATTACCTGGCGCATGAGCGCGTGGGTTTTCATCCTTGAACACAACGTCTCGTGGCCGAAGATCGTCGAGTCCTACGTCTTCCTGTTCGGCCTCAACATCACCCTTTTCACCCTCGGCTGGCTGTCGTTCCAGACGCGGGATTTCAAGACGTGATCCCGAGTCAGACCGCCGGCTGGCCGATGACTTCGCGGACGCGGCCGGCGATGACTTCCGCCAGGCTCTCCTCGCCTTCCTCGCGGAGGAAGTCGCAGTAGTTGGCGGCGACGGCTTCGAGGTCGGGGATGTATTCCGGGCCGAGCGCTTCGTAGCCGGCGAGGGCTTTTTCGAAATGCCGGCGGGCCCACGAACGGTCGCCGGTATTGAGCAGGGCAAGCGCGAGATTGTTATGGGACTGGGCGGTGTCCGGATGTTCCTCACCCAACACCGTGCGGCGGGTTTCGAGGGCGATCATGTGCATCTCGCGGGCCTGCTCGTAGAACCCGGACGCCTGATAAAGCGCGCCGAGGTTGCTGTGGACAGTGGCGGTTTGCTCGTGCTCCTGGCCGAGCTGCGAGTGGAAGATCTCCAGCGCCCGCAGGAAATGGGATTCCGCCGCGTCGAGGTCGCCTTTGGCCTTGGCGATGAAGCCGAGGTTGTTGGACATCGCCGCGATGTCGAGCAACAGCGGGGGATCGTTTTTCTCAAAGTACTCGATGGCCCGCTGCCAGTGGCTGGCGGCCTTTTCCTCCTCCTCAAGGCCGTCATAAACCGCACCTTGCCCGGCATGGAGCCGGCCGACCTGGCCGAAACGATCGGGCCGCTCCTGCAATTGATCGATCGCCTGGCGGTAGTCTTCGCGGGCGAGTTCGAAGTTACCCAGCTCGCGGTGGACATCCCCGCGGATTTCGAGGGCGGAGGCGAAGGCGTCGATGCTGTCGAGGTCGGGGCCGAGCGTTTGTTGGGATTTTTCGACCGCGGCATTCGCGGCGTGCAGCGCCTCGTCGAGGTTTCCAGCGGAGCGCAGGAATTCCACGCGGTCTTGTAGAATGCCAATGAGGGTTGCGGTAGGAGAGTCCATGGTTTGATGGGAATGAAAGCAGTATTGGCGAATTCCGGCGTCTGACGAGCGGAAATCACTTCAGGGGGAAAGTCTTTCCATCAGCTCCCCGCGAGAAGCGGGTAACGTGCCGAGCGCGTCGCGCAGGGAAAGTTCCGCGGGGCTTTGGTGATGGGTGATGCCGAGGAGGCGGGCCAGTTCGGATTCGAAATGGCGGAGCGCCCGCAAACTGGGCGGTGTGCCGTCGAGATGGTCGAGCGCGCGCTTGAGCAAATCGTGCAGACCGGGGTCCGGATGCTCGGGCTCGACCGCCGCTTCCAACAACTGGCAGCAATAGGCGGCGAGCAAAGTGGAGGTATAGTTCCGGCGCAAGCCCTCGCGCCACTCGCGGATGGCGACCTCGCGCAACGAGTGCAGCTCGCCCCGGCGCGACCGGCCGAGGGTGATTTCCCCGCCGAAAAACAGATCGAGCTGGCCGGCAAAAGGACTCTTCGGCCGGCGGGCTCCCTTGGCCACGGTTTTCACCAAACCGTGGGCTTCGGTGAACCAGTGGACGATCAAGCTGGTTTCCGTGAGGCGGGTGAGGCGGATCACGATGGCGGCCGTGGATTGCACCCGGCGATCCTCCGGGATGTTTCCCGGAATGGCGATTGCTGATTGATCAACCGGCCTGAAAAAGCAGCGGCCAGCCGGGTTGAGAACCTAACGGGAATGTGGCGATTCCGTCAAATAGTGCCGAAAAGGTACATTGACCAAACCTCATTCAGGCCATGAAACTTGCGTGTTCGCTGTTACAGTTCTATTAGATTATTTGAGGATTATCCGGTCAAATCAAACGTGGCGCGTGGTCGAGTCGTTCTCGGGCGTGAATCACTGCCTGGAGCGGCTTGCATTTCGCAAGGGTTATCGCGTGGCGGACGTGTGCGCGGCCCTCGGCTGCAGCAACCGCTATCTGCACACCTTGTTCGTCCGGGACATCGGCTTGCCGCCGAAGCACTGGATGAAGCTGGAGCGGATGGTGGTGGCCCGGCGGAAACTGGAGGGAGGAAAAGCCCCCGAGGAAGTGGCGCGCGACCTGGGATTCCTGTCCATCCACGTGTTTCGCCGGCAATTCCAACTGTTCTATCAGACCACTCCCGCGCGTTTTCAAAGTGACCGCAAGATCTTCGATCCATCCAAAATCAGCGATCTGGCCGACGGCGGGAAAGATCCGGCTTGATCCGAGGTTGGAAACGGGTTGCAGAAACCAGCGCGAAACCGTTCAGCGTTTCGGAATGACCAGCGACTGGCCGGGGCGGATCAGGGTGCCGGAAATGCTGTTGGCGCTCTTGATCGCCGAAACGGATGAACCGGTGCGGCTCGCGATGGCCGACAGGGAGTCGCCCTTTTTCACCACATAGCGGGTCGATTTCGGCTTGGGTTTGGTCTTGGCCTTGGCAACGACCGGTTTCGGTTTGGGCTTGGCCTTGGCCACCACCGGCTTGGATTGCTCCGCGGCCGGTCTCGTTTTGACGACCGCCGGTGCGGATTTCACGGGGGTCGGTTTCGGTTTGTTCACCACCTGGGTCTGGGCGATGACCGGAGCCGGCTTGGAGGCTCTCGCGGGCGGCAGCGGAACGGAATTCTGGGGCGGTTGGTCGTTTTTCGCGATCTCCGGAATCTCGTCCGACCTTCTCTCATGCGGGGACGAACCACCGCTTTTCCGCCATTTCGACGGATCATCCGCCCATGCCTCGACGTAGTTTCCATGCCGGTCATAAGGACCGGTGACCGCCTGGGGGCCACCGCTGCCACCGCCACCGTTGCCACAGCTTGAGAGAGTCAATGCCAGCGCACAGGCCGCGGGAATCATGAAGACCGTTTTCATGGCGGGATGATGATGCATCGGGCGGCTTTGGCAAAACATTGTTAACCGCACCGAATGTTTTTCCCGGGACTATGGGTCCGTCACGGGGAAACTTAGGCCTTGCGCGAGGCACCGCCAGATGACAGGAAATCGGGTGCAAGGTCGTGAAGGGGCATTAGCTCAGTTGGTAGAGCGCTTCGTTCGCAATGAAGAGGTCAGGAGTTCGAATCTCCTATGCTCCACGCCTTGGAAAATCCGGAAATCCACTCTGCTAGGGGGTTTCGAATTCGAGCCGCACGAAGCGCGCCGGCAGCGAAGAGGAGCGGGCGAGCTTCACCTCCTGATAGGTATAGCCGATCAGGTTGATTAGATCGGTCCGGTTCACGATCCCGGTCGGATTGTTTGTCCAAGTGCTCAGATTGGAAGAGCGACGTGGCGTGGCGACGACGCCGCGGTCCCCGTTTTTCTTGTTCCACCGCAGCGTCAGTTCGGTGCTCGACAGGCTGAGGGTATACCAACTGCCCTTGTCCGGCACCAGCGGATCGCTGCCGAGGTAGGCTTCGAGGGCGTTGCACCGGCCGTCCTCGTCCGGGTCCGCATCCGGCGCGATGACCTCGGCGAAGCCGAGCCGGCTGGTGACAGTCGAGCTGAACTCGCTGGTGGCCCACGCGTCGTAGGTGGGATTCCAGACGCGGAAATGATCGGTCTTCGGCCAAGCGTTGGCATCGTCAATCGCGTCCATCTGATCGAGAATCATGTTGCGGAACGTTCCGGACCCCCGGTCGGAATTGCGGACTGAGTTGGTCGCGTAGGCGAATGACTGTTCGCCATCGTCCCGCACGACGAGGATCGCCTGGGTGCCGCCCATCGCGCCGTTGTGCTGCCACCAGGTGTGGCCGTTGCGGGTGCCCGCGTACCAGCCCAAGCCATACTGGGAAGTGTTGCCGTTGTCGTCTGTCTGGCCGTTGCCGAGTTGCATTTGGGAAAGGGCGTAGGAACCGATGATGTCGGTCTGCCGCGGGTTGCCGTCGATCCGCCGGCCCATCAGCAGCAGGTCGGACGGGCGGCCGATCCAGGCGGTGCTGCCATCCATGCGGGCTGGCCAGACGTCCTCTGGATCGCCATAGACGTCGCCCTCGTAATAAACCACCTCGCGGCTCAAGCGGCCGGCAAACGTGCGTGCGCCCATCGCCATCGAACTCATGCCGCAGGGTTCGAAAATTTCCTGGTCGGCGTAATTCTCAAACAACATGCCGGTGATTTTCTCCGGGATCCGCGCCGCTACCTGATAGTTGAAATTGTTATAGCGGTAATGGGTCCCCGGAGTCCACGCCGTGTTTCTGTTATCCAGATGCCAGTCGATGATCAATGAGTGGTTGGTACCCCAGCCGGGTTCGGCGTTGTACCAGAGCTTGCCCTCGTCGGCCCAGCCGGCAGTCATGTTCATCAACTGCCGGAGGGTGATCGCCCTTTCGTTGGTGGTGTAGGGAATAGTCGTCGGGTTGCCGTAGTCGTTGCCAAAGAGTCCGCCCGAACCGAAGGCGGCGCTGCCAAGCGACCATGAAGAGGAATCCTCAAGCGCGCGGAGCGCGGCGACCGCGCACACCGGCTTGGACACGCTGGCGAAACGCCACCGGTGGAGTGGATCCGCCACCTCCCAGTCGGCCGTTTCCGCGTAGCCGAACCCGCGTGCGTAAACGAGGCGACCTTGGTGGGCGATCGCCAACGACAACCCCGGCAATGCGTGGTCCGTCATGTAGTCCTGAACTTCAGTCGCAATGGAATTCAGCCGGGTGGTGGATAGGCCCCCGTTGTGGACCCACGTCGCATTGTAGAAAACGTCATCCCCGACATTGTAGGCGTCCACAAAGGCCGGCCGGTAGCCCACGTATTGCGCATTGTTCTGGAAGGCCGCGAAATCCTGCGAACGAATCCCGTGATGACTCCAGCCGGAGCCGAGGCTCGTCCGCCGCCACATCCCCGTGAAGCGCTCCGCCCCGACGTCAACCGTGTAACCGCTGACCCGATAGAGATACCAGCCACTGCCACCGAGGGTGTTGAATGACGTCTGATAGTTAACCGATGCCAGGTTGTAATGAACTTCCGTCAGGGGCACCAGCCCTGTTGCCCAGACTCCGGCGTGGCGCGGCGTGTCATTGACCGAGAAGGAGGAAACATCCACCAGATTGTAGCCATCGTTTTGATTGGCCGTGTCCGCATTCTGATGGGCCGCGAACGATTCACCGAGCCGTAGCCGTTGCGAGGCGCCGTTGGTTTTCTCCCAGATGCCATTGTAGTAGGCGGTCGATCCCACGCCGAATCCCTCCAGCCACACCAGGCGGTAGCCGGTGGCGTGGACCTGGTTATGGTAAGTCGTGAAGGCCGATGCCGTCATTCCCGCCTGGGCCGCCCATAACGTGGTCTTTGTGCTCTTTTCGAAAATCACCGCATAGCGCGCCTGCCCGCCGACGTCGCACCCGCTCAAGCGGGTCATCCGGTAATTGTAGGGTGGCGCGGTCCAGTCATCGAATTCCGACTGCAGCGTGGTGCCTGATAGATTGTGGAGCGCAACGAATGGAGTCGCCAATACGGGGACGGCAAAAATCCCGAATAAAACAGTTAGAATGATGGCGGCATGGGTATGGACCGTTTTCATAGAGGACCATTCAAACCAAACCATCCGCCGACGATCAAGTCTTCTTTCCCGCGCATTGGCGGGTCCGGTGACGATTGCCACCGGACCATTGGAAAGTCGCTGGCTAAGGCCGCTCCACGCGGAAGAACAACCGCTGCGCCGCTGGCACGGGATTGGCGAAGGTATGGGAAGTCGAAGTTCCGACAGCCGCCGCCGGGATGCCGGTCGCCGTGACGCCCGGGAACCCGTCCAGCAGATTCTCGGAATGGGTGATCCGGAAAACCTGGCCGGGCTCGGACTCCCAAGTCAGGGCGATCTGGCCCGTGCCGGAGCTGAGGGTGATGTTGGTGATCGCAAAACTCGAGCTCGGGGCAACCATCAGGTTGAGCGATGACGCATAGGTGCCGGCTGCGACCTCCGGGTCGCCAGTTACCCAAGCTGTCCCGAGTATGGGTCCGGAAAAGAGGTGGGTGGCTTCCCGGGCGGTGAAGCGCTTTTGGTTATTGCTGATAGGCGCGTCGGCGACCAACAGGATCGTGACGACGCGATCCGGGTGACTGGCGAGGAAATCCTTCAGCTTGTCGTTGGAGAAAATCAGTTCCGTGCCTTCGGCGCTGGTGCGATTGCCCGCACTCACATAGACGCTCCCCAGGTCCGTGACACGATCCAACAGAACGCAGTTTTGGATGGCTACCGAATTGTCGTATTCCAAGCCGGGCATTTGGGAAAACACGATGCCGGACTCCGGCCAGTCATTGTCGGTATAGGTTCCGTCCAGAGCATCGATCGCGTTGCGGCCAGTGGCTCCATTGTTCACACCGTAGATGTGAATCCGGTTGGCGGAATTCGCATTGGACCGGTGATTCACCAGTCTCAGATCGACAGCGGTGATCTGGCCGGGAGCGACGTTGCTCAGATCGAATTTCAGCGCGATGACCTCGTTCCGCTCGCCATTGGCGTTGGTGGTGTAGCGGGAGTTGAGATCGATGCCGGTGCCGTTGCCGGTATTGGAGGTGGGGGTGGTCGCGCTGCCATTCACTTCGTTGACTTGGGCATCCGCATTCGCTTTCACCGTTGTGCCCGGCAATTCGAGAAACAACCGGGGCGCGTAGGTCCCGGCCGCCACCTCCGGGTCGCCTATCTGCCAAGCTACCCCGGTTACCGGTCCGGAATTGAGGTGGGTGGCTTCCTTCGTAGCGAAACGCTTCTGAGAGGTGCTGATGGTCCAGGAGGCAACCAGGACCGTCACCACGTCATCGGGGTGATTGATCAGGAAATCCTGCAGTTCGGGAGTCGAAAGGATCAACTCCGCGCCTTCGTCCCGGTTGCCGTTGTCCACGACCACGTTGCCCAGATAGGTCGTCAGGCCCGGATCCACTCCTTCACTCGATGGGTTTGCGTCAAACCGGAGACCGGGAGTCGTCGAAAACAAAGTGCCGTTTTCCGGCCAGTTGTTGTCGGTGAAGGTTCCCGGTGTCGAGGTGATCTCGTTGTAACCCGTGGCCCCATCATTGACGCCGTAGAACCTGAGTTCCTGGGTGGTGCCGTGGATCCGGTTGTTGATCAGTTTCAGCCAGGCGTTGGTGGATTGAAGCCGGTTCTGCCCGGTTAGATCGAAGCGCAGGGCGATGACCTGGTATTTCAAGTTCGTCGTGTCGTATACAGCGTTCATGTCCATGGCGTCGAACGCGCTCGCGCCATCGACTCCTCCGTCTTCATAGACCTGCAGATCGGCTTGCGCCGGGGTTCCGACTTGGACGGCCTCGCTGGCGGTGAGACAAGCAACCAAAAGGCAGGCGATGCGCGCCGCGGCGGGCAATAAATTCGTGGATTTTTTCATTGGAGTGATTGGGGTTTTCCAGCTTTGGAGGAGACAAGGCTCACTTAAACTAGAGATCACTCCGCTTATTGAAATGCGTGCTTTTGCAAACTGTATTGAAAAAATGGCGACCTGAAGCAGTGTGCTTTTTTCAAGTATTTATGCACAAAGGCGCGGTTGGCAGGAGCCTGACTTTTGCATATTGTGAACAAACTTCAGCCGTCCGGACAAACAACGGATCAAATGCGATACGGTCGTCGGATCGAACTGAAAAAAGCCCGAAACAACCCATGAAATCCATTGCAGCATTTCCTAGCCGGCGGCCTCCTAGCCGGCGGCCTCCTGGCCAGGCGGCGTTCACGCTCGTCGAACTTCTGGTCGTCATCGTGATCATCGGCGCACTCGCCGGCCTGACGGTCCCCATGATCAGTTCGATGCGGGGCCGCGCGGAGATCACCAAATGTACCAACAATCTGAGGGCTTGGTCGGTGGCGATCCAAGGTTATGCCGGAGATCACAATCAGTTGGTGAGATACGAGGAATGGGAGGACATCGGAACCGGCAAAAAGTTCTACAATCCCTACTTCGAGGCATTGGAAATTCCATGGCCGCAAAAGGGCGGTGTCTTGGGTCCGGCCGTTGGAATGCACCGGATGTGCCCTTCCCAGAAGTGGGATGGTCAGGGTGGTAGTCCGCCACGAGGTTATATTTTCGTCCGTCCGAACGAGCTTGACGGGGTAACCGGCAAATATGTCCGAGGAGAGTTGGACACGAATCGCGATGGCAAGCCAGACTCCTACAGTCTGGCAAAAATCGGGAGACCCTCGCAAATGCTCATGATGATGGACGCCAACAATTACAAGAATATCTATCGAACGAGTGAGCTCACCCAGTATGTGAAACCGGTCTGTATCAATTCCGACAAGTCGGAAATCCGTCACGGCGGCGGCGTCAACGCGCTGTTCGCCGACGGCCACATCGAGTTTTTGAAGTGGAGCGATGTGGACCCCGCCATTCCGGAAAACACCGCGAAGGTGTCAACGTGGTTGAATCTCAACTAGCCTGCCGCACTGCCTGATAGAGCCGGTGTCAGCGCCCGCGGCGCGCCTGTTTGCGATACTCCGCCGGGGAAACACCGCTGAACCGCTTGAAGGCGATGAAGAAGCTGTTGAGACTCGGATAGCCGCTGCGCCCGGCCACGTCCTCCACCTTGTAGTCGCTCTCGATCAGCAATTTCTGGGCGTTCTCCATCCGCGTGGTCCGGAGATGCTCGCCCGGAGTGCGGGCAAGGTGCTCGATGAATGCCTGGTGAATCCCGCGCCGCGACATGCCGGCATGCCGCGCGACGGCATCGATGTCGATATTCTCGCTGAACTGGGTGTCAATGAAACGGAGCGCCTTCCCGAGCCCCTCATGGTTGACGGCCGTGATGTCCGTGCTTTGTCGCGCGATGATGCGTGACGGTGCGATCCGGACCGGCGTCTTTGGGAGCTTCTCGCGGTTCATCAGGCGGTCCAGCCACGCCGCCGCCTGATAGCCCAGTTCCTCGTGGTTCGGATCGACGGCAGTGATCGACCGTTGGGTGGACTGCGCGAGCAACATGTCGTCCTCGATGCCGATGATGGCAACTTCCCCAGGCACGGCGATGCCGCCCATTTCGCAGACTTCCTGCACCTCCACGGCCAGCGTCCCGTAAGCGGTGAACACGGCCAGCGGCTTGTCCGCCTGCGCCAGGGTTTTGGCCAGCCAGGAACGCCGTTCGGCCCACTCCCCGCGCCCCTTGCGGAAGGATTTGTGGGCATGCCACCGGATCCAGGTGCATTCGTGGCCTTGTTCGTGGAGGGCCTTCACAAAACCTTTGCCTCGCTCGTCGAAGGTCCAGTTGTCCGAATCGCTGTAGAACAGGAAATTCTTGAATCCGCGCCGCAGGAAATGCTCGGCCGCCAGCCGCGCGCAAGCCTCGTGATCCATCGACACGTGGGCAAATGGCAGGTTCGCCCGGCGCAGGCTGAAATCCACGGTCGGTTTCTTGAGCGAGCTGACGAATTCGCAAAGCTCGTCACTCGCCGCCAACCAGGCCAACACGCCGTCGCCGCTCCAGCCCCACGGGATGACCAGTTCGTTGACAATGCTCGCTGCGGAAAGATGCCAGTTGTGCTCCGTCGCATAGGTTGCGATGCCTTTCAACAATCGGTGGTCGTGCCAACCAAGGGCGAGGAGAACGTTTTTCTGTTTTTTCATGTACCGCCTGAATGGTGCTCAGTATCAAGGGTGGAATGTGGTTGTAAACGCGTAAAACGGCACATCATCTACGAATTTGGGCAGCCAGTCTTCCATCCCGGTAAAGACCGGGTTTCGCAGTCAAATCAATAAGGCTTGCAGAAAAGGCCCATTGATCCGGATCGGCCCACCGGCCCATAGTCGGGTTCCATGGTTGCCATCTCCACACCGAAACCCGGAACCCCTTTCGGCAAGCTGCAACCCTGAAGTGCTCGCCACCGCATCCTCGCCTGATCCAGCGTGAAATCCATCTTTCCAGCCGCCATGAGCATCTCCACCCCGTCCTCCTATCAGACCCGGCCGCGCCCGACCGGCGTCGAGTCGGACGCGGAAACCTGGCCGTGGATCCCCGATCAGGGCGACGGCACCTATCGGAATCCCGTGCTCTTTGCCGACTACTCGGACCCCGACGTGATCCGCGCCGGCGGGGACTATTATTTAACCGCATCGAGCTTCAACTGCACGCCGGGGCTGCCGATCCTCCACTCCCGAGATCTCGTCAACTGGACGATCATCAACCACGCCTTGAGGAAATTGCCGGCTCCCCGCTACAGCGAGGTCCAGCACGGGCAGGGCGTGTGGGCCCCAACGATCCGCCAGCACGACGGCAGGTTCTGGATTTTTTTTCCAACTCCCGACGAAGGCATCTACGTGATAACCGCGCTCGATCCAGCCGGAGAGTGGAGCGAGCCCTACCTCTTGTTAGGAGGCAAGGGCCTGATTGATCCGTGTCCGTTTTGGGACGACGACGGCAAGGCCTATCTGGCATTCGCCTACGCCGGATCACGCGCCGGCATCCGTAACAAACTGCACATCCGCCCGATGAAGCCCGATGCCACGGAGGTCATTGGCGAAGGTGTGGTCGTCGTGGAAATCGATCCGATGCTGCCGGCCTTGGAAGGACCGAAAATGCACAAGCGCAATGGTTGGTATTACATCTCCGCGCCCTCCGGTGGCGTGGCAACCGGCTGGCAAATGATTTACCGCTCCCGCCACATTTACGGACCCTATGAGGAAAAGATCGTGCTCGCCCAACGCGGGACCGCCGTCAACGGCCCGCATCAGGGAGCGCTCGTTGACACGCCCTCGGGCGAATGGTGGTTCCTGCATTTCCAAGACCGCGATTTGTATGGCCGCATCGTACACCTCCAGCCGGTCCGCTGGGAGGACGACTGGCCCTTGGTCGGCGAGGCTCAGGACGAAACGGGGGTCGGTCGTCCGGTCCTCCATCATCCGAAACCCGTGGCGCAACGCGACATCGCGCCCGCCATCCCACAGTCCAGTGATGGCTTCACCGGCGAATCGCTCGGACTCCAGTGGCAGTGGCACGCGAACTATCAGGACCACTGGTATTCGCTCTCCGCGCGCCCGGGCCATCTGAAGTTGTACCCGCAATTCGTCGCCGGGGGAGATTTGAGTGCAGCTCCCAACCTTCTGTTACAGAAATTCCCGGCGGCCGGGTTCACCGTGGAGACGCGGCTTGAGCTCCCCACCGGCCATTCGAATCTCCATGCCGGACTCGTCGTCATGGGCGAGGAATACGCGACTCTCGACGTCCAGCGCGATGCCGGCGGCTACCAATTGCGTCTGCTGGGCACCGGCGGGGAACCGGCCGTGCAGCGGATCGAAGGCCCCTCCGTGACCCTTCACGTGAAAGTCGAGCCCGGCGGGAATTGCCGCTTCGGCATCGTCAACGGGTCACCGGAATTTCATCAGTTAGGACCTATGTTCCGGGCCAGGCCCGGCCGCTGGATCGGGGCGAAAATCGGCATCTACAGTCTGTCCACCGATGACTGCGATGTCTCCGGCCACGCGGAGTTTGCCTACTTCCGTTTCGGCCCGACCATTGGCATGAATCCACGGTAGCAGGCAGTCCTTGGCCGGAATGGAAGATTCTGGACGGGCACGGATTCCACGCCATTCTCTCTTGGAAGCCAACCCTAGAGCATCTAACATCATGAAACGCCGCCGCCTGCGCCGAGCGCCTGAATTCATCACCTCGTGCCTGGTGGTCTTCGGCACAATCGTCACCGGTGCTTTCGGAGCCACTCCCGATGCCGTGGTGGCCGCCGATGGCAGCGGACAATACAAGACCGTGCAAGAGGCGATCAACAGCGCGCCCCAAACGACCTCGATTGACCGGCCCTGGGTCATTCTCATCAAACCCGGAACCTACAAGGAGGTCGTTTACGTCCAGCGCGAGAAACGCCACGTCCATCTCCTCGGCAAGGACCCGCAGCAAACCATCCTCACCTACAATCTCCACGCGAACATGAAGGGGCTCGATGGCCTGAACATCGGCACCTTCCGTACCCCTACCGTCACCATTGATGCCGACGATTTCACGGTTGAGAATCTAACTTTCGAGAACTCCGCCGGGCCCGTCGGCCAGGCGCTCGCGGTGCGCGTCGATGGCGATCGCGCCACGTTCCGCAACTGCCGGTTCCTCGGCTATCAGGACACCATCTTCGTCAACCGCGGACGCCAGTATTTCGAAGGTTGCACCATCGTCGGCACGGTCGATTTCATCTTCGGTGGAGCCACCGCGTATTTCTCGAAATGCACCCTGCACAGCCTGCGCGACGGCTACATCACCGCCGCATCCACCCCGTCGGCCCAACCGTTCGGCTTTGTCTTTGCGGACTGCAGGATCACCGCCGGGACACCGGACACCAAAATCTATCTGGGCCGGCCGTGGCGGTCCTTCGCGAGCACCATTTTCATCAACACCGAAATGAGCGGCTCAGTTAGACCGGAAGGTTGGCATAACTGGGACAAGCCCGAGCGTGAGAAAACCACCCGCTACGCGGAGTTCAACTCCACCCCCGCCCCATCCGGTCGCGTGGCGTGGGCCCGCCAACTTACCGCGGATGAGGCCGGAGCGATCAACGCCGGAACCGTGCTCACCGGCACCGATGGCTGGAACCCCGCGAAAACAATAACTAACACCCCAGCCCGCGCGACGGTGACTTATGACATCGAATACGGCCGGGCTGCGGAACAAAGTCTCCGCCTCGACGCGTCCGCACCCGCCGGAAAAGGACCCTTTCCGATGGTGATCATCGTCCACGGCGGCGGCTGGAGCGGCGGCGACAAACAGCTCGACATCACCGGGCTGTTCGAGCCGCTGACACAAGCCGGCTTCGTCTGGTTCTCTATCAACTATCGCCTCGCTCCCGCGCATCGCTGGCCCGCCGCCTTCGAGGACGTACAAACCGCGATCCGCTGGGCGAAAGCCCACGCGCCCCGATACAATGGCGATCCTAACCGAATCGCGCTCATCGGCTATTCCGCGGGCGGGCAGCTGGTCTCGCTCGCCGCCATCCGCGGCGACGATGCCACGCGGGTGCAGGCCGTCGTCGGTCTCGCCCCCGTGGAGGATTTCGTCGCCGACATGCGCCACCGCGGCAAGATCAGCTCCTCGCTTCAAAATTTGCTGGGAGTTCCCGAGCCTCTATCCGACGAGACGCTCGCTCGGCTCCGTGAAATTTCCCCCATCGATCAACTCAAGCCGGGTGCGCCGCCGTTTCTGCTCATCCAAGGCAGCGCGGACACCACGGTGCTGCCGGAACACACCGCGGGCTTCGCCGCAAAACTCAAGGAAACGGGCGTGCCCTGCGAAACCATAACCCTATCCGGAGCCACGCACCGAATTGCCGATTGGGATAACTTCGACGCGACCTACAAGCAGCGGATGATCGAATGGCTTCAACGGCAGTTGCCCGCCAGCCGTTGATTGGCCTGGATCAGGGAGCGGCGGAAACGCGTCCGCCACCGCCCATGAAATCCGATGTGATGCGCTCCGGCTCACCCCATTGGCTGTTTCATGGTCAGCAGCGATCATGCATCGCCGCTCCACAATCCCAGCTCAGTTGCTGGAAACCCCGACGCGGAAGAACTTCGGTTGCTCCTCGCCAGCCGGGGTGGTGATGGTCGCCGGATAGGGCACGCTCACCGCGTCGATTTCCCCGTCGGTCGCCAGCACGGTGGGGATCGCGGTGCTGTTCACCCAGACGCCGAGGCTCGCGCTGAACTGCACCGTGTAAGTCAGTCCGGCCGCCAGGTAATTATTGCGACGGCCGAAGACCGCGTTGAATTCCGAAGCGCTTGGGATGTTGACCACGGGTTGACCGTGCGCGCCGACAACTCCGGCGGCGTAAGTGATGCTGCCGGACGATCCACTGGCCGGGTTGGTGCCGAAGCTGTATTCCGTCAGGTCGTTAGAGCCATCGCCATCGGTATCGGCGGTCGGATTGGGAATCGGGGCACCCACCGGGGTCAGTGAAGCAAGGTCGCTCGTCACGCCGACACTCGCGGAGGTGGCGATCACCTTGTAGGTGCCCCAGTCGCCGCCGCCTGCAGCCGGAATCAGATGGCTGCTGGCCGTGGCTCCGTTGATAGGCGCATCGTTGAGATACCACTGCCAGGTGGCTCCCGGCACGGCGGCGACATCCGCGGAGAACCCGGCCGCCGCTACAACGCTAACAGACTTACCCTGCGGCTGGGCTAGGAAGATCAGCGGCATGGAGGGCGTCCAGGAGCCGGTGACGACGCCGGCCCAGGTCGAGTTCAACACCCAGAACGGATCGCTGTAATTGGCGATCGTTGTGGAGTCGGTCGGCATGACCGTGAAGGCCGGTCCGCCGGAGATGCCCAGCGGCGCCCCGGTTCCGTCGGTCGTGTTGTGGTCCCAGTTGTGGATGTTAGCCGTGTCGGTGGTGGGGCTGGTGGTGCCGTTGAGCAACCACCAGGCGGCCCGGTAGTCGGAACCGTTCGCTCCGATCGTGGTGTTGAGGAAGGCGTTGTTAGTGGCGTCGCCGATCCTGCAGTTGAGGAGGACCACCTCGCTGAACGGGAAGCCTGTCGATTTCGGATCGATGCGGTTCAGGTAATTTCCCGTGAATCCCGAGCCTGCGGTGAAGCGGCAGTTGGAAAAAACATACCCGTGGTTGCCGCTGTCGTTGCGGGTCTGGCAGACGTAGCCACCTGTGCGCAGGATCTTGATATCGCAGTTGCTGAAGAAGGCCGGTCCGTTGCCCCAGATGAAGTCGGTGTCTCCCTCGATGTAGCAGTCGCTGATATAACATTGGCGGTTGATCTGGATGGTGTCCTGATAGCTGTGGAAATTGCACTTGGTGACGATGTTGCGTCCGGTGAACACGCCGCTGCCGGAAAGGATGAACGACTCAGCCTGTGAACCGCCTTGCGGAGTGGTGTTGTGGAACTTCAGGTTGGCGATGGTCGTGTCATGCACGTTGCTGCCGATGAACGTGGACCGGTGATAGAAGCCGGAGACGTTGTTGAAGCTGTTGTTGTTCGGATAGACGATGGCGGTCTGCGTGCGATCTTCGCCGAGCAGCGTGAGGAAGTGCTTGTTGGTGAAGACGACCTGCTCGAAGTAGCTGCCGTTCCTGATGAAAATCGTGCGGGGAACGACATTTCCTGACGGCACCCAATCGAGCGCGCCCTGCACGGTGTCGAAGTCACCGGTGCCGTTGGCGGCGACCGTCAGCGTGGCCGCTGCCGCAGCGGGACCGGCGGCCTTGGTGCCGAATGTCCAGGTGCTGTTGCTGCTGATCCCTGCAAACGACTCGCCGGAAGCATTGACGAACGCGCCGGTATCGATCTTCACATAGTAACTTTTGCCATAGGTGAGGGTGCCATTGCGCGGATAGATCGTCACCGTGTTGCCGGAAACCGTCAGCGGGTAATAATTGAAGTTCGTCACCCCGCCGATCGACTGGTTCTGCACCGGCAGGTTCAGTGTGGAGGCGGGGCTGAGCGAAGCGCGGAGCGCGGCAGCGGCGGCAAAGTCGATGGTGTCCACGACCGCATCGTTGGACGCATCGTGGATCCGCAGGAATCCGGTGACTCCGGCGGTGACGGCGGCGTTGAAGGTGATGACGAGTCGCGTGTCGGGATTGCGGTCGGAGGCGGCGCTGGCCGGACTGAGGGCGGACGTCGCCAGGGTGGACGAAAGCACGGCCACGGCCGCGGCGGAACTGGTGACGGAAGTGACGGAATTGGTCACGACCACAGTGTAGCCCCCCGTGTCGGCACCGGTGGCGCTGCCAACAAAGTAGGTCGGGTTCGTCGCGCCGGAGATATTCACGCCGTTTTTCTTCCACTGGTAGGTCGGGGTTGGCGTGCCGCTGGCAATCACGGAAAGCGTGAGCGGATCGCCGACATTGAGGGTCGCGCCCACTGGCTGCGTCGAGATTTCCGGGGCCTGATTGACAGTTAGAATGGCTGGCGCACTGGTGTCCGAGCCTTCATCATTGGTGACCACGCAGCGGTAGTGTCCGGCGTTGGCGGGCAGGGCGCTGGTGATTTCGTAGCTGCTGCCGGTGGCGAGATCGATGGGGGTGTAGTTGTTTCCCCCGTCGGTGCTGAACTCCCATTGATAGATCAGGGTGGCGGTGCCATAGGCGGAGACCGAGAATGTTTTGGATCCGCCGACAAGGACGGTCGCGCCGGTTGGCTCGGTCACAATCGTTGGCGGGATGGGACCGTCCGTGATGGTCAGCAAGACGGGCGTGCTTGTCACGGTGCCGGCGGTGTTGGTGATGGCGACCTTGTAGCTGGCGGTGTCGGTTAGGAGCGCGCTCGCGAAGTTGAGTGTCGCGCTCCGCGCGGTGGCGTTCTCGCCAAGCGTGATTGCCACGTCGTCCTTATACCACTGATAGGCAGGTACCGTGGCCCCGCCGCCGTTGGCGACGACGGATAGATCGACGTTTTCGCCGACACTCCTGGTCTGGGCGAATGGCGCGGTTTCGATCACGGGGAGGATGGTGGTCGCCGCATTGGTGACGATATTGAAGGAGTTGATGTCAATCCGGGGTATGACGCCGGCAACCGAAACTCCGGAATACCGGAAACCCAGAGTCAGTCCGTCGAAGGAGCTGGTCAGGAAATTCGTCGCGGTGGCGTTGGCGGATTGGTTGAAAATGACCGCACCTCCCGTACCGACTCCGGAATAAATCGTGGAGGTGATGGTGTTGGTCCCTGCGGCTGTCAGCTCGATCTTGTATACCGAGGTATAAGTCGCGCCGTCGGTTAGCGCGCTGGAGGAATTCAGCGTGCCAAGAGACGCGCCTGCAGGCGTGTCAAAGGCACCGCCACCCCAGTTGCTACCGATCAGATCCTGGTTCTGGGAGGACGTATCCACGCCGGATTGCGCCGGCCGGGTGATGATGGATGAGCTGAATGTATTGGCATTGATGCGGGAAACGTAGCCCTGCCAGAGTTGCACGCCGCCGGTCGAGTTGGGGGAGGACGCGGTGGCGGATAGGCCGGAATTCGCCAGATTCGTCAGGGGAGCCACCGACGGTGAACCGGAACTGAAAAGACCGACGCAAAGATAAGATCCATTTGCCGCCGTCCCCGAAATGATGTTGGTGGTGGCCTTGAAGGTGGTGGTCAGGGTGATTTGGTCACCCACGTTGGTCAGGGTCACCGGATAGTCGGTGAACCGCGCCTGAGTTTCCATGAAGCCGGAAGTGGTGGAGGCGGTAAAGCTCAGCTTGAGATTGTCCGCGGCGATCGTGTTGGCCGAGTTTTTGCTGGATGCCACCGCATAACTGGTGGCGTTGCCGGCGGCGGCGGGATTGCTGGCCGCACCGATCGTGCTGCCGTTGACGAAAGTGTCGTTAAACACCGTGGTGGCTTGGCTGAGGGCTGCCGTGGCGAGGAGCAGCCAGAGTAGGACAGCCGGTTTTTGGTGGGTGCGCATGGTTCTGATGGGATTGTGCTGTTAGGCAGGTTGGACAACCTGATACAGCCACAAACGCCTGCGGGGGTACGCCGGGCGGTCTTGGGTTAGTGACAGGGTTTTTTCACCGGGGTTCGTGCCTTCCGGTAATGAAGGCACACTGTTCGATCCGGGAATGCCTGTAAATCTCCCTATCTGCAGAACCTATTGAATAATGTGCGGGACACACGCCGTATGACTCCCATGCCGCGCCCACGCGACGGTTATTTGCCGCCGAAAAGACCACCCAAGCTGCCGAGAATGCCGCCGAGTTCCGGGGTCTTGCCGGCGAGCGCGTCGTCGATCATGCCGTGATAGGACGCGGGAACTTTGGACTTCACGAAATCCGCGACCGTGGTGATGACCTTGTCGGCCATATCCTCGCCGAGGCCCAGCGAAGTGAGTTTTTGCTTCAGTTCGTTCATGATTTGGAAGCGCAAGGCGCACCCGGATCACCGCATCAACAGCACCTCCGGTCAAGCTCACTATCAACCATCACCTCACGGATTGACACCGGCGGCGCGGATCCCCTTGATGGATACCGTGAAGATTTTCCGGAACCGATTTTGGAACATCGCGGCGGCCCTTCTTCTCGCCGTCTTCGCCCATCATCGAGCGAGCGCGGGTGGAGTCACCGTCATCACCCACGGCTTCAACAGCGACGTGGAAAGCTGGATCATCCCGATGGCGGAGAAAATACCCGGGCACTCTGGCTTTCCGGGAATCCAGTCGGGGCGCTACCGGCTCAAAATTTCATCGACCGCGAGTCCGGCCATCGCCACCCGGTTGGCTGGCACCCCACCGACGGTATCGGACTCGGGGGAAGTTCTCATCTGTCTCGACTGGTCGGCCGTCGATGGATTATTTCAAGCGTCCACCACCCAGGTCGCACAACTGGCGGTGAACGCGCTAACGGATTCGCTGCTCACCGTGGATACCGGCGGGCGGCCGCTGGTGGAACTGCCGCTGCATCTGATAGGTCACAGCCGCGGGGCCTCGGTGGTGACGGAAATGGCGCGCCTGTTAGGCCGGCAGGGAATCTGGGTGGACCAGGTGACCACGCTGGATCCCTACCCGGTCCCGATTTTCGGCGACGCAGCGGTGCAGGTCTGGAGGAACGTCCTTTTCGCCGACAACATCTGGCAGAATTTTTCCGGCGAGGCGATCACGGGCCAAGCAATCGCGGGTGCTTACAATCGAAGGTTGCTGTCCTTGGGCGGCGGCAATGACTCCGCCCACAGCGACGTGCATCTGTGGTACCACGGCACGGTCGATCTAACCACCCCGGCCACCGACGCGCAGGCGACGATCGGGGAAAGCCAACGGTCAGCCTGGTGGACCGCAGCCGAAGCCCGGGGCGGGTTCGCGGGATTCCACTACAGCCGGCTCGGTGGTGGTGACCGGCTCGAACCGATCATGCCTGCCGGCGCAGGAACCGACCGGGTCCGCGACGGATTCAACGGGGCGTGGAGCCTCGGCGGCGATTTGGTCGCCAACCGCACCGCGCTGGCGAGCAACAGCGGACTGTGGCCCAACGTGATCCGCTGCCAGCGGACCGGCGCCGAAGCGGTGGTTGCAGGTGGCGCTTTCGATCTCACCATCCACTATCAGGCGGGAACGAGCACCACCGGCAGCGTCGATCTAACGGTCCTGCTGGATCCCGATGCGAACCCGTGGAACGGCAACGAGTTTGCAATCAGTGCCGGCACTCTGGCCAGAACCGGACCGAATGGTGTGGGTTTCGCCGAAGTCCCGGTGAACATCGGCACCACGCCCGCCGGCACCTATCAGGTGGCGGTGCGGCTAGCGGATTCAATCAGGGAGCGCGTGTTGTATGCCGCTTTGCCCGTGGAAATCGTCGCAGCGCATCAACCACCATCGATTCAGGAAAACACCGTGAGGATTGAAGGCGGGATGCTGCGCTTCACAGTCCGCGGAGCGACGGGTGCGACCATCGCGATGCAGGCCTCCCAGAATCTGGTGGACTGGGCGGACATCGCCACGCGGACCATGACTTCCGACACCTGGGAATTCAGCGATCCGGACACGGCGTTGTATCCCACACGCTTTTACCGGGCCGGGGAAACCGCCCCACCCTGAATCGGCTTACGCCATCGTTTGAAGTACCGGGAACAGGACTCGAACCTGCACACCTTGCGATACTAGATCCTAAATCTAGCGCGTCTACCAATTCCGCCATCCCGGCTTGCGGGCGCGACTCTACCGTCAGCCGGAGGCGAGGCAAGCACACATTGTGGGGCTGGAGAATCCGCTTGTTGACCCTTGGCGGAGTGGCTCTGATGGGGTCCATGAAAGAAGTGGTTTCCCATCACGATCTGGCGCGGCTGGGTTACTACAAGACGATTCTGGATGAGGCGGCCATCCCGAATCTGATCCGTCACGAGAGTTTATACAATCTGGCGGTCCCCTTCGCGGTGATGCCGTCGTTGTGCGTGCGGGATAATGAGGACTACGACCGGGCGATCGAGTTGCTGCGCAGCCATGAGGAAAGTCCGCCGGTTACGGAGGCGGATTGGACTTGCGCCGCGTGTGGCGAGGCGGTGCCGGCGTCGTTCGATTCCTGCTGGAAATGCGGAGCGGCCCGGGAGGCGGGTTAAGGTGGAGGGATCCCGAGGCGATGCCACGTTTCCGGCGGGGTGACGGGCGCGGCGGGCTTATTCCAGCCGAGTTCGAGGACATGGAAACTGCCGCCCAGGTGGGCGGGGTGGGTGAGGGTCTGAAATTGGCGAAGGGCGGCTGGATCCGGATTTCCTTCCTGCGAGAGCAACCAGTCGCGGCCGATTCCGGTGAGCCAGGCGCCTTGGTTCCGGAAGACCAGTGGCTGGCAACCAAGTGCGATCGCCGCTTCAGCAACAGCAGTGAAATCGACGTGGGCGGTGATGTCGATCTCGCCGGGAGTGGCCAACGGATTTTCCGCGGCGCGGTGTTTGGAAAAAGTCCGCAAGGTGCCAGCCTTGCGATCCGGGTGGTAATACTCCGGTCGAGCGAACCCGTAGTCCGGCCACACGAGCAATCCGGATGACAAGCAGCGGGTCAACGGTTCGAGGAAATCCCTATGATTCGTGCGGATTTCAGTGCGATAGCCATCGGGGAAATCGTTGCCCAACGCGGCCAGAGCCTCAAACTCGCACGTCGCGCCGGTGTCCCAGACGAAGTCGCCGTTGCCATCCGTCGCGACCCGGCAGTCGCGCCAACCACCCGCCTGCCACTCGACGACGTGAAATGGCAAGGCGTCCAACAGCTCGTTGCCAAAGGCGACACCCGGCAGCGGATCGGCAAAAAGCTCGCTCGCATCCGCGATGAATTTCACGGTTTCCCCGAATCCTTCCAACGTCTGCCGCTGGGCCGCCTGGAGCAGCGGGAGCGGCTCGGGAATCGCGTATTCGAGCGCGGCCAATGCCTTCGGGGCCAGGCAGGACATCGCGCGCAAAATATCTGCGGCCAACGGCCCATCGTGGGCTCCACACTCGATGATCCGCCAGCGGGCGGGCGAACCGGACTCCTGCCATTCCCGCAGGAACCGCCGGGAGAGCAGCTCGCCGAACACCGGTCCCACGCTCACGCTGGTGAAAAAATCCCCTCCCCGCCCGACCTGGC
Organism: Akkermansiaceae bacterium; assembly: GCA_041739215.1. GTDB lineage: Bacteria > Verrucomicrobiota > Verrucomicrobiia > Verrucomicrobiales > Akkermansiaceae > Luteolibacter. The sequence continues at coordinate 107,394 of JBGSOI010000086.1, forward strand.
GGGTTTCCCGGGCGTAGTAGCCCAGCGCGGGATCATACAAGGCCGCCGCCATGAAATCACTGAACCTCAGCGGTCCGTCCCGCTCGATCCGGGCGCGCAAAATCGCCCCCAACGCGGGAGTTGCGGGCGGCGCGGCGATGACATAGTGTCCCGCACGCGCGACCGTCCGCACTGGCGGTGATGAATCCGGATCAGGCATGGCTAAAATTCAACAATCGAATCGGAAGAAGATCAGCAGGCGCTGGTTCTTCAAGTGCAAACGCTTTTGGCTGGGCTTGTTGCTGCTAGGGCTGCTGGTCGCGGGCGCAGGTTGGATTTACGTGGACCAATATACCAAGGAATATCGCGAACGCGCGGCCACCTATGACCTCAATCACATCAACGATGTCGAGGAACCAAGCATCATCCTCGATCGCAATGGCAAGGAAATCGGCCGGATTTTCGTCCAGAACCGCAGTGTCATTCCCTTCAACCAGATCCCCGAGGTCTTCATCCAGGCCCTGCGCGCCGGTGAGGATTCGCGGTTTTTCAGCCACCACGGCGTGGACTACATCGGCATCCTCCGCGCGGCCAAACTGAACTTCCAGGGCGGCAGCCAGGGGGCCAGCACGATCACCCAGCAATTGGCGCGCAATGCCTACGGTTTGAAAGAGGAAGCGGTGTCGCGCAAGGAAACCACCATCCAGCGGAAACTGGTGGAAGCTTTCCTCGCCCGGCGGATTGAAGACCGTTACTCGAAGGAGGAAATCCTCACATTCTATCTGAACCGGATCTACTTCGGCAGCGGCTTCTATGGCCTGCGCTCGGCCTCGCTGGGCTACTTCGGCAAGGAGCCGATGGAACTCACGACCGAGGAATGCGCCTCGCTGGTGACTCTGATCAAAAACCCCAACGTGCGCTCGCCGTTGAACAATCCCGAGCTCAACCACACCTATCGCAACTACGTGTTGGTCCGGATGCGCGAGGAGGGGATGATTTCCCGGTCCGAGCTGGCCCGGCTCAAGGCCCTGCCTCTCAAGCTCAATTCGCAACCGTTGCGGCGCGGCACCACGCACCTCTACGAACGGATCGCCGAAGCCGTCGGGAAGGCGCTGGGCGAGGACGCGCTCGCTTCCGGAAAATTCAAAATCCACACCACGATCCTTGCCGAGGCCCAGAACGCCGCGCAGAAGGCGCTGTTGGAAAGCCTGGCAAAAGCCGAGGCGCGCCCGGGATACCGGCACCAGAAATATCAGGACTATCACAAAAGCAGCACCAAGCCGGCGGAATACCTGCAAGGCGCGGTGTTGATGTTGGACCATAATACGGGCGAGGTCCTCGCCCACGTCGGCGGCCGGGATTACGCCCAGGTTCCCTATGATTTCATCGAACTCGGCAAGCGCCCGTTAGGCACCGCGTTTTTCCCCTACGTCTACGCCGCCGGGCTGAGTGGCAACCAGACGCCGGCGACCCTCGTCGAAGACGAGCAAATGGACAACCGCACTCTGATGATCGGCGGGGAGGAAGGTGTCGTCGGAGAATGGGGCATGGAGGTTCTGTCGCCGCCCTACAAGATGAAAAAGATCACGGCGCGCGAGGCGTTGGAGCAATCCAAGATCGCCGCCACCGTGCGGTTCGCGGGCCTGACCGGCTTGCAGCGGGTCGTCGATACCAGCGTGGCTTTCGGACTGCCTTTGCAAAAGGCCGAACTGCTGCCCCGCCTCGCGGTCGGTTTCGAGGAGGTTTCGATGAAACAAGCGGTGCGTGCGATGACGACCTTTCCCCTCGGCGGCATGTCCGGGCCCGACAGCTTGGCCTATCTGGAGCGGATTGAAAACTCGGAAGGCCGCGTCGTCTATCGCCGCCAGCGCGAACCACAGACGCGGCGCCAGATCGTCGACGAGGCGACCGCGTGGCAGGTCCACAGCATGATGGCGGGCTCGCTGTTCCGCGGGAGTTCCAAAGGCGCGCTCGACGGTCTGATCGAAAGGCCGCTCTACGGCGCGGGCAAAGGCGGCTCGACCCACGGTTTCACGGATGCATGGTTCATCGGCTACAACAAGCGGGTCACTTGCGGCGTGTGGACCGGATTCCTGCTGGGAAATGGCGAGCCGATCTATCCGGGGGCGTTCAGCCGGGATCTCGCGATGCCGGTCTGGCAGGCCACCATGAATGCCGCGGCCCCCTCGTTCGGCGGGGCCTCACTAACGGCTCCGACCAATATCGTGCAGCTTCCCGTTTGTTCGTCGTCCGGCCAACTGGCGACCCAATATTGTCAGGAACCCGTCGAAGACCTGAATTCCGGAACCATCACATCACGCTCGACCTCGGTGAATGAGTATTTCCGCAAGGGCACCGAGAACATGCCGTTTTGCAGCATTCATTCCGGAGCCTTGGGTGAAAATGTTTCCCCGGACGCCATCTACAATCTGCCCGCTCTCGACGCCGTACCGGTCCGCCCGAAGGAGCCGGTGCTCATCGGCGACGACCCCTATCACACCGAGGTGCCGAGCTTCGCCGCGACTTCCGCCGAGCCGGGACTCGTGCGCCGCCGGACCAACGTACTGGACAGCCTCGACCTCGGCGACATCGAGGAAGGCATCCAGCTCCAGCGTCCCCGGCGCCTCCAGATCGAGGACGAGTGACACATGGAGGGTCGGTTTTCGGCCGACCCGGATTGACCGGAGGTCAGCCCTCCTCAGAACTCGGAAAATCCGTCGCCACGCACTGGTTGCCGCGTTCCGGACAATTGCGACCCGACTACCAGCGTACCTGATTTCCCCACCAATCCACCATTCCGCCCGGGTTGCTGGCGGAATTCTCCCAGAATTCCGCAAAACAATGCCGATTTGGTACCTTGACCTTTTCCAGACTAATCGCTGAGTCTCGCAATGCTCGTCAAACGGGCTGTCAGAGATTTCTGATAGCTGCGGAGGACTCGCAAACCCAAACAAAGCCCAAAACCTATGAGCCGGAAAATGATCTGCCTCGTCGTGCGCCATCCGTGCCGCACTTTCGCCGCCGCCTCGGGCTTTGCCTTGGCGGTGTTCCTTCCGCTCAACCAGCAGGCCGGTGCGGAATGGGGCGGCGTCGGCGGTTATGCCACTCCGCCTGCAAGCCAGACCTTGAACCCGACGTCCGCAGACACCGATGGCGACGGGATTCCCAACACTTGGGAAAATTCAAACGGACTGAATTCGGCGAAGCCTGAGGATGCCTTGAGCGACTTCGACATGGACGGCCTCACCGCCTTGCAGGAGTGGCAGTTGAATCAGGACTCGGGAGGTCAGTTCGGCAAACCTCTTGGAAAATGGTCTGGCCAGTTCCTGCCACAGCCAACGGGATTCGCCGTGGGCGGTGGCGTCACGCTGATCGAATGCGCCAGCAATGGCATCATTCTCGGGCAGGTGAGCGGCAAGCTCACGGGATCATCGGTCACGACGATCTATCCGTATATCTACACCCCGGCTACCGGCACTTGGACACGGGTGGCGGCGCCGGATGGCTTTCCCACGGTCACGGCGCTTTTCCCGCTCGACGTGAACTCATCCGGCCAGGTTGTTGGCTATTTTAACTCGTCCAAAGGCTTCATCTGGACTCCTGGTCCCGCTGGCGGGCAAACGGAAGTGTTCCAACTGGATACGGATGACGGTCTGGTCTCCGCCATCCCCTGGCGGATCGGCGACACGGGGCATGTGACCGGCACGGCGGGTAATCTATCAGGTCGCAGTTTCGCCGCGCGGCCCGATCGAACGGAGATCCGGTTTTCCGGTGACTGGGTGGATCCTGTCTACCATGACGTGAATGAATTCGGCGAGTTCGCCGGAACGGTGTTCAATCCGGTTTCACTCCGTCAGGAAACCTTTCTGGCGTGCGAGGGATTTCCGACATTCATGACCGGACTTGCTGCCCCTGAGTTCGACGGTGATTATCCATTGAATTGGGTCCCGGATATCGACATGGAATCGATCGATTGGGGGCCGAATGAAACATCCGGCGGCTGGCAGGTGGGAATGACCTGGGATCGAAAGGCGAATCAATGGATATGGGTTGCCACGGATATTATAGACAGCACCCCGATCTATTGGAGTGACTGGTACGACTCACAGGAGGAAATCTCCTTTTGGCATTCTTTTCCGGGCTATTCCCATCTCATCGGCGCGGTGAACGATTGGGGCGAGTTCGCCGGAGTTTATACAGCAACAGAAACCTTGCTCGAACTTGATGAATACCTTTTCCATTACTCGGATTGGCAAGACTCTTACTCCAGTTTATACTTCTTCGACGGCCGTTTTCAAGGGACTGATCTGGCACCTTCGATCTACGGAGTTTCCAATGATTCGAGAGTATTGGTTGGCACTCCTTACGCGATTTGGTCCGGTTCGCTGGTGGTAACGGTCTCGAACCTCCTACCAGCAGGCGTTTCCACCAATTTCACGAGGGTCAGAATCGCGGATAAGGGCCAGTTGATTCTCCAGTTTGGTGGGACCATTTACCATCTCAAACCCAATCAGGACGCGGACGGCGACGGCATGCCGGACGACTGGGAGAAGTATTACGGCCTCAACCCGAACAACGCCGCTGATCGGAATGGGGATTTGGATGGAGACGGCATCAACAATCTGGTGGAATTCCGCTACCGCACAAATCCCGCTTTGGTTTCCGTCCCGGGTGCCGCCGGACAATTCATCGACATCCGCCCCGGGATCGACACCGACGGAGACGGACTGCCGAACGTGTGGGAGTGGAAGCATGGCCTGAACCACGACGACCCTGCAGATGCTCATTTGGATTCTGACGGCGATGGTCTGACCAATTTCCATGAACTGCGGCTGGGAACCGATCCGCGGAATTCTGACTCTGATGGCGATGGTCTGAGCGACTTACAAGAAAGCCAGAATGGCACCAATCCAACGTTCCCCGGAATCCATTCGTTCGCGGAGACCTACAACGAGGACGGCACCATCACTTACACCTGGGTGTCACACGCCGTTCTGGGCGATTGGTTTCGGATCGAGGACAAACTGCCGGATGGAACCCGGAAGATCCTTTATTCCACGACCTATGGCAGCGACAGACTGCCCTATGTCTCCGGCTCGACTGCCTATTCCCTGACTCTTAACCCGGCTATCGATTACCTCCCATGACCATAGAATTATTACACCGTTCCAGCGTTCTGGCCGTAGTTCGACTGTTTTTGGCGGCGGGCATGGCCATGGGCATGTCGGTGATAGCGCATTCTAAAAACGCAGTCGATTCGACCGGCGTATCAAATTCCGTACATGGTGCCGAGGACGGAATCCAATGGCAGTGGCAAGGTAAGAGAAATATCCTCTCGTGGGGACTTCATGTGCCTGCCGCTGAAGGCCGAACCGAGCGGAACGAAGGCCTCTATTACTACACGAATGACGGCTACTATGGAGCCGCCCGTGAAATCAGCGCCAAAGCTCAACTTGATCCTCAGTATCTGGCAGATCAAGTGAACCAAAATTCATGGGAAAATGACTTGCCGTATAGCTTTTCGAATTTCTGGATCACTCCCAATGTGGGAAGCTCCAGCTATTCGGGAGAAATTAGAATCCAGCGCCGCCGCATGGTGTCTTCGCAGCGAGCCGTAACCGCGATCTCCCGAAATTATCTGAAGATCCTAACGCGCACAACTTTGCCGACAGGCCCAATCGAAACGGTGACTGTTGAGTTAGTTCAATTTACAATACCAGCCGACGCATTCGCGTCGAACTGGGTGGAATTGATTCCTCCAGTGGTTGCAGGCTGGAAATACAATTTCGACCTCCTGCCCGTGGAGATAACGGTTGCCTTTGGTCTTGGACCAGAGCCTTCCGGAGAAAAAACGAGCCAAGAACTCCTTGAGGCATACTTGGATACCATCAAGGTCGTGAGATCAGGAGACACTTGGATTGTGAAACACACGGATGCTCAAGGCATACAAAAATTTCATGGAATCGAAATCGTCACAACCAAAGAAAAGCTGATCGATGCCATAAAGCGGACGGGTCAAAATGTAGTCTTTGATGGGCATTCCAACTTCGGACTAGGTCCCAACTTTTCTGGCAAAGTCACTCACAAGGCAATCGCTGACTTTACCCATTTTGGAGTTGGCAAAACCTCAATTCCTAAATCTTTCCGGGGAGCTGGAACTGAGGCAGATGTTGTTCCATTCACGAACGGCGATGGGACTACACTTCCAACAAATCCGCAGGACTTAGCGGCAATAGATCGCGTATATTCTGAAGGATGGGCATATCTGAAGCTAGAGGCGGGACAAATCATCGTAGCCCCCCAGAATTATCAAGTTACAGAGCTTGGAATTGAACGATTCAAAAATCTTCAAGGAGTGGCACCCGGAAACTCTTTCACGAAGCAAGGAATCGGATTGTACAACGAGTGGCACTTTGACAACCCAGAATCTTCAAGAAGGCTCATTGTACAAGCACCCTCGACTGATGTCCCAACTCTTGGTTACGCTAAATTTTTCTACAACGCGTGCAATACAGGGCGTGATTACATTGAGAGCTTCAAACACGGGGATTTTATTTACACCAAAGATTCTTGCAAGGTAGAAGAAGCCACTAAGATATTTGTTCAAGGCATTATTGAAGGTAAGTCTAATACTCAAATCATGACAGATTTAAATCAAAATGGCGTTGGTAACGTAGGAAATCAATCACCACAGATATATGGACTTAAAACTTTTTAATGTGTTGATTTTACTTGGCTTTCTAAGCAGCCTCCATTGTCATGGAGAAGTCTATTCTGACAAAACTTTACTAGAGATTGCTCAACACGCTTTTGATAAACGGAAAGCCGTGAAGAATGAAAAACTTGGAATTGAAGCGATACGGGAAGGCATGGCAAACCTAAGTGATGCCGAAAGAACTCGGGCAATGGCACTGAGAATTTTTGATCTCGATGATAAGGACCAAGGGAGAATGCGATACAATACGACGAGTTCAGTGGAACGAGTTCTCAAAGATGATCCGAGTCTCATTACTGATCCTTCGGAACTTAAAAAAATGATCGTAAACGAAAAGGATGCTAGAAAGCTGTTTGTTCTCGTATCAATGGCCAATCAACTCATGGAATCCCAGAAATCTGACTTTGTCCTGGAAGTGGCACCAATGCTCTTTCGGCATGAACCCCTGGCGAGAATGAGTGTTGATAGTGAATATTATTTCGAGAACTTATCGGACGCGTCTTTCTTCGCCTATGGGAGTGTTATCCGAAATCTTAAAATATTGAATGCGAATTTCATCCCACCTGATAACAATCTGCCTTACCCCGATAAAATTTTAATTCTCGTGAAATGGCTTAAGGAAAATTACCCAGATTGCGAGCAACTGGGTGAAAAGAAAACTACCATCACCCAAGATCTTAGGAAAGGCAATGGTAACGAAAAACCAGTAGTGAGCGAAAATAAGGAAATTACTGCCCCGCACGAAGACCAATCCTCCAAGCGAACTTCATCTGGTATACCTTGGTGGCAGCTATCTGTAACTGCAACCGTCCTATTGATTGTATTAGGTATCTGGCTTAAGCTAAAATCACACATTAGTTCGGTCTAGCAACTTCCCCGAAGATCGTCGCTCCGCACCGCGAAAAATGCCACTGGCGGCTGATCACGTGAGCGCTAAGTCCTGCGGGAGCATGTGACGTGCGCGTGGTAATACTGCATCTCGGCCCAGGACCCTCCCGGCAATGCCGGGTCCCTCCCGGATGTTCCCTCGGGGAATACCCTACTCAGCATGTCAGGGGTCGGTGTGTCTGAGGTCGGTGTAAACGGATGAACAGGGTCAGAGTAAACGGATTCACTATTGTCTGGGGCTCGATGGGGTCAGGCCTCTCCATTTAACAATGTTGTTCATCCGTGGACGCCGTCCCCATTCATTCTGCCCGAACTCAACTCCGTGCCGGTCCGCCCGAAGGAGCCGGTGCTCATCGGCGGCGACCCTTATCACACCGAGGTGCCGAGCTTCGCCGCGACTTCCGCCGAGCCGGGACTCGTTCGCCGCCGGACCAACGTGCTGGACAGCCTCGACCTCGGCGACATCGAGGAAGGCATCCAGCTCCAGCGCCCCCGCCAGCTCCAGATCGACGACGAGTGATACATGGAGGGTCGGTTTTCGGCCGACCCGGGTTACCAAAAAAGGTCAGCCCTCCTCAGGACTTGATGAATTTTGCCGCTCTCGAATTTAGTCTTGCACATTAAACTTAGCCATGGCTAATTTTTCAGTGAAATGAAGCACGCTATCCCACTTGCCGCCCTGTTTTACGGGGCTTTCCCCTGCCCCGCTGCCGAACTCCGGCCGCTCAGCACCGACCGTCCCGACACCACCGAAAGCCCGCACACCGTGGATGCCGGGCATTTCCAATTCGAAATGGAGATCGCCAACCGGACCCGCAACGGCCGCGAACGCGAGTTTTCCCTCGGCGAACTCAACTCCAAGATCGGCCTCGGCCCCTCGACCGACCTGCAGGTGGTCACGCCGTTTTACACCCACGTCCGCGACGGCGGCGAAGGATTCGGAGACGTGGAAATCCGCCTGAAGCACAATCTCTGGGGCAATGACGACGGCCCGACCGCGCTGGCCGTGATGCCATTCATCAAGCTCCCAACCGCGAACGGGGATTTGGGAAATGGCGAGTTCGAAGGCGGATTGATCGTTCCCTTCGGTTTCGAAGGTCCGGCCGGTTGGGACTGCGCCGTGATGGCGGAGGTGGATCTGGAGGCGGACGACGAAGGCAGCGGCCATCACTTGGTCGGAGTGACTTCGGCCACGACCAGCCACGGACTCACTGAAAACACCGGGATCTTTTTCGAACTCGTCAGCGTGCTCAGCGCCGAATCCGAATCGGATTGGGAAGCCTATTTCAACACTGGCATGACGTGGGCTGTGACTCCGACCTGGCAGCTCGACGGAGGAATCCGGGTGGGCCTCACCAGCGCTTCCACCGATTTCACGCCTTTCCTCGGAATGAGCTCGAAGTTTTGACCAAAAATTTAGCCTTATCTAATTTTCTACGTTGAATCGAACATGAAAACCGCCCTTGATACCCCCATGAATTCTGGGTTCCGCCGCATGAGTAATCTGCTGTTCGCCACCGGCATGTGTGCCCTGCTTGCCGCCGGCTGCGGCGGGGCGAAAAAACCACCCGTGTCTGGCAAAAAACAGGTGGTGACGAGCTTCACCATCATCGCCGACATGGCCCGCGAAGTCGCGGGCGACGCGGCGGACGTGCAGTCGATCACCAAGCCGGGTGCCGAGATCCACGGCTACGAGCCGACACCCAAGGACATCGTCAAGGCCCAGAGTGCCGATCTCGTTTTATGGAACGGAATGAACCTCGAACTCTGGTTCGAAAAGTTTTTCGCCAATGTGAAGGACGTCCCCAGCGCGGTCTTGACGGAAGGCGTCACGCCGCTGGGAATCTCCGAAGGCCCCTACACCGGCAAGCCGAATCCCCACGCCTGGATGTCGCCGGCGAACGCCGTGATCTACGTGGAAAACATCCGCAAGGCGCTGGTGAAAATGGACCCCGCCAACGAGTCCGTCTACACCGCGAACGCCGCCGCCTACACCGCGAAGATCAAGGCCTTGGACGAGCCGGTTAGACAAAAGCTCGCGGCCATCCCGGCGGAGCAGCGCTGGTTGGTCAGCAGCGAGGGCGCGTTTTCCTATCTCTCCGAGAACTACGGACTCCGCCAGCTTTACCTGTGGCCGATCAATGCCGACGCCCAGGGCACTCCGCAGCAGGTGAGGAAAGTCATCGACGGCGTGCGGGCTAACAAGATCCCGGTCGTCTTTTCGGAAAGCACCGTGAGCGACAAGCCGATCCGGCAGGTCGCCAAGGAAACCGGAGCGCGCTACGGCGGCGTGCTTTACGTGGATTCGCTGACGGATGCCGACGGCCCGGCACCGAGCTATCTGAAATTGTTGGAGACAAACGCCGACACCATCGTGAAAGGATTTCTCAATCCCCAATGACCCCGCAAGAAGATCTCCCGCGCCTGGATGTCGATGATGTGTCGGTGGCCTATCCGAACGGTCACCTCGCCCTGAATGACGCGTCATTCCAACTCCGAGGCGGCACGATCTGCGCGCTGGTGGGCGTGAACGGCAGCGGCAAGTCCACGCTATTCAAGAGCATCATGGGCTTCGTCACGCCGCGGGCGGGCAGCGTGAAAATCAACGGCCTGCCAGTCCGCGCGGTGCTCAAGCAGCACCTCGTCGCCTACGTCCCGCAGGCGGAGGAGGTGGACTGGCAGTTCCCTGTCAGTGTTTGGGACGTGACGATGATGGGCCGCTACGGCGCAATGAATTTCCTGCGCATTCCGCGCGCGGTGGACAAGATGAAGGTCGAGGAAAGCCTGCGCCGCGTCGCGATGTGGGAATTCAAGGACCGCCAGATCGGCGAGCTGAGCGGCGGTCAGAAAAAGCGCGTCTTCCTCGCCCGCGCGCTGGCGCAGGGCGGGCGTGTGATTCTGTTGGATGAGCCGTTCACCGGCGTGGATGTGAACACCGAGGAGGCGATCATCCAACTTCTGCGCGAACTGCGCGCGGCCGGGTGCATCATCCTCGTATCCACCCACAACCTCGGCAGCGTTCCGGAATTCTGCGACCAGGCGGTGCTCATCAACCGCACCGTGCTCGCCTACGGGCCGACTTCGGAAGTGTTCACCGAACAGAATCTGGCAGCGGCCTTCGGCGGCGTGCTGCGGCAGTTCCAGTTCGAGCAATCCACCATCCAGGAGCACGACGGCCGGACGATCCGCGTCCTAACCGACGACGAGCGCCCGCTGGTATTCGGCAAGGACGGCCACCTCGAATACAAGGACCGCAAGGAACACGCGGAGCTGGTGAAAGAACGTTCGGAAAAACATGACTGAACTTCTGACACCGTTTCAATACGACTACATGCTGCGCGCCATCTGGGTCAGCGCGCTGGTCGGCGGCTCTTGTGGGTTCCTGTCATCGTTCGTCACGCTCAAAGGCTGGTCGCTGATGGGCGACGCCCTGTCCCATGCGGTGGTTCCTGGAGTGGCTCTCGCCTACATTCTCGGGCTGCCGTTCGCGCTCGGTGCGTTCATCGCGGGCTTGTTAGCCGCAGGGACGATGGCGTTCATCAAAGCGAAGAGCCGCATCCGCGAGGATGCCACCATCGGAATCGTGTTCACCGCTTACTTCGCGCTCGGCCTGTTGCTGATTTCACTGTTTCCGGCGCGGGTGGATCTCAAGGTCATCCTGTTCGGAAATATCCTCGGCATTTCGGACCCGGATATCGCGCAGGTCATCGCGATCAGCGGGGTCACATTGTTAGTGTTAGGTCTGAAATGGAAGGACCTGATGCTCTTCTGTTTCGACGCGAACCAGGCCCGCACGCTCGGACTGCGCCCGGGATTGCTCCATGTCACCTTGCTGGCGCTGCTTGCCGCTACGGCCGTCGCAGCCCTTCAAGCAGTCGGAGCCTGCCTGGTGGTGGCGATGCTGATAACGCCGGGGGCCACCGCCTACCTGCTAACGGACCGCTTCGGGAAAATGCTCTGGCTGTCCACCGGCACGGGAGTGGCGACCTCATTGGTCGGAGCCTATGCCAGTTACTATTTCAACGGCGCCACAGGCGGCTGCATCGTCACGCTGCAGACCTTGGTCTTCCTCGCCGCCTTCGTCTTCGCACCCAAGCACGGGATCCTCGCCTCGAAACGCCGCGCCCGCTCCGCGGAAATAGTTCCCTCACCATGACCGAATTTTTCGAACCGTTGCAACATGGCTTCATGCGCGACGCGCTGCTAGTCGGGACGATGGTCGCGACGGTATGTGCGGTGCTGTCATGTTTCCTGATTCTCAAAGGCTGGTCGCTGATGGGCGATGCGATTTCCCACGCGGTGTTGCCTGGAATCGTGCTGGCTTACATCGCCGGCCTGCCTCTAACCATCGGCGCGTTTGTCGCCGGCTTGTCCTGCGCGGTGACCACCGGCTTCATCAAGCAAAACAGCCGGATCAAGGAGGACACCGTGATGGGTGTCGTCTTCACGGGATATTTCGCGTTCGGCCTGGTGCTCTTCAGCCGCACGAACTCGGACATGCACCTCGATCACATCCTGGTGGGAAGCATCCTCGGCATCACTCCTGCACAGGTCTGGCAAACACTCGGGCTGGGTGGGTTGGTGCTGGCGGTGACTCTGATCCTGCGCCGCGACCTGCTGCTGATCTGCTTCGACCCTGGCCAGGCGCGGGTGATGGCGCTGCCGGATCGGTTCCTGAATTATTTGCTGCTAGGTCTGCTGTCGCTGGCCATCGTGGTTTCGCTGCAAGCGGTGGGAATCATCCTGGTGATCGCGATGTTGGTGACACCGGGCAGCATCGCCCACCTGTGGACGGACCATTTCGACCGGATGCTGCTGATAGCGGTGTCAGCAGCTGTTAGCTCGACAGTAACAGGGATTTTCATCAGCTATCACATCGACGGCTCCCCCGGGGCGTGCATCGTGCTGGTGCAGGCACTGTTATTCGTCGCCTCCTTGTTGTTCGCACCGAAGTATGGGATCGTCCGGCGGAGCGTGTAGCAGCGCTCTGCGAGTACCGATGCCAATCTCCAGGGAGCAATACAGCCGCCGCCGACCGCTACAACTCACGCGGTCCCGGCGAGCCGGTGATTCAGTGCGATCGAGCGGCGGAGCGCGCGCATGACATCCACCAGCCCTTGGTGGGATGCGGCGGCTTTGGCACAAGCGGGATCATGCGCCGCATGACGGCTGACGAAACGACCGATCTCCGCGTAAAGCTGGCGCATCTGGGTGTCGAGCACGCTGCTTTCCGCACGCAGGATGGACATCTCCTTGTTGCCGTCGCCAATCAGTTGGAAGGCTTCCGAAGCATGGTTCCTGCGATCCATTTTATTCTCTTTCAATCGCTCGTCCACGAGGTCCACTTTGGCGTCGCCCGCTTCGATTTCAACGCCGATCTGGATCCGTTGCTGCTTGAGTTCCGAGAACTTGACCTTGAGATCAACGAGTTGGGATCTGACCAATTCGATCTGCCGGACGGAGGCCTCGGAGCCCGAGGACTCCTTGGTTAAAACCTCCAGTTTCATTTTGAGCCCGTCATAAGAACGGCGAACCTCGCGGGCCTCGGCGACAATCTCATCCCGCCGACAGGCGAGGTCCTCAAGCTCGGTGAGCAGGGCGACACGTTGATCGATAAGCTCCTGGTGAACCTCGGGAGTGTTGTTCAGCACGACAGCCCGCTCTTCGTGGGCCTGGTCGAGCCGGGCTTGGCACTCAGCGAGTTGTTGCCGGACAAGTTCCTTCTCCTTGATGAATTTCCGCAAGTTCCAGTATTCGACGGAGAGTTCTTCGATGCCTTCAACTTTCGCCCAGATGGCGGCGCCGAGCTGGGCCTCGGCCTCGCGCAGCAAGTGCATTTCACTCGCAGCGTCGGCCATGCGTTGGTTCTTGCGGAAATATCCAAATGCTTGGACGAGACGGGCGATGTAATAGCGGGAGGAGGTCATGGCGACGGGGGGATCGACTTACTTGGATATCTGGCGCTGCAAACTCTCGATGACGGTGAAGTCCTCGAGGGTGGTCACGTTGCCGGAAATGGTGCCGGTACAAACGAGTTCTTTCAAGAGCCGTCGCATGATTTTTCCGGAACGGGTTTTCGGCAGGCTGGGAGCAAAATAGACGTCATCCGGCTTGGCGATCGCACCGATCACTTTGCCGACGTGGCCTTTCAACTCGGCGCGGAGTGCTTCGGATTCTTCGTAAGTCCCCTTCAACGTCACAAACGCTGCGACGGCCTGACCCTTCATGTCGTCCGGGCGGCCGACCACCGCGGCTTCCGCTACGGCGGGGTGGGAGACGAGCGCGCTCTCGATTTCAGCGGTGCCGAGTCGGTGGCCGGAAACATTGAGCACGTCGTCGAGGCGGCCGATGATCCAGAAATTCCCGTCCTTGTCACGGCGTGCGCCGTCGCCGGCGGTGTAGAGGCCGGGATAGTCTGACCAGTAGGTTTTCTTGTAGCGCTCCTTGTCGCCATAGATCGAGCGAATCATCGACGGCCACGGCTTGCGAATCACGAGGCGGCCGTCCTGGCCGGCTTTGCACTCGTTGCCGGCGTCGTCGAGGATGGCGGCATCGATGCCAAAGAACGGCAGCGTCGCAGTGCCCGGCTTGCAGGGAGTCGCTCCCGGAAGCGGGGAAATGAGGATCGCGCCGGTTTCCGTCTGCCACCAGGTATCGACGATCGGGCATTTGCCGCCGCCGATGTGCTTGTGATACCAGTTCCATGCCTCCGGATTGATCGGTTCTCCAACAGAACCTAGCAGACGAAGCGAGGACAAATCGTAAGCCGCCGGGAAATGATCGCCGGCCTTGATGAAAGCGCGGATGGCGGTCGGCGCGGTGTAGAAAATCGAGACGCCGTATTCCTCTACCATTTTCCAGAACCGGCCGAAGTCCGGGAAGTTAGGCGCGCCTTCATACATCACCTGGGTGACGCCCATGGCTAGCGGACCGTAAACGATGTACGAATGCCCGGTGATCCAACCGACGTCGGCGGTGCACCAGTAAACATCGTCGTCGCGCATGTCGAAGATGTATTTGCAGGTTGCATAAGTCCCGGTCAAATAGCCACCGGACGTGTGGAGGATGCCCTTCGGTTTGCCGGTCGAGCCGGATGTGTAGAGGACAAAAAGCGGGTGCTCGGAATCGAAGGCTTTCGCGACGTGCTTCGAGGAAACGGTGGCCATTTCATCGTGCCACCAGACGTCGCGCCTGGCATCCATCGCGATTTCATTGCCGCCGCGGTTGAGGACGATGACGCGCCTGACCTTGTCGTATTTCGCGAGCGCCTCATCGACCACCGGCTTGAGTGCGACGATTTTACCACGCCGCCAGCCGCCGTCGGCGGTGACGATCACCGTCGCACCGGAGTCATCCAACCGGTCCACGATGGCCTCCGCGGCGAATCCACCGAACACCACGTTGTGCACCGCACCGATGCGGGCGCAGGCGAGCATCGCGATGGCGGCTTCCGGCACCATCGGCATGTAAATGAGCACGCGGTCCTTGGCTTTGACGCCGTTTTTCAGAAGCACATTGGCGAACCGGCAGACATCCTTCTGGAGCTGGCCGTAGGTGATCACGCGTTTGTCGCCGGGCTCGCCCTCCCAGATGATCGCCGCCTTGTTGCGGCGCGCGCCGGTGGCGTGGCGGTCCACGCAATTTTCGCAAACGTTGAGTTTGCCGCCGTCGAACCACTTCGCGTTGGGCGCTTTCCAATCGAGGACCTTCGACCACGGTTTTTGCCAGGTGAGCTCCTTCGCCTCGCGTCCCCAGAACACTTCCGGTTTGTCGATGGATTCCTTGTAGAGCTTCTTGTAAGCCGCCATCGACGGGATGCGGGCTTTCGCGGAAAATTCTTTGGACGGCTGGTGAACCGTGTCCTGATCGTGGCTCAACGTGGATTTTTTAGCGCTCATGGTTTGGGAAATTTTCAGGTGGAGAAATCACTTCCCGCACTACGCAGCCAACCTAGAAAGCCGATCCACCCGCGGCAAGTACCCAGAACCAGTTAATCCGGTCTTTTTCGCGTAATGGATTTACCCCGCACAATTTTGGATTTCCGGGAAGTCCAGCCCCACCAGGCGTCTGAGCTGATGAAATCATTCCGGGCGATCTGCTTGCGCACCGACCGCTTTTTTCTTTTGTTTTCCCGTCCTGAAATCCAAATGAAAACCATCCGCCCGATTCTCTGTTTTTCCGCGATTGTTTGCGCCGTCTCCCAGGCTAACCCGCCGGTGCTTTCACTCACTCAGGCCGCGCTTCAAAAAGTCGATCCGGACATCAAGCCCGACCACTACGACATCGCCCGCGCCGATCTGGACGCCGACGGCAAGGAGGACGTGCTCGCTTTGATGAACGGGAAAAGCGGTTATTGCGGCTCCGGTGGTTGCACGCTTTTCATCCTGAAAGGCACGGCCAGTGACTTCACCAGCCTCGGCTCCGTGAAAGTTGTCAACGCCCCGATCCACCTCAGCAAGGGCGTGACCCTGATCTTTATACACAAGTCCGCGGGCCTGGCGGGAGCTCTGAGGCGGGAGGGAAAATTCCCGCCGATTGAGCTGTACATGTTAGAAACGGCTGTTTGGATGGACCGCGCGACCGCACGCCGCCATGCCCGAGGATTTC
>JBGSOI010000063.1:0-7966 GCA_041739215.1 Akkermansiaceae bacterium
AATGTCGATACAGCCCGCTTTGGCCATCGGCTGGTTGGCCGCGCCGGGGCTGGGGCCGGCGCCGGAGATGCCTGCACGCTGGCTGCGGCGGGGCGAACGAGTTGGGCGGAAGGAGTCGGATTGTCCATTTCGTCGGAGTCAATTTTCTCGACGATGACGTCATAGACCTTGCCCTCAACGGTGATGCGGAGATGTTCCATGGTGATGTTGGTTTAACGGATTCGGTGTGATGTTAGAACTGACTGGCGGCCGGCTTTC
Organism: Akkermansiaceae bacterium; assembly: GCA_041739215.1. GTDB lineage: Bacteria > Verrucomicrobiota > Verrucomicrobiia > Verrucomicrobiales > Akkermansiaceae > Luteolibacter. The sequence goes on from JBGSOI010000063.1 coordinate 259, forward strand.
TCCCAGGTCGTGCTCTGGCGTTTGATGGAAATGATGCGGTGGGAAGGGCCGGTGACACAGGCAACCGCGGCGGCGATGACCGCGATGATTTCCGGCGGTGTGACTGGTTCCCCGACCGGGGCGGGTGACGCGGTCACGGCCGCAGGATTCGCAACAGGTGGTGCCGCGGGTTCGGCCGTGACGAGCTGGACCAGACGCGCGGTGAGTGCGCACACACCCCACAGAACGAAGAGCGTTGCCAACACCATGAGCATGCCCGCCAGGTGTGGCAGCGCGTCGAGCACCGAAGTGGCCGGCTCCTTTGCCAGCGCGATGAAAAAGTGGGAGCGCATGGCGTGTTAGAGCGGGATGTTGCCGTGTTTTTTGGGAGGGCGGGCCTCGTGCTTGCCCATGATGCCGCGGAAGGCGAGGGCGAGGGTGCTCCGGGTGACGGCGGGGTCGATGACATCGGTGATCATGCCGTTTTCCGCCGCCTGATAGGGCGAGGCGAATTTTTCGGTGTAGCTGGCGCGGAGTTCCTTTTCGAGGGCGACCGGGTCTTCCGCTTCGTCGAGTTCTTTTTTATAAAGGACCTTGAGCGCGCCTTGGGCTCCCATCACGGCGATCTCCGCAGTGGGCCAGGCGAAGACGAAGTCCGCGCCCATGTCGCTGGAACACATCGCGAGATAGGCACCGCCGTAGGCCTTGCGGCAAATGAGCGTGATCTTGGGGACCGTCCCGGAGGCCCAGGCAAACAGCATTTTCGCACCGTGGCGGATGATGCCGCCACGCTCCTGCGCGAGGCCGGGCATGAAGCCGGGAACGTCGACCAGAGAAAGCACGGGGATCGAGTAGATATTGCAGACGCGGATGAAGCGGGCAGCCTTGTCGGACGAATCAATGTCGATACAGCCCGCTTTGGCCATCGGCTGGTTGGCGATGATGCCGATGACCATTCCTTCCAGCCGGGCGAAGCCGACGAGCATGCCGGGCGCGAACTCCGGCATGATCTCAAACCAGGAATCCGGATCCATCAGGCGGAGAATGACCTTCTGCATGTCAAGCGGTGACTTGGAGTCGGCCGGAATCAGTTCATTCATCCCCGGATCACTGGAGAGCGAGATGGTGTCGCTGATTTTGTGCGGCGGGTCGCCAAGGTTGTTAGACGGCAGATAGTCGAGGAGTTTCCTGGTGAGATCGATCGCATGCTGGTCGTCCTCAGCGATGAGATGGATGTTACCGCTGACCTGGGCGTGAGCCTCGGCGCTGGCGAACTGGTCGAGCGAGGCGACCTGGCCGGTGGCGGCCTTGATGACGTCGGGACCGCAGATGAACATGTTGGCGTTCTTCCGCGTCATGATGATGAAATCCGTTAGGGCGGGTGAGTAGGCCGCGCCGCCGGCGCAGGGACCGGCGATGATGGAGATCTGCGGGACGACGCCCGAGAGAAGCACATTGCGGAAGAAGATCTGGCCGTAGCCGGAAAGCGCGTCGATGCCTTCCTGAATGCGCGCGCCGCCGGAGTCGTTGATGCCGACGACGGGCATGCCGGCCTTCACTGCAAAGTCCATCAGGTCGCAGATTTTCTTGGCGTGGATGCGGCCAACTGCACCGCCGCCGACGGTGAAATCCTGGGCGTACGCCGCGACTTGGCGTCCATCGACCACGCCTGTGGCGCAGATCACGCCGTCACCCGGCATTTTGCGTTTCTCCATGCCGAAGTTGATGCAGGAGTGGTGGGCATGCATTCCGAACTCGATGAAATCGCCGCCATCAAAAAACGCAGCCAGTCGCTCGCGGGCGGTGAGCACGCCTTTTTCGTGGCGTTTCTCGATGCGGTCGATGCCTCCGCCGACGAGGGCTTCCTCCCGACGGAGTCTCAGCCCTTCCAAAAGTGTGTTGTCGATGGCCATGATGGGAAATCAATTAGGTTTGGCGGACTGGCAGAATTCGGTCAGGACGCCGAAGGTTGATTTGGGATGCAGAAAGGCGACGAGCTTTTCTCCAGCACCGGCGAACGGGACTTCGTGGATAAGGCGCGCGCCCTTCTCCTTCGCCTGGGCGAGTTGGCCGCCGATGTCGTCGGTGGCGAAGGCAATGTGGTGGATGCCCGGGCCGTTCTTCTCGAGAAACCTGGCGATCGGGCTGTCATCCGAGGTGGGTTCGAGCAGTTCGATGTGGACGTCTCCGGCGGCGAAGAATGCGGTGCGGACCTGTTGGGATTCCACTTCCTCGCGGCCCTCGCAGGTCAGACCGAGAACGTCTTCGTAGTAGGTGATGGTTTCGTCGAGTGATTTGACGGCGATACCCAGGTGGTCGATTTTTGTGATCATCGGTTGATGGAGGGATTCATCTGTTGGGATAAAATCAGAATTGCCACCACCTTGCGCCGCAGGAAGCCTCTTAGACTCCGCATATCTCATCTTGCGTGATTGCCTGGAAAACCCGTGGTCACTAACCGAAGCTTCCGACCGGACATAAAAAACGCCCGCCTCCCTGAGGGGAAGCGGGCGTCGGGAATTCAAAATCAGATCCTTACTTCGAGGACGAAGTGAAGCTCGCCTGGCTGGCGCCCTTCTTGATCGTGGACGACTTGATCCAGATCATCGTGGAGCGGATCTTTTCACCGACCTTCTCGATCGGGTGCTGCGCTTCGGCCTTGCGGATCGCGTTGAAGTTCTTGTTGCCACCGGCGTATTCGGCGGTCCACTCCTTGGCGAATTTGCCGTTCTCGATGTTCTTGAGTTGGGCGACCATCCGCTTCTTGACGGAGGCGTCGATGATTTTCGGGCCGACGGTGACGTCGCCATACTCAGCGGTCTCGGAAATCGAGAAACGCATGCCGGCGATGCCTTGTTCGTTCATCAGGTCGACGATGAGCTTGAGTTCGTGAAGGCACTCGAAGTAGGCCATCTCGGGTTGGAAGCCAGCCTCAACGAGCACTTCGAATCCGGCTTTCACCAGTGCCGTGGTGCCGCCGCAAAGGACGACTTGCTCGCCGAAAAGATCGGTAACGGTTTCCTCGCGGAAGTTGGTTTCAAAAACGCCGGCACGCGCGCAGCCGACGCCACCGGCCCAGGCGAGCGCGGTTTGCTTGGCCTTGCCGGAAACGTCCTGATGGATCGCGATCAGGCCGGGAACGCCTTTGCCATTCACGAATTGCGAACGGACGGTGTGGCCGGGTCCCTTGGGAGCGACGAGGATCACATCGACATCGGTCGGGCAGGTGATCGTCTTGAAATGCACGGCGAAACCGTGGGAGAAAAGCAGGGTCTTGCCCTTGGTGAGGTGCGGCGCGATGTCCTTGTTATAAACCGAAGGGATCACGGTGTCCGGCGTGGCGACGAAGATCACGTCAGCAGCCTTGACGGCCTCGGCGGTGTCCATGACCTCGAAGCCGAGCTTTTTGGCGACTTCGCGGGACTTGGATTTCGGATAGAGGCCGATGATGACCTTCATGCCGCTGTCCTTGAGGTTCAGCGCGTGGGCGTGGCCTTGCGAGCCGAAGCCGATCACGGCGAGGGTTTTCTTCTTGAGAGGAGCGATCGGGGCGTCCTTGGTGGTATAGATCTTCGCGGCCATGGCTGCTCGGGTAGGTTGGTTCGATTAAGACACACCGCTGCCATCGGGGCAAACGGCGGGGCGGCAACTTGGAGAGATGGCGGAAGCGGGTCAAGCAACAACAGGGATTTCCCCGCACGCCGCCTCACTTTGGCTCAGCGGATTGCGGGAATTCCCGGGCAAAACCGTATTCTCCGGACAAATCACGCGGTGATCACCGCCCCGCGCTCACGCATCGCCGCGACCGCCTTGTCGCAATCGCCCGCCTGCAAATCCACGCCACGGCAGGCCGCCAGATGCAGGTTCACCTTGAAACCGCATTCGAGCGCATCCAGCGCGGTGAATTTCACGCAGTAGTCGGTGGCCAACCCGCATAATGTTAGCTCGGTGACGCCTTGCCCGCGCAGCCACGCGGCGAGTCCCGTGTCACCGCGATGGCCGTTGTCGAAGAAGCCGCTGTAGCTGTCGATCCGCGCGTCAGTGCCCTTCGGAAAAACCCGCGCGATGCGGCGTGTCTCCAGTGCTGGAGCAAACAAGGCCCCGCCGGTATTCTGCACGCAATGCACCGGCCACAACGTCTGCGGCAGTCCATGGAGATCCACGGTTTCAAAAACGTTCTTCCCCGGATGGTTCGCCGCGAAACTCCCGTGATCCGGCGGATGCCAGTCCTGTGTCGCCACCACAAGATCAAATTCCGGCATCAGCGCGTTGACGATCGGAATGATTTCATCGCCTCCCGGCACGGCAAGCGCCCCGCCGGGAAGGAAGTCGTTCTGGAGGTCGATAAGGAGGAGTGCGTGCATGGTGGTGTTAGGTGAACGTGTGAATGACTTTGATCAGCCCGACGATGTGGCGGTTGAAGTCGTCGAGTTCTTCTGACGGAACCCAAAGCTCCTTGTGGACCTGTCCGCCCACCTGCTGGATCTCGTAACGTGAGAGAAAGTCGTTATCGACGGCAAACTCCGTCACAAAACCAGAACCAGAATCCCGCACGTTCCAATCCCGCGCGATCTGAATGGCATAGTCTTCGTTGGTGACCGGATAGAAAATCGGTTGCTCCGGAAGTCTCGGAGGGAATGCCTTCCAGTCGCTTAGTCGGATAAGTTCGAGTTCCTCAGGACCAACCGGACGGTAAAGAGTGGTGGTGTTCATGATGTTAGACTCTGATTCAATTCTTGGAGCTCCAGCGCAAACCCGCCGCTAAGGATCGGCCAGCGGCAGCCGGTTTTCGGGTCGAGGTTCTGGTCGTCGAGGTGGAAGCTCGGGGCGTAGCGTTCGCGCTTCCATTGGTTGCGCGACCAGAGTTGGAAGAAGCGGGTGAGCCAGTGGAAGAGCTGGGCTGCCGGATAGGCGGGGAACTCGCGCTGGATGATGAGGAAGACATCGGCGGGGCCGCGTTTGTCGCGGATCGCGGCGCGTTCGATGACGTCGAGCACCGGATAGGGCATGAGGTCGCTTTCGTCGGTCTGCACGGCACCCGCGGGACGAAGCTCGGCGGTGGGTTGCTGGGCGTTGATGGCTGCGAGCGCGGGGATGTTAGCGTGGCCGGATTCAAGAAGCGGGCCGTCGGTTTCGAGCCAGCGCAGCCATTTCCGGAGGAACGCCTTGTCGATGCCGGCGATGGGCGCGAGCGAGCCGGAGGTGTCGCCGTCCATGGTGGCGTAACCGACGGCGGCCTCGCTGCGGTTGCTGGTGGAAAGCAGCAGCGTGTTCGTTAGATTTGCGATCATCCAAATCCCGGGCGAGCGGACGCGAGCCTGGATGTTCTGCAGTGCAATGTCATCTTGCTGCCAGTCCAGCTCGCGGCCGATGGCCTTGCCGATTAGATCGACGTAACCTTGATGGAGTGCGGTGATGTCGAATTCGTGGTGTTGTGCGCCGATGGCTCTGGCGAGAACGGCGGCGGCGTTGCGGGTGATTTCGCCACTGTTTTCGGTGGCCTGATAGGCGGTGATGAGGAGCTGGTTTGTCAGGTCGCGCGCATTCTGGGATGGCAAGAGAAATGGAATTTTCCCTGCTGCGTCTCCCTCTTCCAAAACGAACTGCGCCATCAGATAGATGAGACAAACGACTGCTGCGGAATCCGCGCCGCCGCTGAGCGAGACGGTGAAGCCGCGGGTGTGGCTTTTCCGCAGGTAGTCAAAGAGCGCGAGGCTGACGGCGCGGGTGAATTCCTCTTCCTTGATCGCCGGGGATTTCTCCCAGGCGGCGACGGGTGCCTTGGATGTTGAAACATCCGGGACCGGCCAGTCGAAATCCACCCGGACGACGGCCGGGTGATGGGCGTCGGGAAGTTGGATGCGGTGGCTGGTGGTGCGGCTTTGGGCGAGGCGCGTGAGATCGAGATCCACCGTGGCGATGGTGACGAGCTGGTCCTGATAGGAAAACCGCGGGCCTTCGGCGAGCAGTTCGCCCGCGCTGGCGATGATGGTCTGGCCGTCGTAGATCGCGCGGCCCGCCTCGTTTCCTAGCAGGTTCGAGTAAACGTAGCTCACGCCGAATGCGCGCGATCCTTCGATGACGAAGCGGCGGCGGATCTCCCGTTTGCCGAAGGCGAAGTGGCTCGCGCTCGGGTTGAGGATGATGTCCACCGCTTGCGCTGCCAGATCACCGCCCGGTCGTCGCGCAACCCAGGCATCCTCGCAGATCTCAAATCCCAATCGGACTCCGCCGACGTCGACGACGATGTCGCCGATGGGAATTTCCTCCCGATTGTCCGGCGCGTGGAAGACATCGCGGGCCTGCAGCGGCCATGGCTTGAACCAGCGGGGCTCGTAGTGGATGCCGTCGCCGGCGAGGTGGCGCTTGCAGATCAGGGCGACGAGTTTTCCGTCCACCGCGAGGGCGGCCGCGTTGAAGACGGTGTTGTAGTGGAAAACCGGCAGTCCTAACGAGACAGCCAGCCCTTTCGTTTCCGGCAGGATGTCACGCAGGCTGGCCCAGGCCTGCGCGTGGGTGTTCGGCGAGAGAAACGCGTCCTCACAGCCATAGCCGGTCAGGCAGAGTTCCGGTAGGCAGACGACGGCCGCGCCGCCATCGCGGGCGGTGGAAATCGCGGCGCGGATGTTCGCGGCGTTGCTCTGCCAGGCGAGCGGTGTTTGATTGAGCGCGGTGGCTGCCAGGGCGATGGTTTTCATGACGGGCGGGCTTTTTGAATGAGCGTGAGTTTTTTCTGATGGAGACCGGCTTCGAGTCCGGCGGGGTAATTGTGCGGATTCGCGAGGCGCTTGATGGTGGGATCAAGCGCTGCGACCTGGGCGAAGCAGCGGGCACGTGACTCCGCGAGCGTGGGCAAGTGAGCTGCCAGTTCCCCGTTGCGGAACAGTGGTTGCAGGAGGTCCTCATGCACGGTGCCGGCGGGGATCTTCGTGTGACGGAGGATTTCCGCGGGATCGACGATGTTGCAGGGTTCCGGGCAAGGCAGCTCGGCGTCATAGATCGCATCGGCGATGAAGTGACCGTCCTGCGAGAAACGGCGGATCTGTTGGAGGCCGGGCGTGGAAACCTTGATGACCTGCTCGCTGAGTTTGATGCGCGGCTGCCAGTTTCCCGTTTCGTCGCGGACGGCGGCGAGTTTATAGACGCCACCGAGCGCGGCCTGCTCGCCGCCGGTGACGAGCCGGGTGCCGACGCCCCAGACATTGATTTTCGCGCCCTGGTGCTTGAGACTTTCGATCAGGTGCTCGTCGAGATCGTTAGAGGCGACGATGGCCGCATCGGGGAAACCGCCTTCATCGAGGATGGCGCGGGCCTGCTGGCTGAGCCACGCGAGGTCGCCGGAGTCGAGGCGGACGCCTAGCAAGCGGTGGCCGGTTTCGCGCAGCTTCAGGCCCATTTTCACGGCGTTGCGGACTCCTTCGAGCGTGTCGTAGGTATCGACGAGAAACGTGCAGTTCCTCGGCAGCGCGGCGGCGTATTCTTCGAACGCTTCCAGCTCGGTCTCGAAAGACATCACCCAAGAATGCGCGTGGGTTCCCTTCACGGGGATACCGAAAACTTTTCCTGCCAGCACGTTGGAAGTCGTCGCGCAGCCGCCGATGTGGGCGGCAACGGCAGTCTCGTTGGTGAAGGCCTGCATGGTGCGGTGCGCCGCAAGATTTTCCGATGCATAGGCGGAGCTATCGGCCAGGCTGTCTTGAGCTGCCCGCGACAAGCGGCGGACGACGCT
>JBGSOI010000163.1:0-6107 GCA_041739215.1 Akkermansiaceae bacterium
CGAGGATGCCGAGATCGCGGTCCACGTTGCGGCCCTTTTTCACGGAACGCTGCCCGCGGCCCGCGCCGGTCGGCGTGCGCTCGACGATGGCGTTGATGAGCGCGCGGCGCGTCTGTTTGTCGAGAATCGCGTCCTCGGGAATGTCGAGCTGGAGCAAGGACATCGAGCACTTGATGTCGACGCCGACCGGTCCCGGATAGATGTGGGTAGGCGAGACCATGACGCAGCCGATCGGCGCGCCGTAACCGGCGTGGGCGTCGGGATTGAGGATCACATCGGTGACGCCGGGAGCCATGCGCGAGTTGACGGCCTGTTGGAGGCACATCTCGTCGAAGTTGTCGCGGATCGCGTCGGTGCCGACAACGGTGATGGGTTTGCCGGCATCGTTAGGAAGCGGGATGAAGCCGAAGGCCTCGTCGGTTTTGTGGATGGTGTGCATGGTGATTTTTGAAAGTGAAAAGGCGACAAGGAGTTGGTGAAACGTTCCTGCTCTACCGCTGAGCTACCGGGCCGTCGATGGTGGTCCGGGCGGGACTCGAACCCGCGACCTGGTCAGTAGTAGTGATGTAGTTCCACCGGCATTCGCCAGTTGGTTGATTTGGATGATGGAGCGCTGGCTTCAGCCGGCTTGACCAGACCGTTTGCCAAAAGTTGATACCGAAACCTCCTTCGGCTGGAGCCGCCAAGTGATTGTCCGGACGGCCGTTACCCGATTCCCATCTCGGCAATCTATTTTGGCAAACGGTATAAGCGAGGCCTAACTGGCCGGCTGAAGCCAGCGCTCCGTTGAGAAAAGGACCGCGACAAGGATTCGGAAGATTCGTTATAACCGCTCTACCACTGAGCTACCTTGCTGGCGCAAGAGCCGGGATCGAACCGGCGACATGTGTAATCTTCCAGGCATTCGCGGAAATTGGGAGTGCCAATACGGCGGCAAGGGGTTGTGAAACAGATATTCATTTTCGGTGATGTAGTTTCACAGGCATCCGCCGCACCAGCAGATTCAAGAAGGAGCGAGACGCTCCTGGCACGGTCTGGAGCAGGGATGCTCCAGCCACTTTTGGTCAGGCGGTTTTCATGTGTTTGGCGAGGGGTTGGAGTTCGATTTGTTTGATCCAGTGGTCGGTTCCATCAGCGCCGGCGGCGAAACTGGCGATGAGGTCGAAGACGGTGTCGCTGAAGCCGCCGATGTTGAGGATGTCCTTGCGATCGGGAGCTTGCGTGGTGGTGTTAGGGGTGATGTCGATGCAGACGAGGCGGGCCTTGGGGTTGCGGGTCTTGAGCTTTTCCCATTCGACCATCATGGCGGTTCCGCGGTTCGCCCGGGGATCGGCCCAGGACTCGTTGTCGGAAACGAAGACCACCAGGTCGGGGGTCGATTTTTCCTGATTGAGCCGGGCGAGCGGGGCGGAACAGTTGGTTCCGCCGCCACCGATCTTGGCGAGGGCGGTGGCGTTGGTCATGACGGAGTCGCGGGGGTTGAGCTTGATATCGACGACGTTGACCTCGAATGGCAGCACACGGGCGTCGCGGTTTTTCCGGAGAAATGCGGCGGCGACGAGTGCGGCGACATCGATGCAACGGACCTTCGAGCTGGCTCCCTGGCGGAAACCGGTGACGGGCGATTGCATGGAGCCGGAGACATCGGGGCAGATGACGACTTTTCCCTGGATCTTCGGGACGTTGCCGATGGCGGTTTCCATTGCGTCCTGGAGGGCGTTCTGGAGTTCCGCAGGCACTTCCTTGCCGGCATTCAGGAATGCTACCAGGAGCTGATAGGGAAACACCCGGGCGCGGCGGACTTGATCGGGATCGGCGAGGCGGGCGGCGAGCCGTTTCACCAGCGCGGCGTCGCGGAACACGCCGTGACGGGCGAAGGTGTTGAGGTTCATCCGCGTGGTTTGCCATGATGCGTTAGAGGCTATGGCGGACCATTCCTTTTCTCCCAGATCCTGCGCGGTTAGCATTTGGAACGGGACATCGGGAACTTCTCCCTCGCGGGAAATTTTCCAGGCCTCGAAGGCACGGAGCGTTTCAGGCAGTGCCGCGACATCGTAGGGCTTTCCGACGAGCCATGCGTAGAAGGCTTCCCGAGTGGCATCGGCCGGACGCGGGTGGACCATTTTCACGACATCGGCGAGCGATGGATCGTTGCCGATAGTCGCCTGGACGAGCTGGCGTTCGGTGGCGCGTTCGAGCCATTGGCGGACGAGGCGCTTCGGTGCGGAACCGAGCGATTTGCGGCCGGTGACGCCGGAGCGGAGGATCTGGATGAAATTGCGGAGCATTTTTCCATTGTCGATGACCTGCGGGAAAACCTCGATGAGGCGGTCGATGTCGCGGGTGGCGAGCACGGCGCAGAGCAGGGCGGGCATGTCTTTCATGAAGCCGCGTTGGCGGGCGTAGAGCGCGGTTTGGGCGACGAAATCGGTGTCCACCTGTTGGGCGAGTTCGAGCACGCGGTCGAGCTGGGTCTCAGCGGTGGCGTAGAAGGTGCGGCTCAGGCAACCGGTGGCGGCGAGCTGGGCCAGCGCGGCTTTCGGGCCGAGGGCGTAGGCGGGTGCGGCGGCGGCATTGGTCGCGTTGGTTTGGGGGATCAATGCGCCGCGGACGGTTTGGAATAGGGAGCGGTTTGCCATGGTGGGGTGTCCGGTTGATGGTGGACGGATTCTGTATTGGCACGGAGCGGGCCAAGAATTTCGCAGGGTCAACTAGATTCCCTAATGTGTTGATTTTGAATGCTTAAAATTCTCGAAAAACTCTAAACGTGAGCTCCTGGGAATTCCGGATTGCAGACTTTCTATAAATTTCGCTAGTTATTTCGCCATGAAGCGAGTGGTGATCGGCCTGCTGGGAACGAAACTGGACAGCGGCACGGACGTGGGGCGCTGGGATTTTTGGCGACCGACGGTTTCGCTTTTTCAGCACGAGGATTTGCTTTGGGACCGGCTGGAACTACTGGCGGAACCGAACTTCTCGAAGATCTCCCGGCAGGTGATCGACGACGTCCGGCAGATTTCGCCGGAGACGGAGGCGCGGCTGCACGAGGTGAACTACGGGGCGGATCCGTGGGACCTGGAGACGGTCTATGCGGCGCTGCACGATTGGGCGCGCGGATATGAGTTCGATTGCGAGAAGGAGGAATATTTCATCCACATCACGACCGGGACGCACATCGCGCAAATCTCGCTGTTCCTGCTGAACGAGGCGGGGACGCTGCCGGGGAAGCTGATCCAGACATCGCCGCCGCCTTCGAAGCCTTCGCGGAATGCGCCGAAGCCTGGGTATTCGGTGATCGATCTGGATTTGTCGAAATACGACCAGCTCAGCACCCGCTTCCAGAAGGAGCAGGTGGAGGTGACGGATTTTTTGAAAAGCGGCATCGCCACGCGCAACGCGGGCTTCAACCGGTTGATCGACCGCATCGAGCAGGTGGCGCTGCGCTCGCAGGCGCCGATGCTTCTAACCGGCCCGACCGGCGCGGGGAAATCGCATCTCGCGCGGCGCATCTTCGAGCTGCGGAAACAACGCGGCGGGCTGCGCGGGAATTTCGTGGAAGTGAACTGCGCGACTCTATCAGGCGACACCGCGGCGTCGGCGTTGTTCGGGCACACTCGGGGTTCGTTCACGGGGGCACAGAAGGACCGGGCGGGACTACTGCGCGAGGCGGATGGCGGACTGTTGTTTCTCGACGAGATCGGCGAGCTGGGGCCGGACGAGCAGGCGATGTTGCTGCGGGCGCTGGAGGACAAGACGTTCCTGCCGGTCGGCTCCGACAAACCGGTGAAGAGTGATTTCCAACTGATCGCCGGGACGAACCGCGATCTTCGGGAGGCGGTGGCTAACGGACGGTTCCGCGAGGACTTGTTAGCTCGGATCCACCTGTGGACATTCGCGCTGCCGGCGCTTTGCCAGCGGCGCGAGGACATCGCGCCGAACCTGGAATATGAACTCGACCGCCACCGGCAGGTGCATGGGCGTGAGATCAGTTTCAACAAGGAAGCGAAGCAGGCGTTCCTGAAATTCGCCGAAGCGGCGGACACGCGGTGGAGCGGGAATTTCCGCGACCTGAACGCGGCGGTGGTTAGGATGGCGACGCTCGCCCCGCGCGGACGGATCCGGGTGGAGGAGGTGGAGGAGGAGATCCAGCGGCTGCGGGAGAACTGGCATCGGCCAGGGGCGGCGGTGAAGACGGAGGCGACGGTTTTGGAAAGCTTGTTCGATGCCGCGATGTTAGGCGAACTCGATCCATTCGACCGGGTGCAACTTGCCTACGTCGCGGCGGTGTGCCAGCGATCCAACACGCTGTCGGACGCGGGACGTGAGATCTTTGCGGTTTCCCGGAACAAGCGATCGGTCACGAACGATGCGGACCGGCTGAAAAAATACCTGGCAAAGTTCAGCTTGAAATTCGAATCACTGCGGCGAACGGGCTTCTAACGATTTCCCGTGACGTTCCGGAGGATTCCACTTAGAAACACAACGTCATGAAATTATCTCCAACGCTGATGATGTTACCGATCGCGCTCGGGGTGGGTTTTCTGGTCGGCAAGCAGGGCGGAGAGGAAACCGGGAAGGAAACGAAAGTCGAGGAGCGGAACACCCGGGAATCCCGCACGGCCACCCGCAGCTCTCGCAGCGATCCGTTCGGCGGGCAGAGCTTCTCGCTGTCTTCGATGGAGGACGTGCATGCGCTTTTCAAACGTCATGGCCACTCGGTGGCATCCGCCAAGCTCACGCTGGCGGTGAACTCGCTGCCCGCCGAAGAGATTCCGGCGCTGGTGGAAATGGTGCAGAAGGAATTCCGCGAGAATCCGAATCGATACGACGGCGACAGCTACGCGCTGATGAGCGCGTTGTTCGAGCGGTGGGCGATGGTCGATCCGGCGGCGTCCATTGCCTTCGTGAATTCATGCAAGTCCCGGTCATTTCAGAAATCCGCAGCGGCAAGTTGCTTCGGCGCACTGGGCAAGGTGGACCCGGACCGGGCGCTGTTGGAGTTTGAAAAGCTCCCGAAAGGAGAGATCCGCGAGACCGCGGGGATGCAGCTCGTTTCCGCTCTGTCCGATGTCGATCCGGCGGCGGCCTGTGATCTCTTGCAAAAGGAAACCAGCCCGGGCGGCTTCAGTGATTACTACACCAGCGAGATTTTCGCGAAATGGGCGAAAACCGACCCCGTGGCCGCCGCCGCTCGGTTGGCTTCGATGCCGAAGGATCGAGTGGGCGACCGCAGCGCCAGCATGTTGGCGGCGAGCTGGGCACAGAAGGACCCGGAGGCGGCGCTCACTTGGGCGAAGAGTTTGAAGGGGGACTGGAAATCCAACTCGACCTCGGAGGTTTATAAAGTCCTCGCGCGCAACGACGCGGCAGCGGCGTGGGATCGCTTAAAGGGCGAGCCCGGACATTTGCGTGGCAGGATCGTCGGCGGGATTCTTGAAATCGTCGCGGACGAGGATCCGCAGAAAGCCATGGCCATGCTGATGAGCGTCGGCAGCAAATCCGAGCAACGGATCGCGACCGGCAGCTTCCTGCAAGGGCTCAACTGGAATGACACGCGACTCGCCTTCGAGGTGATCGAGCAGGTGAAGGACCCGGCGACGCGGCGGGAAAATTTGGGCAACCAGATGTATTACGCCGCTTGGATGACCCCGGACCTTCTCAAGGAGCAGGTCGCCAAACTCACCGACCGCGAGAAAATCGACACGTCCCGCCAAGTCCTCCGCGGTTTGGTCTCGGCCGATCCTGCCGCGGCCGAGAAGTATTTCCTCGATCTGCCCGAAGCCCAGCGCAGCTCCCAAACGCTTTCCCAGATGATGGCCCAGTATTCCAACCTCGATCCAAAAAAAGCCTTCGATTTCGCGACCTCACTGCAAAATCCCCAGGAGCAAACTGCCGCGGTAACCGGGCTTTTCAGCAACTGGGGCAACGACGATCCTGAAGCCGCCGCCGCCGGTTGGAAAAAACTGCCAGAAGGCCAGGGCCGGCTCGAAGCGCTCGATACAGTCGCGACCTCCTGGTGCCGGAGCGATCCCGAAGCCGCCAAAGCGTGGGCGGACAGCCTTTCCGGCACCGAACGGGCGCGCGCGTTGGCCGCGGTTCTGCCCGCC
>JBGSOI010000218.1:0-5040 GCA_041739215.1 Akkermansiaceae bacterium
CGCCCGCGCCTTGGCGACGGCGGCGACCTTCGCTTCCTCCGCGGCTTTGGCCTCGGCGGCGAGCCGGAGTTTGGCTTCTTCGGCGGCTTTCGCCTCGGCCGCGGCCCGGAGTTTGGTTTCTTCGGCAGCTTTGGCCTCGGCGCTTGCCCTGGCGGCTTCGGACTCCTTGAGTTTCGCTTCCGCTTCCGTTTTGGCTTTCGCCTCTTCCTCGGCGATCGCTTTTGCCCTGGCCACTGCGGCGGCCCTCGCTTCTTCCCCCACCTTGGCTTCGGCCGCAACCTTGAGTCTGGCTTCCTCCGTCGCTTTGGCCACGGCGGCTTCCCGAAGTTTCGTGTCGGCGGCAACCTTGGCATCGGCATCCCCCTGGAGTTTGGCTTCCTGATCGGCCTTGGCCCGTGCTTTGTCCGCCAAGGCGATGCGGGCATCCTTGGCGTCCTGGGCTCTCATTTGATCTTCGATTTTCCTGGCGGCGGCAAGCTTGGCTTCGTCCGCGGCCCTGGCCTCTGCGGTCGCCTTGATTCTGGCCTCCATTTCGGCTTTCGACTCTTCCTGAACTTCAGCGACAGGCTCGGAGATGACTTCTTTTGCAGGGGCTGGTTCACACAATTTACGCACCTCATACACGGGCTTCCACCCGTCCATCCCTTCGGTCCAAACCATTTTCAGCGGCGGTTCGATCGAGAGGTCCGCGATTTTTTCCTTCAGCTCGGCCAGTGTTACCGGTCCGGCTTGCTCGCCATTCAGGATGTAAAACCACTCGTCGGTTGTGGCTGCGGAAATTCTCGCTTCTTCCGCGGCCCTGGCTTCGGCGGCGATTTTTGCTTTCGCGGCCGCCCGCTCCCTGGCCTCGGTCCCCCAAATTTCATCATCCGACTTGGCCTTCGCCTTGGCTTTTGCCTCAGCGGCCGCCTTGCCCTTGGCTAGAACCACCCGCGCCTCTTCCTCGGCCCACAACTGTGCGGCGGATTTCATTTCGGTCGCCACTCTGGGTTTGGATTTTTCCATCGGCTTGAGCAGGTCCATTTGAAACGTTGCGGAGTGTTGTCGGATCCTCCCGTTCCTCGCACGAATCACGGCTCCCGGGGAAAGTGAATGCTTTCCTACGGGGATCCGGTCGAATCGCGGTGGCTTTCGGGCGGTTGTGGTGGCGTTCCGTTTGGGCAATCACTCTCGCAGAACTTTCGGAGATTACCTGAAAATCAATACAACGAAACCATATTGTTGGCTCATAATCGGCCAACTACTCCCAATATCGGCCAGAGTTCAACGGATTTGGAAATCAGTTGTCCAAAAAATGTTCGGGAGTCAGTCACCCCATTCCTATTCCATCTCGTCCGGGAATGGATTCGTGAGATTCCGGTTGAATAATCCCAGACGCAGGAGTGATATGAATGGATGAGAATGCTCTCTCAGCAGATGACTGCGGCGACATTGCTGGTCGCCTGCATTGCATCCAGTGTCGGATGCTACCCCGCCGCCTACCCACCGGCGAATGATTCCGCTGCCTACGCTCAGGATGCAAAAGGCTATTCCGTGCCGCCGGAGCCTGTTCCGCAGCCGCAACCCCCACGCTACGCCGGAGTCGATCCCGGTCTGGTGGTCGCGGGTGTGGCGGCCGCCGGGCTTCTCGGTTACGCGATTGGAAATAACCGCGGATATCACCATCATCATTACTACGCCCCGCGCTATTACCGGCCGGTTCCCTATTGGCGCGGTCACTACGGTCCGCGCTATTACCGCTGAGGTCGCGCGGCGGATTTCGCGACAGCGGCCGGACCAGAGCCGATCCTTGCCGGATTCATCGCGATCCCTAGCATCCCTCACATGGTGACTTCCGCCGCCCGGCCGCTTTTGCAATCGATCAAGGAGCATGCCGTGTTGCTGATCGGGTTGCTGGCGATCATGTGGGTGGTCGAGGTGGTGGATTTCGTGCTGCCGATGGTGCAGCTCGACCAGTTCGGCATCCTCCCGCGCAGCGAGCGGGGGCTGGTGGGAATCCTGCTGTCGCCGTTTCTGCACATCGGATTCGGCCATCTCATTTCAAACTCCATCCCGTTTCTGGTGCTGGGCGGACTGGTGATGACCGGTGGTCGCCGCCAGTTCGTGCTGATCAGCCTGTGGGTGACCCTCATCGGCGGCGGTGGCGTCTGGTTGTTAGGCGGAAGCCGGACGGTGCATCTGGGGGCGAGCCTGCTGATCTTCGGCTACCTCGGGTTTCTCCTGAGCCGCGGGATCGCCGCCCGCAGCATCGGCGGGGTGATTGTCTCGCTGGGGCTCCTGGTCGGCTACGGAGGAATGTTGTATGGAGTGCTTCCCGGCCAACCCGGCATCTCGTGGCTCGGCCACTTGTGCGGATTCCTAGCGGGGATCGCGGGCGCGTTTCTGCTCACCGGTGCGGGCGTGGAAACCCGCGGCCGGGTATCTAACTGATGTTCCTGTCGCGAAACAGTTCCGCCTTGCGGCACGTTGGTATCCGCTCCGCCTTCACCATGTTCCGCTTCAATCCATCGCTACTCGCCGCTGTTTTCGCCATATCGACGTTTGTCCACGGTGAAGGGCTGCGGGTGAAGATCGATCCTGCGAAGGGGCAGGGGACCTGGGCAGGGTGGGGCGTTTCGCTCGCCTGGTGGGCTGCGGTTCACGGGGATCGTGATGATCTGGCGGACGCGCTTTTCACGATGCAACCGGTCACGATCAATGGCGGAACGTTACCCGGCCTCGGCCTCAACATGGTCCGCTACAATGTCGGCGCGTGCAGTTGGAACGAGATCGATGGCCGCAAGATGGTGAAATCGAAAATCATCTTCCGCTACCGCCAGATGGAGGGATTCTGGCTCGATGGGAAAAACCCGGATCCGGAGTCCGCCGGTTGGGACTGGTCGGTCGATGCGAAACAGCGCGCCATGCTCGCCAAGGCGAAACAACGGGGCGTGAACGAGTTCGAATTATTCTCCAATTCCCCGATGTGGTGGATGACCAAAAACGACAATCCCTCCGGCGGCCCGAAACCTAACGACGACAACCTCGCCCCCGGGCACGAGCGGAACTTCGCGATCTATCTGGCAGCCGTCGCCCGCCGCGCGGCCGACGACTGGGGCGTGTCCTTCACCACCGTTTCACCGTTCAACGAGCCTCGCTCCGAATGGTGGTTCGCCGATTGCAAACAAGAGGGCTGCCACGTATCCGTGCCGGCGCAGGCACGCATCCTCAAGCTCGTCCGCGAGGAACTGGACCGCCGCGACCTGAAGAGCTTGCCCATTTCCGCCTCCGAGGAAACGTACTACGATCACGCGATCAAAACCTGGGAAAGTTTCGACGAGGCCACCCGCGCCTTGATCGGGCAGGTGAACGTCCACGGCTATCAGGAAGCTAACGGCGACCGGGAAAAACTCCACCGCCTCGTCCACATTGAAAGCGGCAAGCCGTTGTGGAACTCCGAATATGGAGACGGCGAGGCCTCCGGACTCAAGATGGCGCGCAACCTCCACCGCGACATCGCCCGGCTCCGGCCCACATCCTGGTCCTACTGGCAGGCGGTCGATACCGGTGGCTGGGGACTCATCGCGTCCAATCTCCGGAGGTCCGTAGTGCGCTTCACCGTGAATCCGAAATGGCAGGTGCTCGCGCAATACACCCGCCACATCCCCCGCGGGTCGGTCATTCTAACGACCGGTGACGAGTCCACGATCTGCGCCTTCGATCCCCAACAGAAAAAACTCACGCTCGTCTGCCTGAATGACACCGACAAGCCGCGCGACGCGGAGTTCGATCTATCAGCTTTCGCCAAGAGCGGCCGCAGCGCCAGTCGCTGGATCACCGAGCCAAATGGGAAAACCCGCTATCAACCTTTGGACGCGCTGCCCTTTGAGACGAAGCTTGCTGTTAGTCTTGAGCCCAAGTCCGTCGTCACCTTCGTGATCGGCGGTATGGAAACGAAGTGAGCGGCGTTCCTCACTCACCTGCCGGCGGGAGAATCTGGAGGCCATATTTCCCGGCGATCTCCATCACGCGCGGGATGTCCTGCTGTTGCTCCGGACTCATGGCACCGATTTCCTCGAAGAAGCCCTCAAAGCCCGACGGCGTGATCACACACATCAGCCGGCCTGGCGCGGAGCCGAGATAGCGATAGGTGTGCGGGATGCCGCGCGGCGCGAAAATCGTCGTGCCCTTGCCCGCGACGAAGGTCTCCGAACCGACGGTCCATTCGTATTCGCCTTCGAGGATCTGGAACGTCTCGTCCTCGTTGTGATGGATGTGCGGCGGCGGTCCGCCTCCCGTGATGTCATGGGATTCCACCGCGCTCACCACGCCGCCGGTGTCCCGGCCGTGGATGCGGATGACCATGGGGATGCCGAGGATGTTCAGTGTCGCGGAGCTAACAGGGGGTGCGGCGATGGCCTTGATCACGCCTGGTAAAGTGGGAAATCCACCCACGGGCCGTCAAGTGTCTTGGGGCAAATGCAACCTCGTCTCGACGGATCGCGAAAATGGGAGAAGTTCGGGCATGTCCACGCCTCACCCGCCCGTTTCGCCATCGCCTGCTTCTGCCGATGCCGGCTGGCGGTTGGAGAATTCCTACGCCTCGCTGCCTTCGGTGTTTCATTTCGCGATCGCGCCCGTGCCGGTTAGAGCACCGCGGCTGGTGGTGTTGAACCGCCCGCTGGCGGAATCGCTCGGCTTGGCGGCGGAGGCGTTGGAGGGTGAAAACAGGGCTGCCATCTTCGCCGGAAACGCGCTGCCGCCGGGCGCAGTGCCGCTCGCGCAAGCGTATGCCGGCCACCAATACGGCGGTTTCACCACTCTCGGCGATGGTCGCGCCATTCTGTTAGGCGAGCAAATCACGCCACAGGGCGCGCGGCTCGACATCCAGCTCAAAGGCTCCGGCCGCACGCCATTTTCCCGCGGTGGTGATGGCCGGGCCGCGCTCGGGCCGATGCTGCGAGAATACATCATCAGCGAGGCGATGCACGCGCTTGGCATCCCGACCACCCGCAGCCTCGCGGTGGCGGCGACTGGCGAAGAGGTCATGCGCCAGGACGG
>JBGSOI010000228.1:0-21864 GCA_041739215.1 Akkermansiaceae bacterium
GGCCCGCGCCACCGCGAGAAGTCTGGCAATCGCGAACTGCATCAGGGAGCCGGAGCCGGAGCGGGTGCGGTGCGAGCGCGCAGGAAGCCGGCCGGGCCACGCGGAGTGGCGCCGTCGACGGCTCCGTCCAGGCGGAAGGTCCGGTAGTCCCAACCGCTGGCGTTCGTTGGCAAGCCTTCCGCCATTGCGGGGGAAACTTCGGAAACCGGCTGGTCAAACACGGCCAGTGTGTTGGATCCCTCGATGGTGTAAACGAGTGGTCCGATGGTGGCCGTTTCCGCAGGGGAGCCGCTGAAGGTCGCACCGTTGAAGACCGGCAAGGTCAGCAGCATGGCGCTTTCGACTTCACCCACCGTGGCGACTTCCGAGCGGAGCTTGCCGGAAGGCACGGCGCTGGTGGGATTGGAGTTGAGGGCGAACTCGGTGAAATTGTTCAGCCCGTCGCCATCGGGATCGCCGCTGCCGGTTAGATCGGGGTTGGTGAAGTTGAAGAAATCGAATCCGGAAAGCCAGGTGGCGTAGGAGTCGGTCATGTCGGTGTCGATCTGGACGCTACCGAACAGGCCGATGTTTTCCAACGGCACCGGTGGTCCGACGACTTGGAATCCATACTGAATGTGGCGGTTGGAGTCGGCGATGGTCTCCAAGCTGACGCTGAAGGCTCCATCGGTCAGCGGAACGGTGGCGATGACGCTCGATGAATAGTCGGGCGAGAGGTCCTTGATGAAGGCCACGGTGGTGTGGGTGCCGGACAGCGTGTTGGCGGCGACGTTGCCGCTGAAGTTCACGGTTTGCCCGGTTAGGGTTCCTTTCAGGGTTTCCACATACATGTTGGCTTCCATGGTTTTGTTGCCGACTCCTTCGTCGTAATAGGTGGACTCCTCGATGGAGTTAGGTCTCAAGGTCAGGGTCGGTCCGGAAAAAACCGCCACGAGATCCCTCGTCGGCCACGGGTTGGCGGAGACGAAGGCGTTTTCGTTAGCGGGATCGGTGACGTTCATGAATCCTTGCCATGCGGCCGCAGGGTCCACCGTCACGTTCGGGTTGCCAGGGGTGACGTTGATGACATCGATTTTAACGGAACCGAAGGGTGCGACATCGGTGGCCCAGACGTTCACACCAGTGGTTTCAAAACCATATTGCACATGACGGGCCGGATCGTTCAAGAGATCCAGACTGATGCTGAACGGCTGGCCTGCGACCAGCGGCACCGTGATGGAGTTGGACGAGGAATAATCGGGAGCGAAATCCTTGATGAAAGCCACCGTGGTGTGCGCGGGGGTGAGTGTGTTGGAACTCACAAAGCCCTCGAAAGTCATCTTCTGCCCGGCGTAGAGTCCGTCGGCCGGCTGGACATAAAAGTTGGCGTTCATGATCTTGTTGCCGGCTTGCCCGGGACCGCCGACATTGGGTGGGGTGGCAAGACCCGTGGTATTCTGATACCAGAACTCATTCGGATCGTCGATGGTGTTCGGGGACAAAGTCAGGGAGGATCCGGAAAAGACGGAGACGAGATCGGCGTTGCCCCAGACGCTGCCGAAGACAAAACCTCCGCCGTTGGCCGGGAGCTCAAAGACATTCATGTAGCCCTGCCACGGGGCGGCGGCTTTCACGGTGACGGTGACGTCCGCATGGGCGGCGGACAAGAACATGGCGCAAAGCGCGACGAGGGTTTGGGAAATGGATTTCATGAAATTCTGATGGGTTTGTGTAGGAGGGGGCATGCGTCTCCAGGTGGTGACGCGGCGGACCGGTCGTTTTTCAGGACGGATGCCCCCTGTTGAAAAACTCAGATCTTCCGGCGGCGGAGCAACAGAAAGGCTCCACCCAAGCCAGCCAGCGCGGCGCCGCTTGGCTCGGGAACCGCGGCGATCACGGCGGACCCGAACGGCCCCACATCCGTGGCCCAGACGTTCACGCCGATGGTTTCGAAACCATACTGCACGTGGCGGGCTGGATCGTTGATGAGCGCCAGATCAATGCTGAACATCCCGTTGACCACCGGTGCGGTGATGGCAACGAAACTCGAATAATCGGGGGCGAAGTCTTTGATGAAGACTGTCGAAACGTGGGCGCTGGTAAACGTGGTGGAGAGGACTTCGCCGGTGAAGGTCAAGGTTTGCCCCGACAAGGTTCCATCCGCTGGTTGGACATAGAAGCTGGCATCCATGATCTTGTTTCCAGCCTGCCCGGGGCCGCCGACATTGGGCGGAGTAGCGAGCCCAGTGGTATTCTGATACCAGAACTCATTCGGGTCGCCGATGGTGTTTGGGGACAAGGTCAGTGTCGGTCCGGCGAAGACTGCACCGAGGTCGGCGGTGCCCCAGCCGCTGCCGAAGACGGGAGCTCCGCCGTTGGCAGGGAGTTCGGAAACATTCATGTAGCCCTGCCACGGGGCGGACGGGTCAACGAAGACGGTGGTGGCTGCTTGCGAGTGGGCGGTGAAGCCGAGGACGGCGCAGAGCACCAGATTATTTACCGATGGGATCATGTGTTTAGGTTTTTTGTTTTTGTTTTTTGTTTTTGCCGGGAACCCGACCCTGCGAAACCAGGCAGGGGGACCGGTTTTCACACCGGCCTCCTGCCTGGAAACGAGAGATCGGGTGGAAAATCAGGGTGCGGTTTGGAGGATCCGGTAGAATTTGCTTGGAGGTGTCAATGTATCGATGATTGACGATACTTGGCCGTTGCCGTTGATCGATCCGCCGAAATCCGCCCAGTTGACCAGATTGACCGAGGATTTTGGCTGATAGGTCCTGCCCGTCACTGTTGGCCAGCTGATTTCCACGGACGGAGTGGCGGTGGGGGGTGTTTCCAGGATGGTGGTGTCCCCGGGAATCGAAGGTGTGGGCAGTGACACATCATCGATCAAGCTCACCCAGTTCACGTCAGGATCGTTGGCTCCGGTGGGCATGAAGAACCCGACGGTCATGGAGGTGGCTCCGGCCGGGGCGGTGAAGTTGTTCTGAACGAGGGTCCAAGCCGAGCCAACGGACGCATAACTGGTGAAGACGGGAGGATTGATGACCTGGCCGGAACCATTGAAGAAGAAGTAGGAGAATTGCGGATTGCTGCCACCGTTCTTGACCACGTTCGCGGCTTGGAACGAGAAGTCGTAATTGGTGCCCCCGGTGATCGCGATCGGAGTGCTGCGGACTTCGGCGACGGCCGCCGGCGGCATGCCTGATGGAGTAAGGACTTCCACGATCAGCATTTTCGAGCCGCCATTGGGGGTGAATTCGCCAAATGTTCCGGCTACGGTCACGGACCCGCCGTTCAACTGGTTCAACGTATTCCAATCATCAGCCGGTGTGGAAGAGATGTCGGATGTTTCAAAGCCGGGGTTGAGCACGCCGTTGCCGAGGGTGGGTGGGGTGGTCTCCAGTACTTGATAGAATGCGGAATTCGAGGGGTCGAACAACGAGGTGACGGAGTTTCCGGCGAACAGCGGTCCCACAGCCATCCAGTTGGCACCGTCCTGAGAGCCTTGGACCTGATACGTGTTGACGGCGCTTGGGGCGGTCCAGTTCACCAAATTGCCGGTCGCGATGGTCACTGGCGGTGCGCCTGGTGGTGGCGGCTGCAGGATCATAACATTGTCGAAGGCGACGGTGGAACCGTTTGGCGTCCGAAGTCCGAACTTGGCTTGCGCGGGAGAGTTAGGAACCGTAAGCTCGAAGGAGTAGGTAGCCCAGTCGGAGCCTCCGGTGTTGGCGGGTGCGAACTGATCAACAACATAACCCGCCGGTCCCTCCAATCGAATACCGCCGATGTCTCCTGAAATGACCTTCATGTCCAATTGGAAGATGTAGGTATCACCAGGGGAAAGGCCGAGTGAAGCGAAGGTCTTCTCGGCATTGTTGAACGCATACAGCACTGCAAAGCCGCCACTACTTTCGAGGACAGCGTTCCCGTCGGGGTTGCCGCCGGTGGTCGGATAGGTGGGAGTCCCTTGAGTGGTGCCCCAGCCTGCTCCGTTTGCGATTTCGAAATCGCCGTTGATAATGGTGTCCGGGACGAAAGGTGCCACCACGAGGGACAGTTTGTCGAAGGTCAGGTCCATGGCATCTGAATTAGCAAATGTCCCTTGCAAATGAAACGCGGTGAGGTTCGCCAGATCCAGTCCGGGGACCGTTCCAGCTGCGTTATCCTGAAGGAAGTTGGCGACGTTTTTGGTGAGTGTCTGGTTATCCCCGACGGCAATGCCCTCGAAGCGGTAAACGCGCGCAGTGCCGTCTCCATCAAATAGAACGATATTGAATTTGTCAGCAACGTTGCCGGCATTGACGTCCAGTTTGACGCTGATGGTGTCTTCGCCTGACGCATTGATTGCAGGGACGAGGTCTTTAAACCCACCTCCGCTGGCACCCGCCTGAACCCTGAATGCGGTGGCACCAGAAGTGAAGGTTCCCGTGTCCCATTGGACGTAGGTCCCCGTGAGGGCGAAAGGGTTGGTGAAGTCACTGAGCGTGACCTCCGCCTGACTGACTGCGGCGAGCATGGCCGAGGCGATCAGACCGGTGAGGGTCTTGGTTATTGTATGGGATTTCACGATTTTCGATTGGTTTATGGTTTTTTCAGATCTGGGTTTGGGAGTGCGGGCACCCACTGAATGTGGAGCCCGAATTTCATTTCAGAGTGGGGTTTTACGGGGTTTTCGGTCCGGCCCACGCCGGGAATTGCATCAATGTGTATGAACTTCTATCGCGGTCCCGGCGGATGGCAATACAAATTTTGCATTAAATTACATTAATTAAGGAAGGTTTAACCTAAAATGCAAAATAGCATGATTGCGGAGTTCTCGTGAACAGGGCGGCGGGTGATGACGGCGGTGGTATGGCGCAGCGGATTTTCAGCTCTTCAACAGGTTTTGAGCCCTACCCGGCAGGCCGGACAGTCATTATCCTCCCAACCAGCGCCGTAGCAAGCGGGTCGAAAAGCTGTGATCAGCAGGGATCGAGGGTTACAGCCAGGCTGAGATGATCCGATGAAAGGCGTGGAGCCTGGAGTGGCGATTCATGGCGTTGTGTCCGACGACATTTTGATGGCAAATGTCCATTCCCGAACCTCGCGGGAGGCAAGCTGCGAACCCGCAGACGGCTGCTGAATGTCGGACAAGCGATCCACCGGTGCGTTGGTCGGTTCGATGGCCCAATGGTGCAGTCCTTTCCAAAAGCCGCGGGTGATCCAGATTCCTGCGTAGGGAAATATGGATGCCGGCCACGAGACGGAAAGCCGGGCACCGTTCGCAGCCTGGATGGCGGCACGGCCCATCGACAGCGGACCGAGAAACACCTTGGCAGCGGGCGTCGTGCCTTTCGGGAAATAGGCTCGCGAGAGGTCGTTGCCCGGCCAGGGGAGCACTTCCTCGCCCCCGGAGCTGAGGCAGGTTTTCTCCCTGCTAACAATCTGATCGCCCCGCTTCCAGCTGAATAATGGATGCCACGCATACAGGAACGGTGTCGGCGCGTCGGCCCGGTTCCCGATGCGGTAGGCAAGGCGGACGCCATTTTTCGTGAGCGAAATCCGCCTCTCGAAAGCGAGTGGCAGGGATTTCAGGTTCCAGCGGCAGAAGAAGCCGCCTTCCGGACTGACTTCGAAATCCGGTGATTGGTTCCACAGTTCACCGTGATCGGGCAGGGCGCTGCCATCGACTACGCAGGGCAAGACCGTGGGCAGGCACTCGTCGAGGCCGGCCCCCGGACCGGTTTCGTAGTCGGCGGGATCGGAGGGATGCCAGATCCGGCGCTTGCCGGCGGGTGTCCACCCGTCAAGCCACTCGCGGCGGGCGACACGATCCCGCATGGAGACGATTCTGCCGCCGAGCGCCGGGGCCATCGAGAGCGAGATGGCGTCATTCGCCAAGGTGTGGATCTCGAAATCCCCGACTGTTTTCCGGGTATGGCGGCTGGCCATGGTGTCAGGGTTTGGCTTTCTGGACAGTCAGTGACTTGGGCTTGGCCACCACCTTGTTCCCGTCCGAAAAGGCGACGGTTAGAGGGGCGGTGCCGAAGTTGTAGGTGGCGTAGGTTTTCACCCCGTTTTTCTTGAAGACGTTGCTGAAAGGATGGTTCGCCGTGACGCTGGCATCGTTGGTGCCGAGGGTGTTGAGCGTCTCAATCCAGTGATACATGAAGGCGTGGGTGTTGCCGCCCTCGAGGCTGCAGTCAGGCGTGGCGGTCATGTAGCTGGATGCCGAGGCGGGGTCGCTGAGCGCATTGAACATGACGACGAGGTCGCCCCAACCGTTGTTGTAGTCCTTGCCGCCGGGTCGCTTTTCGACAATCCGGTCGTGGTTCTTTTTCACATAGTCGGGATGGCGGCCCATGTAGATCGAGGCGGGCGTGAAGGGCAGCCAATTGATGCCGTGAATGCAGTCGATATCGCCGGAAAACCAGGTGGCGAAGGCACCTTTGCCGCCCCAGACCATGCCGAGCGCGACCTGCTGGAAATCCTTCGGATAGTTCGTGCCCGAGACATCGAACCAGTATTCCTCGACGGCGGTCCGCTCGATGTTGAAAAGAGCCAGGCCGGTGTCGCGCACGGTTTTGTTAGCCGTGGCCTCTCCCCACAGGATCATGCCATACCACGCGTTCAAAGACTCGGATGAGGATTCCTGGTTGTTGCCGTCGGCGAAGTTCGCGTCGCCCGAGGCCCACGAGTGGCCGGCGTATTTGTCGAAGCAACGGATGTAGGGAAACATGTCATCGGTCCTGCCAGGCGAGGCGATGTCGCGGATCATCAGCAGCACCATGGGTTCCCATTTTTTCGCCCACTCGGGATCGAGCCGGGCCACCTCCGCGGCGGCGCGGATGAAATAACCATAATGGAAGTGGTGGTCGTTGAGAGGCATGTCGCTGCCATAGGATGGCTTGTTGCCGACCAGAGTGCCCCACGTCGCGTTGTAGTAAAACAGGGGAGATGTCTCGCCGGGCGAGGCGGTGAACCAGTTTTCCAAGCGGCGCTTGATTTCATCGACGAAGCCCTTCTGGAGATCCGGCTCACCTGCCATTTCGGCGATGCCGCTGAGGGTCGCAAGGCGGCCAAGATGTTTGCCCTCCCAATAGGTATCAGCGAATTCCGCGGTGGGTTTGGCTGCTTCCGCCCGCAGGTATCCCAGCATGCGCTCGCGATCCTTGATGCCTTCCGCGGGAAACATGGGCAGCACGCCCTGGACCGGCACTTCGGTGACGAACTGCGAGCCCTCCCCGATCTTCATCACGCCCCGGACCGAGGAATAGGCCATTTCCGTCAACGGGGTGGCGGTGTACTTCCACTGGTGCGGATAGAGCGCGAAGATCGTGCCGGTTTCCGCGCCCTCCCAGGGCTTGGTTTTCACATTGTAGGTCGCCTTCACCTTGCCCGGCAGCACCTGATAGTCCACCCGCGTATCGATCACCGGGCTGTAGGCGTAGCGCATGAAAAGGGCCAGCGTTGCGGGTTTGTTATCCGGCAGCAAGGCCACGGAAAAATAGTTCTTACCCGCCGCATTGTTGGTGAAGGCGGAGCTTTCAAGACCGCTCCAGGTCGAGCCTGTCGGGCCGAACAACCCGTAGTGGTTGCCTTTGACCGTCACGCCCAGAACCGCGTCTTTTCCAGTTCCCGACCAGACATTCGGTTTGTCGCTGAATCGCATGACCGGGTCCCCACCGCTGTAGGTGCCGTAAACAAACGGGCTGCCGTGGCCGAAGCTGGTCTTGAGCGACGCCTCGCCCGCCGCGAAGGCCGCGGTCACGAACCAATCGGAATAGCCGTCACATTCCGCCGCCTTGAACGGCGATCCCGCCGAGAGGCCGATCTTGAAATCGCCGTCTTTGGTGACTCCACCGCCCATGATCGCATCCTTGCTGCCGACGAGCGCAGCGCCGGGATAGCTGATCGCCAGCCCTTCCGGCGTGCAAACCATTCCCAGCGGGTGGGCAAACAGGTTGGCGGAGAACTCCTGCCAGATCAGGGAACTCCACCACTGGCCGGTGACCGTCGGACCTTTCACGTCGGCGGTCTTATAAATTTTCTCGGGCAGCGGCTTGCAGCCGTCCGGAAGCACGGTGGAATAACTGCCAGCCCCCGTCGCGATGATCTCGCCGGTTGCCATCAGGGTCATCAGCGCCAAAGTGCCTGCAATCCCCGCGCAAGGGCGGAAAACAAGCGATGGCGGAAGGGTTTTGGAGTCAGTTTGCATGGATTTGGATTGAAGGAATCGTGTGGGATGGCAGACCTCTACGGTCACGCCCCTTTCAGAATTGCATTTTTTTGCACAAAACTGTCGATTCCTATTTTTAAGGGAGCGCTGGTCGAACGCCCGATAGTCTCCAAAAAAGTTGGCGGACGTTTAGTCCACCCGGCCAATGAGTGAGGAAAGCAAACCCAGTCCGGTCTTCGGAGCGGATTGGCGCTACGTCATCGCGTGATGCCCCTGCCCGTGAAAGGAGGCTAATCTCGTGGCGTTTCGTGCATATATATTGGGTTATACGTTCCCCTCCGGCTCCTGAGAGCCGGAGGGTTTCTCTTTACCGGGCGATGCCGCAAAGAAACCCATCAAATCCGCTGACAATCAGCGCTTCGCCGCGTCCGCTTCGATCCAGGACCAGAGAGTCGCCAAACCATTT
Organism: Akkermansiaceae bacterium; assembly: GCA_041739215.1. Classification (GTDB taxonomy): domain Bacteria; phylum Verrucomicrobiota; class Verrucomicrobiia; order Verrucomicrobiales; family Akkermansiaceae; genus Luteolibacter. The sequence goes on from JBGSOI010000228.1 coordinate 8,610, forward strand.
TTGACACTGGCTTTCGCTGATGGCAGATCGCCGCCGGGAGCGTGTCTGCCGAACAGATAGAACTTGATTTTCGGCTCCGTGCCGGACGGACGGACGGCGAACGCGCGGCCGTCTTCGAGATCGACAAAAAGCATTTTTTCCTTTGGCAACAGATCGCCTTCCTGGTCGAAGAGGTCCTGCTTCGCGAAATCCCGGACACGCAATACCGCCGAGCCATCGACTTCGGTCGGCGGTCTTTCGGCGTAGGATGCAGCCAGGGCCGCGATCTTCGCCGCGCCGTCCGCCCCTTCCATGACAAGGGACTTGCCGATCTCCAGATAGTAACCGTACTCGGTGTAAACGTCGTCCATCAGTTCGGTCAGCGTCTTGCCGACGGATTTCGCGTAGGCGGCGACTTCGGCAAACATGAGCGTCGCGCCATTGGCGTCCTTGTCGCGCACGGCGTCGGAGCCGAGGTAGCCGTAGCTTTCCTCGCCGCCGAAGACGAAGAAGCGCGAGTATTCAAGGCGCAGCGCGCGGGTCTGAGCTTCCGTTAGCGAGCGATAATCGCCCCGTTTATCAGCGGGAATGGCGTTCTCGTATTTGCGGAGTTTGCCGGCGATGTACTTGAAGCCGGTTAGAGTGTCCACGATCCCCACGCCGAAGCCATCGGCAATGGCGTGCTGGAGTTCGGTGGTGACGAAGGTTTTCACGAGCACCGCGCGGTTGCGGTTGGCGTTGGTCAGCCAGCCGAGTTCGAAGCAGGTTTTCAGGCGGTACCAGGCCATCAGCGAGCCGATCTGATTGCCGGTTAGAAGAACCATTTTGCCGGCGGCGTCGCGGACCGCCACGCCCATCCGGTCGGCATCGGGATCGGTGCCGATGACGATTTCCGCGCCGGATTGCTCGGCGAGGGCGATAGCCATCTGCAACGCCGGGCCGTTTTCGGGATTGGGCGATTCCACAGTCGGGAACCGGCCGTCCTCCACGTCCTGTTCCGGAACGGTTAGCACTTCGAAGCCGAAATCGCGAAGCATCGGCACGTTGATGTGGCCGCCGGTGCCGTGGAGGTTGGTGAAGACGATCTTGGTAGACGCGCCCTCCAGCAGCGACGGTTTCAACAACAGGGTTTTGAGGCGGGTGATGTAGAGCGCGTCCATTTCCGCGCCGAGAATGGTGATGGTGCCGCGGACCGGCGCGTTTTCATAGCGCTCGCTGGTGATCGCGTTCACTTCCTTGACGATGCCGTCGGCGTGGGCATCGACGATCTGAGCGCCGTCATTGAAATAGGCCTTGAAGCCATTGTCGTGCGCAGGATTGTGACTTGCCGTTAGAACGACACCGGCATCGGCGCGGAGTTCGCGCACGGCGAACGAAAGCTGCGGTGTGGAGCGCGCGCCCTCGAACAGATAGGCGTCGCCGCCGAGATCGGCGGTGACCTTGGCGCAGAACTCGGCGAAATCGCGCGAGAAGTGGCGGGTGTCGTGGGCGAAGACCAGCACCGGCTTGCGGTCCGGCCCGGCGAATTGTTTGGCGTAGGTGATCAGTCCGCGCACGGCGCGGCTGAGGTTGTAGTAATTCATCGTCGCGGTTCCGACGCACGGGTGCTCGGGGCGGCCGTTAGGTCCGCCCGCGCCTTGCTCGGCCTTGGTCACCACGCGACCGATGGTGCGTCCGCGCAGCCCGCCGGTGCCAAACGCGAGGGTTTTGAAAAACCGGTCGTTGAGTTCCTCCCAAGCGCCGGAGGCCACCAATTCCTCAATCACCAGTGGCGCGATCGCGCTCGTCGTCCCGCCAAGCAGGGCCGTGATGTTGGATTTTGCGGATTCCAGCAGGCTGCCGTTGGCGACCGCGGAGGCGAGGGTTTCGTTGATAGCGCTCATTTCAAGCCGGAGAGTAGGGGGAATCCGTTGCATGGCAATCCCGGCGAAGCGGGGATTTTCCGTCACGAAGACGATAGCGACTCCAAAAGAAATACTGATCCATTTTGCTCCCGGTCGTCGGATCAACCGTTGCAAGTCACCAATGCCAGCCCCACCACTTGACTTCCGGTTTCAAAAAATTAAAGAAATCCCCGTGAAAACAATTCTCTGCCTGATCGCCATGATGTTCTGCATGGCCCGTGTTGATGCCGCTTACCTCAGGCTGGAGGGAGATTTGAAGTGGGATGTCACCATGCCGCAGTGCACTTTCAAATTGGATGGGGAACTCCAGAATCTCAGCTCGGTGGGGACCGGTCCGCTCAAATTGGTCCTGTGGGTGACCTCCACTCCCTTCCCGTCCCCTGGACAAATCGTGGGCGATTTCCTGCTCGGATCGCTGCCAGGCAATTCGCAGTTCACCGATTTCACGGTGGAGACCAAGGCCAGGCTGCCCTTCTCCACCGGCAGTTTCTATTTCACCATCGCTGTGGTCGAATACACCACGGCGGGCTGGCGCAACGTCCTGCTGGTACCCACCGGGACCCGCCTGCTCCGCAATGGCAACTTTGTGGACCAGGTGAGATGGACCATCCCGAAAGCCCCGGTGGTCGCCCCTCCCGCGGTGATCGGGCGCGGGGATCTCATCACGTTGACCGAACGCGCGACCGGTGATTTCAACAGGTTCCCCGTAATTTGGCAGGACAGGATCAAACTGGACTTTTGGAGTTCGTCCAAGCTTTCTTATTCCCTCAGATCCAGAAAAGTCGACGTCTTCTATATATACTCGGTCGTAAGAACCACCCTCAAGGGCAAGAAAGTGAAGACCGGCAAACTGGTGCTGACCGACGATGCTGATTTGGATGACATCTCCTTCAAGAATACGATCCACCTGTATTTCCAAGGCCCCGACTACGGGACCTACAAAAGCACCGTGACCGGCACCTTGTGGACCGGCACGCTCGGCTCATCCGTCACCTGGGGCACCTTCAAGCTCCAGTGACGTATCAAGCTAACAGCCTCGTCGGCGGTATGGGGCGCACCTAAGCTCCGCTGACGTCATGCTTCGCCTCCTTCAAAACGCCGTCGCCAGACGGGCCGGTCTTCTCGATTCCCACACCAACGCCGCGCGCCTCATCGATGGCACTGGCGACGGGTTGCCCGGGTTGATTCTCGAAACCTATGCCGGCCGCTGGCTGGTCTCGACCACTGGCGATCAACTTGCCCCGCAGGTCCGCGAATGGATCCGCGACCAGGCGGTTTCCTGTTATTGGAAACGTCTGGACCAGCACCAGAAGGAATCGCCATCATATCTATCAGGACCGGAGGTGGTCGAACCCTTCCTGGTGTTGGAAAATGGAGTCGCCTCCGAAATCTCATTCCAGTCCGGCTACTCGCAGGGCATCTTTCTGGACCAGCGTGACAACCGCGCGGAAGTCCGCCGCCTGATGGCACCCGGGCTGCGTTTGCTCAACACCTTCGCCTACACCGGCGCCTTCTCGGTAGCGGCCGCGATGGCTGGCGCGGAAACCACCACGCTCGATCTATCGCAACCCTATCTCGACTGGGCAAAACGCAATTTCACTCACAACCAGCTCGATCCCGCGACGCATCATTTCTGCAAGGGCGACACCTTCCACTGGCTCCGCCGCTTCGCGAAGCAGGGCCGCACCTTCGACGGCATCGTGCTCGATCCACCCACGTTCTCGCGGGATGAAAAGGGCAAGGTCTTCCGCGTTGAGGAAAACTTCGGCGAACTTGCCGCGCTTGCCGCCGAGCTTCTGACACCGGATGGCTGGCTGCTGTGCTCGACGAACTGCCGCAACCTCGGCCTCAATGATTTCCAGAAACAACTCCGCAACGCGATCCGCCGCCCGCTGAGCCCCCGCCATTCCAGCATGCCGCCGGATTTCACGGATGAGCCCTATCTGAAATCCGTTTGGCTGAAGTCATGACCGCGGACAAGCCCTTGCTCTCGGAAAACCGGCTGCTGCTCCTGCTCGCCGCGGTGCAGTTCACGCACATCATGGACTTCATGATCATGATGCCGCTCGGTCCGCAGTTGATGCGCGAGCTCGACATCTCGGCCCAACAGTATGGCGGACTCGTTTCCTCGTTCGCACTCACCGCCGGGATCGTCGGGCTGTTGGTGGCTCCCTTCACCGACCGCTTCGACCGCCGCAAGCTGCTGCTGTTCTGTTATGCGGGATTCTCGCTTGGAACTCTTGCGTGCGGACTGGCTGACAATGCGTCCACCCTGTTGTGGGCCCGCGCCGTATGCGGTGCGTTCGGCGGAGTCAGTGGGGCCACGATCATGGCCATCGTCGCCGACGTGGTGCCGCCGGAACGGCGCGCCCGCGGGATGGGAATCATCATGACGGCCTTCTCTGCCGCCGCGGCGCTGGGGGTTCCGTTCGGGCTCAAAATGGCGCAGTGGTGGAAATGGGAGGCACCGTTCCTCGTCATCGCGGCAGTCGCCGCGGTGGTGTGGGTAGGACTGTTCCGCATCCTGCCGCCGGTGCGCGGTCATCTGACCGGCGGCAAGGTCACCTCCGGAAAAGACTTCCTCGAACTGCTGCGCAACGGCAATGCATGGATCGGGCTGGCGCTGATGGTCGCCATGATCTTCGGCCATTTCACCATCATCCCGTTCTTGTCGCCTTACCTGGTCGGCAATATCGGCCTGCCGGAAACCAGCCTGTTCCTCGTCTATCTGGTAGGCGGTCTGGTGACGATTTTCACCGGCCCGTTAATTGGCAAGCTGGCCGACCGCCATGGTCGGTTCCGGGTGTATGTTTTCCTGGTCGCCGGGGCCTGCACGGTCATCGGGTTGCTCACCTCGAGCGGTCCGCTGGCTCTATGGCAAACGTTGCTGCTGGCGGCTTTCTTTTTCACCTTCGCCAGCGGACGCTTCGTACCGGGACAAGCGGTGATCTCGATGGCCGTCCCGTCCAACCGGCGGGGTGCCTACATGAGCCTGGTGGCCTGCTCGCGCGATCTTGCCGCAGGCCTGACCTCCTACGTGGGTGCCCGTGTCGTGGCGGAGACGGCGGACGGGCGGCTGCTGAATTTCGACCGCCTCGGCTTGCTGGCGATCGGCGCGAGCCTGGTGAGCTTGTGGATCTTCCGGCAGGTGAAGTCGGCTGAGTAGTCAGTCTGATAGATCCTCGCCGCCGACAAACGTCTTCCAGACGGAAAAGTCCGCATCCATCAGCACGATGTCCGCATGGAAGCCTGCTTCCAGTTTGCCGAAACCTTCGAGTCCCAATGAAACCGCCTGGTTCCACGAGGTTGCCTTGACCAACTGATGAAGCGGCAGCCCGCTGATTGTCGCGACGTTTCCAACGCCCTCGTTGTAACGCAGCGCCGATCCCGCGAGCGCGCCGCCTTGTTTCAAGCGGGCAACGCCGTCAGCCACGGTCACGGTTAGACCACCGAGCATGACCTCGCCATCGCCGATCCATGAGGCGGCCATCGAGTCCGTGATCATCATCAGCCGCTCGATCGGGACGAGTTTGAAGATGAGTTTCAGCATGTCGGGAGACAGGTGAATGGTGTCGCAGATGAGTTCGATCATCAACGAATCGTCCATCAGCCCCATGCCGACCACGCCGATTTCCCGATGATGGAGCGGGGTCATCGCGTTGCAGAAGTGCGTTAGATGGCTGAGCCCTGCCTCCTTGGCGGCCAAGATTTCCGCAGCCGTGGCCGACGTGTGCGCGGCAGAACTGGTGATGCCGATGGCGTTTGTGGATCGGATGAAATCAATCGCTCCGGGCATCTCGGGAGCCAGCGAGACGATGAGCACGCGGGCAATTTCGTGAAGCTGCTGTAGCTCCGCGAAATCCGGCAAGCGGACGTATTCGGGATTTTGCGCACCGGCGTTCTTCGGGTTGATGAATGGGCCTTCGACGTGGATTCCGGGCACCCGGCAAAACCCGGGCGCAACCATGTATTCCGCACATTTGCTCGCGATTTCCATCAGTCTCGCCGGGGGTTGTGTTAGAGTGGTGGGCAGCCAGGTGGTCACGCCTTCCTGCAGTTTTCGCCTCGCAATGTGGCGGACAGCGTCGGGCGAGTTGTCCGAAATATCCTTGCCATCCGCACCGTGGGAATGGATGTCGAAAAACCCGGGCATCGCGATCCGGCCTTCACCGTCGATAACCCGGTCGGCGGCTGGCGGCAGATCGTCAAGTCCGGCCACGGCTGCGATGCGACCGTTTTTCAACAGCAGCGAGCCCCCCTCGATCTCCTGATCCGGGGAAACTACACGGACATTTCGAATCAAGGTGGTCATCACTCCATCTCCAGTGGTCTGGCGGCTTGAATTGAAAAGGGATTAATTGTCACAAAATCGTCACTGACAAGGCGCGTCATTCCCTATTTGATCCCGCCGGATGTCAGCCCTGACTGAACAGCACGCGTGTTTCGCCCGTGAGCAGCTGGCCAGCGGTTGCGACCGGATGGCGCGGCTGTTGGTCGGCCTGCTCGACTCGAAAGGGCGTGTCGCCGAGGATGTCCATGCGATCCGCAAGCTCGGGAAATCGCTGCGCGGCGGCTTCACTCTTTTTCGGTTGGGGAAAAACTCCGCGAATGAGATCCAGGCCATCGGTCGCTTGCTATCCGGTCCGCGCGACGCGGTTTCGCGGTTGAACACGTGGCGCAAACTGGCTTGGCAAGGCGATGCCTCCGCCTCCGCGGCGATCACCGGCCTGCTCGAACAGCAGACCCACTCGGCGGCCCGGCGGCCGCCACCAGAGACCATCACCTGGTGCATCGAACGGATCACCGCGGCCCGGGTTAACCTTGACGAGCTGCCGCTGGAAGATCTGCCCGCACGGCTTGAGCTCGGCCTCAAGAAACTCGGTCGGCAAGTCGCCAAGCGCTGCCGGATCCCGGATCATCGCGGCGAGGAGGATTTCCACGATGCCCGCAAGGCGCTCAAGGCCTATCTCGGTGCGCTCGGGTTCCTGCCCGCGGGGACGGTGGCTCCCGATCCGAAGATGAGCGAACTCGCGGAACTGCTAGGTGATGAAAACGACCTTGCCACTCTTTCCGACTGGCTGGAAGAGCACGGGTTCACGCCGGTTTTCGTGCCGACCCTGTGGCAACGTCTAACGGAATCCCGCCAGCATCTGCGGAAAAACGCGTTACGCGACGCGGAGCAGGTGATTTCCAAGGTCACCGGTTGATTTTTTAGGGGCGGCCGTGGATGGGGATTTTCCGAATTTCCCGCGCACCGGGGTTGCGCCGGGGGCAAATTCCTCTATGGAAAGGGCGTCCCGATCGGTTTCAACTCATCCCTCCAAAATTCACTCATCATGTCCGCCCGCCTTGACTTCCGCAGCCGCCACCTGGGTCCCGTTGGTTCCGAACGCGATGAGATGATTCGGGAAACCGGATATGCCTCGCTCGCCTCGCTCATCAATGCCGCCGTGCCCGCCGGGATCCGCATGGACAGGCCGCTCGACCTGCCTGCCGCCCGCTCGGAACACGACGCGCTTGCCTCGCTGAAGTCGATCATGGGCAAGAACAAGCTGCTCAAGTCGTTCATCGGCCAAGGGTATTCCGGCACCCACACGCCCGGCGTGATCCAGCGCAACATCCTGGAAAATCCCGGCTGGTACACCGCCTACACGCCCTATCAGGCGGAAATCGCGCAAGGCCGGTTGGAAGCGTTGCTCAATTTCCAGACGATGATCACAGATCTAACCGGTTTGGATGTTTCCAACGCCTCCCTGCTCGATGAAGGCACCGCCGCCGCCGAGGCAATGAGCCTGGCTCTCGCCGGCAAGCCCAAGGGCCGGGCGATTTTCGTTTCCGACCGCTGTCATCCGCAGACCATCGATGTGGTAACAACCCGCGCCGAGCCGCTGGGCATCGAGGTGATGACCGGCGACTGGCAGACTTTCGATCCCGCGGCGTGCGACGGATTGTTCGCGGTGCTTGTGCAGTACCCCGATACCCGCGGTCGGATCGACGACTTCACGGATTTCTTCGCGGAAGCGAAAGCGGTCGGAGCCGTGGCGATTGTCGCCGCGGATTTGCTCGCACTAACACTTCTGAAGGCGCCTGGTGAATTCGGCGCGGATATCTGTGTGGGGAATTCGCAACGCTTCGGCGTGCCGATGGGCTTCGGCGGCCCGCACGCGGGGTTCATGGCGTGTGCCGACGCGTTGAAGCGCAAGATGCCGGGCCGGCTCATCGGCGTGTCCGTCGATTCGCGCGGCAAGCCGGGCTACCGGCTTTCGCTGCAAACCCGCGAGCAACACATCCGCCGGGACAAGGCGACTTCCAATATTTGTACCGCCCAGGTGCTGCTCGCGGTGATGGCCTCGATGTATGCCGTTTATCACGGGCCGGAAGGTCTGAAGCATATCGCCAACGAAGTGCATGCCAAGACCGCCCGGCTTGCAGCATCGTTGAAAAAGGGCGGGATCGCGGTGGATGACGGCGAGTTTTTCGACACCATTGTCATCGAGATGAAGGGTGGCGCAAACGCGGTCCAGTTGATTGCTGCCGCGGCAGGCGTGAATCTGAGATTGATCGATGAAGACCATATTGGAATTTCGTTGGATGAAACGTCGGAAGAGAAAGATCTCTCAACGATCTGCAAGTTCCTCAACGCGGAATTCGACAGCACTGCAAGCATCCCGGCTTGGAAGGCTGGTTTGATTCGCACCACCGATTTCCTCACTCAGAAAGTCTTCAATAGCTATCATTCGGAAACGGACATGCTGCGCTATCTGAAGCGTTTGGAATCGAAGGATCTCGCGCTCAATGAATCAATGATCGCGCTCGGCTCCTGCACGATGAAGCTCAATGCCACGTCCGAAATGATGCCGCTGAGCTGGCCGGAAGTTGCCTCGCTGCATCCGTTCGTGCCTGCGGACCAGAGCGAGGGCTACCGTGAAATGCTCTCTGTGTTGGAAGGCTGGCTGGCGGAAGTCACGGGCTTCGCCGGAGTTTCGCTCCAGCCCAACGCGGGTTCGCAAGGGGAGTATGCGGGGCTGTTAGCGATTCGCCGCTATCACCTCGCGCGGGGTGACTCCCACCGCAATATCTGTCTGATTCCGGTTTCCGCCCACGGCACCAATCCCGCTTCCGCGGTGATGGTCGGGATGAAAGTCATTGGCGTGAAATGCGACGACAAGGGGAACATCGACGTCGCCGACCTCGCAGCGCGCACCGAAGAACACCGCGACAATCTGGCGGCGCTGATGGTGACTTATCCATCGACCCACGGCGTGTTTGAGGAAACGATCCGCTCGATTTGCAAGATCATCCACGATGCCGGGGGGCAGGTTTACATGGACGGTGCGAACATGAATGCACAGGTCGGCCTTACCTCGCCCGGCCTGATCGGTGCGGACGTGTGTCATCTCAATTTGCACAAAACCTTCTGCATTCCCCACGGCGGCGGCGGACCGGGCGTCGGCCCGATCGGCGTGGCGGCGCAATTGTTGCCATATCTTCCGGGCCACCGCGAACTGGATGCCAAGCAAGGCGCAGTCTGCTCGGCACCATGGGGCAGCGCTTCGATCAACATCATTTCATGGATGTATATCGCGATGATGGGGCCCGCCGGGCTGACCGAAGCGACCGAGGTGGCCATCCTCAACGCGAACTATATCGCCAAGCGCCTCGCACCGTATTTCCCGGTGCTTTATACGGGAAATGAAGGCCTCGTCGCCCACGAGTGCATCATCGACGTGCGCCCTCTATCCGACGCGAGCGGGATCACCGTGGAGGATGTGGCCAAGCGGTTGATGGACTATGGTTTCCACGCGCCGACGATGAGTTGGCCGGTGGGTGGAACCTTGATGATCGAACCCACCGAGTCCGAATCCAAACAGGAACTGGATCGTTTCTGCGATGCGATGATCTCCATCCACGGTGAAATCACTGCGGTGATCAGCGGCGAACTCGATGCGAATGACAATCCGCTCAAGCATGCGCCTCATCCGTGTGAAACGGTTTGTGGCAACGACTGGCCACACGCCTACAGCCGCGAGCAAGCGGCATTTCCCCTGCCCTATCTCCGGCAGCATAAGTTCTGGCCATCGGTCGGTCGCATCGACAATGTCCATGGCGACCGCAACCTGGTCTGTACCTGCGACTCGGTGGAAGCCTACGCGGCAGCGAGTGCCTGAGTGCTAACAGGACGTTCATGCGACCCGCATCACCCATCGACTGGACCACGTGGACCGGCGAAATGCTCGCCACGATCCTGTTTGTCATCAAGGACGGGCGGATTCTCCTCATCGAGAAGAAGCGCGGCTTGGGCGCGGGCAAGATCAATGGACCTGGTGGCAAGATCGATCCCGGTGAAACTCCGCTGGAGGCTGCAATCCGCGAGACTCAGGAAGAACTTCTCATCACTCCCCACGGGCCGCGGAAGCTGGGTGAACTGAGGTTTTCCATGTCGGATTGTCCGGACATCCTGTGCCATGTCTATCGGGCGGATGATTTCAGCGGGACGCCCACGGAGACGGATGAAGCGGTGCCGGTGTGGACCGCACTCGATGCGATTCCCTATCATCGGATGTGGGAGGACGACCGCCATTGGTTGCCATTGTTGTTGGATGAGCAGTCGTTCCTCGGGTGCTTCGTCTTCGAGGGCGAACACTTGCGCTGGAGCGAGGTGAGCACCAACATCGCATGGTGAGAAATGAAAAGGCCGCCATCCTGGATGAAGGATGACGGCCGGTTGGATTGAATGATTGAATCGATTAGAGCGACGCCTTCAGCGAACTGAACTTTGCCTTGAGTTCGGCGAGTTCGGCTTCCGCCTTGTCGATCTGGCCGCTCAGCGCGAGGAGCGAGGTGAGCTTGGCGCTGAAGCCACCCGATGATGTCGCAGCGCTCACCTTCTTGGTGGTCTTGGCAGGAGCTGCCTTCGAGGATTTCTTGGCGGCCTTGCCAGCGGGGCCTTGCGCACCGGCTGCTTTGAGCCAGGCAACCACGGTAAGTGGCGAGACGCTGAACTTTTTGGAAGCCGTGCTGGCACCACCGCGGCCGTTCTCGGCATTGTAGGAAACCACGAAATCAGTAACAGCCTTTTTTTGTTCGTCGGTGTAGCGCGAGCCGAGTTTGCTCTTGCCCGCGGCCTTCTTTGCCTTGGGAGCTTTCTTTGCTTTGGGAGCCTTGGCTGCCTTAGGAGCTTTAGGTGCCTTTGCAGCCTTCGTTGCTTTGGGAGCCTTGGTGGATTTTGCAGCAGGAGCACCAGCGGCTTTCAACCAGCCTGCGACAGTGAGCTGGGAAACTCCGAACTTTTCCGCTGCCTTGCTTTGGCCGCCGCGGCCGTTGCTGGCATTGTAGCTCGTCGCGAAGTCCACGACTTCTTTCTTCTGGGCGTCGGTATAACGAATGCCCTTGGTGGATGTTTTTTTGGTAGTAGTGCTCATGACGCGACAAACCTATAACTCATGAACAGGCTAGCAAGCCAAAACTGATTCGTGCGCCGCGCGGTTCGCATATCAGGCTCCGCAATCCGCTATCTTTCCTCCTCACATGATATTCCTGAACATGGAGCGATCATTCATGTCAGTGAGCCAATAGTCACAACCCTTGGCGACCTTGGTGCGGGCAACCACCCCGCCGAAGCCGATGAATACATCCACGTCGGGTTTGGTTTCCAGGTCGGACATTCCATCGCCCATCATCATCACCTGCTCGGGTAGCAGTGCTTGTTTCCACTCGCGGATCACTTCGTTCTTGCCGAGGTTGCGCGTGGTCGGATAGTCCATGCCATAGCCTTTATATGATCCATCTTCATGAAAATAGAGCGGCACGGCTTCCACATGATCTATCCCAAGATGAAGTGCAAGTGGTTGGATCAACGGGGCGAAGCCGCCTGACAAAATCACCGGCAGCCAGCCTTTATCCTTCAATTCACGGATCATTTCAGCGGCGCCTGGAACCACTGTGGCCAGATAGAGGGCGGCGACTTCATCACATAATGCACGATCCGGCCGGATCATTTGCATCCGCCGCGGAAAGACCTCGCCGATGGGAACCTCGCCATTCATCGCGGCGTTGGTCAGGCCCACGACTTGTGCGAAGACATCTTCACCCTTGCCGCGGGCGAGTTCATCAATCCCCTCAATGGTCGAAAGCGTGGAGTCGCAATCGATGAAGAATAATTTCCCCCGCGGCTTGGTGGCCGGGAGTATTTCGACTGCCGTGCCTGCGTCCACCAGGTCGAACAATTCGATCATCGCCATGTTGCCAAGCCGGATGCAGCCATGGCTGGCCGGGCGTCCGAGCAGGTCTTCCTGATTGGTGCCGTGAATGTAGATATAGCGATCGAGCGTGTTGGCATTCGCCGGTTCCAGGCCGTCGATACGCAGGATCCGGCTGAGAACGAGATCATTTCCAGCTTCATCACCGGGTTGCCACACACCGACGGGGACCCGCATTTTGAAGATGGTGCCGCCCGGCTCGCCGGCTCCGATTTTCTCCGCGATCCTGAAGCGCCCGGTCGGCGTGCGATAACTATCCATCACGAAGCCCATGCCCTTGGCGGCAGTGGAGATATCGAATTGGCGGATACATTGGTCGTCCTCGATGACTTTGAGTGTTTGGTCATCGATGGAGATTTCAAGTCGGCGGGTCGGCTTCATGGTGGTGTGAGAACAAGCAGGGCATTGTGACCGCCCATTCCGTGCGAGAGTTTATAGATCGACCCGCTGGCATCAAGCGCCTCGTCGGGCAGATGAAATCCGCCGGGCATCGCCAGGCCGGCAAGATTGGGCGGGAGTTTGCGATCTTTTAGAAAGCGGGCGATGATGACGCTTTCCAACAGTCCGCTGGCCCCGATGGTATGGCCGGTGAAGGGCTTTAACAGATGCAAGGTCGGCTTGCGGTCGGGAAATGCGTGGTTCACTGCGGCCGGATCGGCGATGGCCTGCACAGCGGTTCCGGTGGCATGAGGGCACACCGCGGCTGGTGGTCCATGGAGTTTGATGGCACTTTCCAACAGTGCAGGAGTGCGGCCGCCATTGGCAGGGATGCCCACCGGGTCACAAGCATCGGCATTGCAGCCATAGTGGACCAGGCGCGGGAAATCTCCGTCATGCCAGCCGATGGCCATCGCCGCTGCGCCCTCGGCGGGGATGAAGCCGGATGACTTGGGATGATAGGGATTCAAATCCAACTCGCGCGCCAGCAAGCCGGACGCGGCATAGTTATCCAACAGAATCGGCACCAGCGGAAGGTCCACCGCCACCGCCAGCGCGCGGGGTGCGACTCCGGAGCGCACCAGCATCATCGCGATGCCGATGGCGTCGAGACCCGCCGCGCAGCCGCTGGCGAGGACGTGGTTCGGACCGGTGATTCCGAACTCGATGGTGATC
>JBGSOI010000234.1:0-4744 GCA_041739215.1 Akkermansiaceae bacterium
AGCGGCTTGAGCGCGGTGCCGACGGCGGCGTTGTTCTGCCGTACCTGGGTGCCAAGCGTGCGGACGGCGGCTTCGCGGACGAGCGGACTGGCGTTGGACAATTGGCCTGACAGCGCCTGGGTGACGGCGGGATCCATCACCCAGCGTTCCAACAGGTGACAGGCAGTGGCTTTCCACGCGGGAATTTCCTCGCTGGCCAGCAGCCGGATCAACTGCTCGCGGGCAGCGGGATTTCCGCGGCGGGCGTTGGCAACGGTGAGCGCGCGGGTCCGGGACGGGCGGTCGGGTTTGTCGCCGGAATTTTTTTTGTTAGCTTCGATCGCCCACGCGGCATCCTTGTCGGTGTGGCAGCGGTTGCAGGCGTTAGGGACGCCGAATTCCAGGGTGAGCCTCGGGTCCGGAATGCTGAAACTGTGGTCATGCCGCGGGTCGCGCTGCATGTAGGTGGTGACCGGCATGTGGCAGGAAACGCATTGGTTGCCGGTGCTGTCCGGGCCGTGGTGGCTGTGCGCCGTGGGATCAATGACGGGGGTGGTGGGGAAATCCGCGCGACCGCCGGCGTGGCAGTTCATGCAAAGCTGGTTGCCGGGCGAGATCGGTTTGTTGGAATGGGGATCATGGCAATCCACGCAGCGCACTCCGGCGTGCTGCATGCGGCTGGAAAGGAACGAGGTGAACTCGTAGTTTTCATCCCGCACCTGGCCGTCAGGATGGAAGGTGTCGGTCGCGTCGGTGACGGTTAGACTGAAGTGATCGTGGAACGACTCGCCGGGGACGGGATCACCCGTGAGCTCCGCGCGGCGGGCGTGGCAGGCACCGCAGGTTTCCATCGTCTGGTCGCGGGTGAATCTGGGAAGGGTGGGATCCTTCGCGCCGCCGACGGGCGGCTTCTTCTGCCACTCGACGTGGGCCTTCATCGGGCCGTGGCAGGCCTCGCAGCCCACGCTCATCTCGGCCATGGTGGTGTGGTAGCTGTTGGTTTGCGGTTCGTAGTTTTTCCGGAGGCGGGTGTTGTGGCAGGCGGCGCACATCGCGTTCCAGTTCATGCCTTGGCCGGTCCAGTGACCCCAATCGCCGGGAGCACGCTCGTCATCGCCGTAAACGTCAAACCATTCGTTTTTGGCAGGATCCAAAGTGACATCGCAAATCTGCAGCCGGCCGCCGGGCCCGGGGATCAGGAACTGCCGCAGCGGTTCGTTGCCGATGACTCTAACGACCGGATAGGCATGGCGCTGCTTTTCGCGCCCGAGGGTGAGGATCTTCGCGAGGCCATCCGCATCGACGAAGGCTTCGGAACGGTCCTTGCCGTGGGCGAGGGATTGTTTGGGGGAAAACGCCTTGTGGTCCTCGTCCTTGCCAATCTTGCGTTCGGCGCGGCCATGATTGGACGGAGACCATTTTTCAAATGCCCCGGCGTGACACTCGCGGCAAGTGTTGGATCCTGCGTAGCGGGCGTGGACCTCGTCCTCCGGCGCGAGGATCGGAAAATCCGCTGCGGCGACCGCGGGCGTAAGTCCAGGCGAAGGAGTGGCTGTGAAATGGCGGATTGCCACAATGCCGGCGGTCAGTGCAACTGCCGCCAGGACGACGACGATGAATGGCTTTGTCCGGATTCTCATGAGCTTGCGATCTGCCAGTGCAGTGAAATGGCGGGGAGACAGGACGTCAATCCGCGAGCCTCACGGCAGGTTGTTGCCGGTTAGACCGGATCCTCCCGTCCCCCGGCCGTAAGGAACACATGCTTGTAGATCGACCAGCCGATTCCTCCGCCGATATACATGCCAGCCAGGATCAGCAACGCCGGCCCGCTCAGGGCGATGACCAGGATCGATCCGAACACGGCACCGGCGAAAAAACTCATCACCAGCATGGTCGGCACCAGGAGTTTCCAGCGGGCGATCTGATGGCCTTTGAGCAACATTCCCAAATTGGTCCCGAGGTCAGTTAGAAGCCCTGTCACGTGGGTCGTCCGCAGGACCATTCCGCGGTAGTGGGTGGCCAGGGCGTTCTGGAAGCCGCAGGCGAAGCCTGCCAGGCTGACGGATAGAACCGGTGCCGGACTGAGGCTGAAATGGGCCGCCGCCAGACAAACTCCGATCGCGATCACCGCCCGGCCATACGGTCGCGAGAACTCGATGGTCGGGTGATGGATGGTAAACCCGGCGGTGGCCGCGCCGAGCACGAAGCCGACTGCCGCGAAAATGAGATTGAGCGCCGCCCGCGAGATCCGGCTGTGGCCTTCCACCGCGTCCATCGCGACTTTCGAGAGATCGCCGGTCAGGTGGCTGACCGAGGTGCCGAGCTGGATCAGGTAGCAGGCGTTCACCGCCGCGCCGAGGAATGCCAGGCAGCAACCACCGGCGATGACCCATCGCGGATGCGGTTGCTTCGTCGTCATGAAATCGAACGGTGGATGGTTTTCAGACGCTAGCGCACCGCGCGGGCGACGATTTCCTCCATCGCCTGCATGTTCTGTTCCAACGCCCGGACAAACGCGAACTGGTTCCGGCAGCGGTCGAGATTGTGGCCGGGGCGCTTGATCTTGAAATAGGTGTCGCCCTGGAGATGGTCCGTTAGAAAACGGATCCCGCACTCGAGGGTCAGCAGCTTGCCGGAAAACGCGAGGTTGGCGAGCTCGGCATCGTTGAGGAAGGTCGCGGTGGATAGATAGCCTTTGACCAGCGATTCGAAACGGTCGAGGCGGATCCCGATGTGTTTCAAATCCGGATCATCCTCCCGCGTGGTCGGTGCGGCGGTGCGGACCATGTCGCCGAAGTCATAGAGCGCGGAGCCGGGCATGGTGGTGTCGAGATCGATCACGCAGATGCCCTCCGCGGTCGTTAGATCGAGCAGGACGTTGTTGAGCTTGGTGTCGTTGTGGGTCACGCGCTCGGGAATCTCGCCGGAGGCGATGAGATCGGTGATCCGCGAGCAATCCGCGGCGCGGGCGCGGGCGAAGTCGATTTCAGCCTGCACATCCGCGGCGCGGCCGGCCACGTCGTTGGCAATCGCCGCTTCGAGCGCCGCCAGCCGCTTGGGTGTGTGGTGGAAATCCGGGATCGTTTCGTGCAGCCGCTCGCCTGCCAGATCCGCCGTGAGATTCTGGAAAGCGCCGAACGCCCGCGCCGCCTGATAGGCCTGCTCGTTGCACTCGATCTCATCATAGCCCTTCGCGCCCTCGATGAACGGATAGGTCCGCCACAAATTGCCATCCGGGTCGAAGGCATACGGCTTGCCATCCCGCGCCGGGATGCACGTTAGAGTGCGGCGGTGCGCTTCGGGATGGCCTTCGGCGAGCAGGCTTTGCAACGCGTGACCGGTCACGCGCGCCACGTTTTCCATCACGGCGACGGGGTCCTTGAAAACGTGATGATTGACCCGCTGATGAATATAACGGACCCGGCACCCGGCCTGGTCATACCATGCGCAATAGGTGTCGTTGATGTGCCCGGAGCCGAACGGCTGCGCTTCGACGAAGTCGGAGCGCATCTCGAACAGGGACGAAATCAGGCGCAGGTCATGCATGGACCGCCCCTTGGGAAAGATCCGCCGGATACTCGCCGGTTTCTATCAGCTTGCGGATCGAAGCGACGACGTGCTGCTTGTCGTCCGGATAGGTCACGCCGAACCAATGGCTGGTGGTGTCCAACACGGAGCAATCCGCCTTGCCGGAGCGGATCAGCGCGTCGACCACCGTCGGGATGTAGTTCTCGGATTTCTCAACGTTGCCGAACGCCCTGATGAAGTTGGAAAACTCCGTTTCCAAGTGATCCATGAAGCAGTGGGTGAAGGCCCAGAAGTTCATGGAAACCGGCGACTCCTCGCACACTTCCTTGCGGGTGCCGTCCAGCGCGTTGCCCCGGACGACGCCGTCGGCATCGCGTTCGATTTTCACATACTCCTCCACGCCGCTGAGCAGGCCGCCTTCGTCACAAGTGCAGATGCCGCGGTTCACGTCGCCATGGTCGGATAGAGTGTTGATCAGCGGATAGCCGACCATCGCGTAGTGCGCCTTGTCGTTTTCGGAACGCGGTGTGGCAAGGAAAGCGGCGGCACGCAAGTAGGCGTCGCTGCCATAGAAGTCGTCCGCGTTGATCACGGCGAAGGGCTCCTTCACCAGATGGCGTGCGGCGCGCACGGCATGGGCGGTGCCCCACGGTTTCACCCGGCCCTCGGGAACCTTGAATCCGTTAGGCAGGTCGTCGAGCTTCTGATAGGCATAATCCACCTGGATGATGTCCGCGAACCGGCCGCCGACGCCTTGCTTGAAGGCCTCCGCGAAATCCTCGCGGATGATGAACACCACCCGCCCGAAGCCGGCACGGATCGCGTCAAAGACCGAGTAGTCGAGCACGGTTTCGCCATTCGGGCCCATCGGGTCCATCTGTTTGAGGCCGCCGTATCGGCTGCCCATTCCGGCTGCTAGCACAAGGAGTGTCGGTTTCATGAAATCAAGTGGAAGGAAGTCGGCCGGTTTTCGCGCGGCCAACAACGGCCTTGCAATGCCAATTGGCGGGCGATCTGGCAACCCCCATCTTGGGGTATCCGCTCATGCCGGCACGATCCGCACGGCCTTTTCGATCATCGCTTCCGCCATGTCGAAATCCACTGCCGTCCGCGCGTGGATCCGGCACACCGCATGGCCGGCGTGGATCGGCTCGCCACACTTCACCAACCGGTCGAAGCCGACCGCGAAATCGACTCCGTCAGTCGCCTTCGACCGGCCGGCCCCGAGCTGCAGCGC
>JBGSOI010000243.1:0-32942 GCA_041739215.1 Akkermansiaceae bacterium
AGCGGATGAGGAGGACGAGGAAGTTTACGAAGAGCAG
This sequence comes from Akkermansiaceae bacterium, assembly GCA_041739215.1. GTDB lineage: Bacteria > Verrucomicrobiota > Verrucomicrobiia > Verrucomicrobiales > Akkermansiaceae > Luteolibacter. The sequence goes on from JBGSOI010000243.1 coordinate 38, forward strand.
ATTCCCACCAAGTTCCCCTACATCGTTGTCCTCATCGACGAGCTTGCCGACCTTATGCAGACCGCCCCGGCCGATGTGGAAATGTGCATCGCCCGGATCGCGCAGAAAGCCCGTGCCGCCGGCATCCACCTCATCATCGCCACCCAGACGCCGCGGGCGGACGTCGTCACCGGCATCATCAAGGCGAACATCCCCTCCCGCATCGCCTTCCAGGTTTCCTCCGCCCTCGACTCCCGCGTCATTCTCGACACCAAGGGCGCGGACAAACTCGTCGGCAAGGGCGACATGCTCTATCTGCCACCCGGCTCCGCCAAACTGGAGCGCGCCCAAGGTGCCTTTGTCACCGATGCCGAGATCGAGCGGCTGATCGACCACTGCGCCTCGCAGGCAAAGCCGCAGTTTGAAAAGGAAATCCAAGCCACCATCAACGGGGAAAATGACGACGACGAGGACGACGATGTCTCCCAAGCCGACGAGGAACTCATCATGAAATGCATCGAAGTCGTGCGCCAGGAACAGAAGGCCAGCACCTCGCTCCTCCAGCGCCGCCTCCGCCTCGGCTACACCCGCGCCGCGCGGATGGTGGATATCCTGGAGCAGCGCGGGATCGTGGGACCCGGTGAGGGAGCGAAGGCTCGGGAAGTGTTTTTGAAGTGAGGTGATCTCAGAACGTTGCGAGATGACGATCCGACGAGCCTCACCCGAAGACGCGGCCGCGATTACCGCAATCAATATCCGCGCCTGGCAAGCCGCCTACACCGGTATCATTCCCGCGGATTTTCTTTTAGGAATGTCCTTGGAGAAGCGGACCGTGTTCTGGACCCAGGAACTCGCTGGCAGCCGCAGCAAGGTGCTTGTAGCGGCCGAAAACGGTGAGGTCGTAGGTTGGGCGTCCGGCGGCGAAAGCCGGGATGCAGACACGAAAGGAGAATCCGAGGTATATGCGATTTACGTTTCTCCTGACTACTGGACGCGAGGCTTCGGACGGCAACTCATGATGAAAATCGAAGACGAGCTTTCGCCATTTCCGGCGGTGAGATTGTGGGTGTTGGCCCGCAATCAAAACGCGATCGGATTCTATCGGAAGATCGGATATGAGTTAGACGGAACGGAAAAGACCATCCAAATCGGAAGTGAGAGTTTGTCGGAACTCCGGCTTGGAAAGAAATCGTCCGTCTCTCCTGTGTGAAAACGTATTAATCCGGATATGTGGAGAGTGTCCCGGCTGTCTCAGCGGGTGCTATGAATCCGGCTCAGACAGCCGGAACACATTCCACTCTCGCGCTTGCGACCGGTTCGTCCAAAGCCGCGTGGCGCTTTGCTTCCCGCCACAGGCCATCGTGGAAAAATCCGGAATCGGGTGATTTTCAGGTTGTCAAAACTCTGACAGCCCCTCTTACTGCCGCCCCGCCCGCGAGGGTGGTGGAAATAAAGGCCCGATAGCTCAGTCGGTAGAGCAGTGGATTGAAAATTCACGTGTCGGCGGTTCAAATCCGTCTCGGGCCACTTTTCAAGATCTTGAGATTCAAAAGGTCACGTGGTGGGTTTTTAGAGACTCGGCTCCAAGAGTAGAGAGGGGGGTCGCCACAATTTTGTCAGAATCACGCGGGCGAACTGCGAATTCCAAGGGACATTGCGATCCGATTTTGAGCGAAAGCTCATCAGGTTCGGTAAAGTGATACCGCTTCCAGATGGGGCGATCTTGCTCAGGATCGAGTCCTGTCGGGTGCGCCATTTGGAGTTTCAATGAGTCCCAAAGATGAAAAGTCTCGGAATAGCCTGGTAAAAATGACCAACACAGCCCTTTTTCCGCCCACTCGTTCCTGATACGCCACTAACAAAGAGAAACGACCGCGGCCTGATTGTAATTTCCAGTAAAATTCAAGTGTCGCATCCTGAATCGTGGCTATTTCCGGGCGTGCCTGGAGGAGACCGCGGGAGCGCGTTCTCGACATGAAGCCATTAGCCGGAGGACCCCGATGTGGTTCTCAAGCTTCGGCACCAGCGAATCACGAAGACATGCCCTCAGACCTTCCGGGTATCGCCCGTCGCCAAGCATGGTCTCGCACTCACGGAGGGCCTTACTTTCCTCCTGTTCGAGGGAATCCATCGATTGGTCGAGATCGAAATCTCTGGCAAATTCGGGGTGGAAAGGTAACGCGGGCGGGTCCACGAATGGCTTCGCGTTTTCGTCCACATGACCTCGCAGATCGCGTGCTGATTTTTCATGATCACTGATCATGATGGTGATGAGTGATACAAAGGGTGAATCTGAAAATCGCGGCAAGATATGGCGGTAAGAGCGGATCATCTGCAATACCTGATTCAACAGGCGACCTGGCTTGGCGGCGTTGAATGTGGTGTTATCTTCATGCATGGCATCAATGGGTTGATTTTACATATTTCCCGATTGCATGAAGCATTCCGGACGTAGTTAGGGGATCTGCGCCGATTACGGCATAACTGACCGTGCACAACTCAGCCACACGATGGCATTTTGCGCCACTGGGAGCGGCGGTAAGAACTGCGACTGGTCTCGATGCGGAGTTCGTTGAAATCGGCGGTGTCCTGATAGCCCTCAGGGTGGACCGCGCCGAACTGCTCGCCCGCGATGGCACCACCGTGATCCAGTCGAATGATTATTATCCACTGCCTGCCGAATTGCTCAGCCCGACGGCCACCCGCCCGGTCGGGGCGCGACTGGAACTTCGCGAGGTGTTCGCCACCAGTTGGAACCGCCATCCCGGGAGGCTCCAGCCCGGGGCTTTCCTGCTGGGAAATGCCAACCTGCCGGTGGTGGAAATGCATGGGCCTCAATGAAATCGCAAGCCTCCTCGGCGTATCGGTCGAGGCGGTCCGGTGGCACCTCCGCAGAATTTATACCAAACTCCATGTCCACAACCGCACGGAAGCGGCGATGAAATACCGCGGTCAGTTGTGAGCGAGATCGCTTGGCCGGGAGGGATCAGCCGCTGTTTTTTCATGAGATTCCCGTCCTTTCTTCTCCGAACAAATTTTCCGGTTGTTTCGCTTCATCGTCAGCGACTATGGATTCGCATGCGTCGTCTGTTCACGCTGCTGATTTTTCCGTCTCTGCTATCGGCCCAGGAAATTCCGCCGGTAAGAGTGAGGCTTGAGAAATCCGTCGCCGAGAACGGCCGCAACTCTTGGGTGACCCCGCGGTTCCGGATTGATGCCGATGACGGCATCGGAGTGGAGACCGTGGAGAAACTTGCGATGTTAGGCGAATCCACGGCAGCCGCCCTAAGCGCGTATCCGTTACCCTTGTCCGCCCCACCCGAGAATGCCAAGCCGCGGATTTCACTGCACGCCGATGCGCTTGCATACGAACGAGCTGGTGCCGCGAAAGGCAGCGCGGGCTATTACACCGGCAGGGGCGATCCACGGGTGATGATCCGCGCGGACTACTTTCTCAGCGCGGTTGTGGTGGAAAGAAGCCGCCTCACGCCGGACATGGACGAGGATCTCGCAGTTCATGAATTGGTCCACCTCTGCATGCACCGGAAGTTCACCGGTCTGCCGCATTGGTTTGCAGAGGGCATCGCGGAATACTTCAGCAGCGCACACCGCGGCGGCGGGCGGTTTTCTTTTTCCGGGATGGACGATGCGGTGCGCGATCATTTGCGGGCGAAACTCAGCCCGCGCGATCCGGCCATCCGTCTGTTACCGGTGGCATTGATCGCCACACTCGATGACGATGAATGGTTGGAGTTGATGAAATCGCTGTCGCCGGAGGAACGATTTCTTGCCTACGGCACGGCGCTGTTGCTAACGCATTACCATTTGCACGGGGGAGCCGAACGACTGGATCGGGTGCGGGTGATGTTGGACAATGCCGAGCGTTTGAGAAAACCCGAGCCATTCCTGAGTCCGGATGACAGTCCGGGCATTGAGGCCGCACTGATCCGATTCTGGAAAACCAAAGGGCTTTCGCTTCGTTTCGCCAAAGCGGTGCCGTGAACGTCGTTCCCTGAAGAGTGAGGTGTTCACCCCGGCACTGAGTCCGTTGCCAGCGCTAAGGACTTGCTTTCATCCGGATTGCTATCTGATTCTCAGGCCGGATGAGCAAACCCGCACGAACACCACAGTTCGGTCCCGGCAATGGTTCCGGACGCAGACCCATTCCTGCCGATCTCTACCTTACGCGCTGGAATTCGGTCGCCGAGTCATTGAAAGCAGGTCTTTCCACCGCGGAAATCAAAGTGAAGCACGGGACATGCGCGGAAACAGTCCGGCGCATCCGCGGTCTGCTGTTGGACGAGGGATGGATTGCACCAATGCGCGTGCCGAAGAAGAAGGTGCGCCCCCCGCGGGAACCCAAACCCCCCAGGGTTGGAATGACGGTTGAAGAGCGCCTGAGGAAATATTCCAGAATCGCGGATTGTTTGCGCGCGGGGATGACGATGGCGCAGGCAGCCCAACAGAGCGGCGTGAGCGTGAAAACGGTGCAGGTTATTAGGCGCGGACTTGTGGCTCAGGGCGAGGTGCTGTGACATCAAGGAAGTTCAGCTTTTCCTGCGGGCCATCCACGACAGCACCCGGTTTTGCCTATCCGGTATCCTTCACGAATTGTAATTCTTTCCTGCATGATTTTCAGGATGTGTGGAATATTCCCGCGCGAGGGAATCCTTGTAAATCTGTAAATATTTGATGTTGAGTGATTTGGGTGTTGTTCTCCAAGGTTGGCACACGGGATGCGATGAGCAGGGAGCTGTCCCTTTGAAGTGCAGTCCTCTGGTGAAGTCACTCCATGTGCTTCACCAGTGGGCTGCATTTTTACTTCTGGTCTTCACACCCATGAAAATCTGCATCAATTCAAAAGACCTGACCGACCGCCAGCGCGGGTTGATCGAAGAATACTTTGAGGACAATTTTTCGTTCGAAAGGAAGAAGCTGACGCTGGTCTGGACGGCGGACGAGTCCCAATCCCTGCTGCTGGGTTATGCCTTCGGCAACTCGCTCGACGCGGGACCTGCCGATTTGATCTACGATTCCCACTCGATGATGTTCCGCGTCCATGAGCGGGAGTTGTTGGAAATCGTCGGCCGGAAGTGGTGGCAGACGGCTAACAGATCGCTGGCTGCCCGGACCGCGTGAGGACGATCAAGTGGTTGTTGAATGGAGTTTTGCCCCACAAGGGGGAGACCTCCACGGTGCCATAGGGGTCGAGGATCCTTTGGAAATCGTCGGCCACGGGATAGTGGGTGGGTGCGGCTTTCATCCAGAAGGTTGCCTTGGCCAGCAGGTCTCCCAGCACGGTGATTTTGAATCGCCACGAATCATCCCGCAGACCGGAGCGGATGACGAGTTTGCCACCGGGGGCGACTCGGGATGCGGCAAGTTTGAGCAGGGTTTCCTGTTCGTCCGGAGTGAAAAACTGGAGGATGTCGAGGATGCTGACGTTGCCTTGATGCTCGGGCAGGCCGGTGCGGGCGTCGTGGTGGGAGAACTCCAGTCCCTGGAGGTTCGATGAATCCGCAGCCCGCCGCGCGGAGTTGATTTTGCGGGGGTCGTAATCAAGTCCGTGGATCGGCACGTCGATGCCTTCGGCCCGCAGGAAAAACGCCAGCAGTCCGAGTCCGCAGCCGAGATCCAGCAAGGGCAGGTCCGAGCCCCGCAGATTTTCGGTGAGAGCGGTGTAGAGCGGATCGGTTCGCAGTTTGGAGGCGACGTAATTCCCGTCCCAATGCCCGGGAAACAAGGCGGCGATTTTTCGAATGTCGGCCTTGTTCACGGGGCAGGGGGGCTGAGGTGGTCGAGCGGGTTCGTGCCGCGGGCGGCGAGTTGGGGCAGGCGGAAGAAAAATCCGCACAGCAAGCGGAAGTGCATCCACGAGAGCAGTGTGTTGTCCCGCAGATATCGGAATTGGGAAACTCCGCCTTCTTCCTTGCTTGGATAACGGACGGGAGTCGGCAGATTGATGATCGGCACTCCGCGCCAGGCGAGGCGGACGGCGACTTCGGGATCGAAATCGAAGCGCCGGGCGTAACCGGTGGATTCCATGACTTCTAACAAAAGTTGGGCCGGATAGAGGCGCATGCCGAAAAGCGAATCATCGATGCCCCAGCCGAGGGTTTCGAGATTCGCCCAGAAGTTGGAGATTTTCCTGCCATTGACCCGTAACGCAGGTGCGGATGCATCAAAAATGGGTCGGCCAAAAACCGCTGCTTCAGGGTGGGCGGCGGACAGTTTCAAATACTCGGGGACCATGTCGGTAGGGTGCTGACCATCGGCATCCAAGGTGAGGATGTGGGTGAATCCGGCTTTGATCGCTTCCCGCAAACCGTGAAGGACCGCCGCGCCTTTGCCTGAATTTTCCGTGAGAGTCAGGATCCTGAATGCCGGATTTGCGGTGGATGCGAGGTGGCGGATCGATTCCGGCGAGCTGTCGGTGGAGCCGTCGATGATCACCCAGACCGGAGTTCGGAGTGCCAGAGCGGCGGTTACCGTTGTCAGCAGGATCGGCCCGGTGTTGTAGCTGGGAATCAGGATAAGCGGTCGCACCTCGGCCATGTGGGGACTGCTTTAGATGGCGGAACCGGTTGGGGCAAGCCATGTGATCGCCGGTTCACTGGTCGATCTGCCGGCGGAGTGAATCCGGTTTCGAGAGTTCCTGTTCGTAAACCTTGGTGAGCCGGGCGGTGAAGGATTGCGAAGACTCACCGGGCTGCGGAACCAACGGCTCGCCAAGATCGAAGCGGATGGTGATGGGAAACACCGGACGCCGCCAGAGCGGCCAGCCTTTTTGGAGGAAGCGGGTGTTGCTGCGGATGAAAATCGGATAGACGGGAACCTGCGCGCGGGTGGCGATGATCGCGCAGCCGCCTTTGATCGGATTGATCCAGCGGGCGTCGGGCCGGGTCCGCGTGCCTTCGGGAAACAGCAGGAGCTGGCCGCCTTCGGCAAGCGACTTGGAGGCATCCCGGATCATGCGGGTCATCGCGTCATTGGCGATGTAGCCAGCCAGCCGGGCCCCGCCGCCGAGCAGGGGATTCATCAGAATCTGCTTCTTCATCACGCACACGGCGGAGGGCAGCCGGGCGATGATGAACACCACGTCCCACAGCGAGGTGTGATTGGGCGCGGCGATGAAAGGATGTTTCAACCCGCCCAGCGCATCGAGGGCGGTCAGGTCCGCCCGGACCAGATCTGATAGCCGCAAATAGATGACGAATTTCCGGAACAATTGGTGCAGGAAAAACCGCCCGAGCCGTTCGCCGGTCCGTCGCGGGAGAATCAGGTGCAATGGCCCGCCGATCAACGTGAGCAAACCGCCGAAAACTCCCCAGTATAGAAGGCCCAGAGCCATCATCACATAATCCCATGGCGCGCGCAGCCACCAGCGGAGCGTCAACACTTCCGGGGGGTGGATCGTGAGGGTTCGGGGATCGCTGGATGGCACTGGGCCTGAGGATAGTGGAGATCGCCCGGACGGTCGATTTCATTTTTCACGGGCTATCGGCTTGTCACGCGAGGCATCCTCCGTGCCATGCTGTTCCGCAGATGAGTTCAGATCTTCAAAACGCGTTGCAAGCACTTCCTCAAGGTCCTGCCTTCCGGTTCGTGGACGAGCTTACATCGCTGGTGCCCGGCCGCGAGGCTTCCGCCACCTATCAGGTGCGGGGCGACGAGGCGTTTCTGGCAGGGCATTTCCCCGGCCAGCCAATGATGCCGGGCGTGATCCTCATCGAAGCCATCGCCCAGCTCGGCGGGGTCGTGGTCCAGACCGACCCGGATCATCCGGCGATGGCCGACCTGCGGCTAACAGGAGTGCGCGCGGCAAAGATCCTGGGTGCCGCGGTGCCCGGCAACTTGCTGGAAATCCGGGCCAACGTCGAGGGACGGCTGGGCCGACTGGTGCAGGCAGAGGGAGAAGTTAGAGTGCGGGGCGCGTTGCTCGCTTCGGCAAAGGTCACCTTGAGCGGGACACTCGCCACGTAGAAAAAACACACCCGCGTCCGGACTGGCCGAACGCGGGTGCGAACCGATCACCATGAAAAAATGTTAGTTGTCAGGGTTCCTCCGCATCCTGTGGTGCGGCTTGTCCGATCTTCAAACGCAAACCGGCACCTTTGAAGCTGCTGTCGATGTTGAGGCTGTCCACGCGCTGGCGCACGTCGGCGGGAGCGGCGGCTTTGTCCTGGGCGGTGTCCCAAGGACCGCTCCAGGTGACGTTGCCTTGGTGGTCACGAACGGTGACTTCCTTGGCTCCATCCTTGGCCTTCATTTCCACGCTGCCATGCTGGTCCATCTGTTTAAAGAGGCCACTGCCTTGGACCCGGATTTTGCCCGCGGCGGCGTCATCGGGGAGGATGGCTTTGCCCATCACGCCTTGCATGCGTTTTTGCAAATCGCGCATCGCCTCCTCCATGCGGGGTGGCAACTGGGCGGCGTCGTCGCCGAGATCGAAGCCACCGAGGTTGCCTGCGATGGCATCCCGCACGCGGTCCGCTAGTTCCCGGGGCAGGCCTTCGAGATCGAGTTGGTCGAGTGTCTTGGTTGCATTGTCCGCCATCTCGGCGGGTTTGATTCCCAAGGTCAGGTTGAGCGTGGCGGGCTTGCCTTTGTGAATGAGATCGACGCTGATCGCCTCACCCGGTTTGTGGCCGGTGATCTGTTTGGAAATCTCCATCGGCGATCCGACCGGCTGGCCGGCGATCCTGGTGATCACATCGTTGACCGCAACGCCGGATTTGGCAGCCGGGCCGTCGGGCACCAGCGAGCGGATGAGCACACCTTCGCCGGGTTTCAGGTCGAGATGTCCGGCTAACATGTCGGGAACCTCGCTGGAGACGACTCCGAGGAAGGCGGTTTGCACCGGTGCCTTGGCCGGGTCCGCGGGGAGTTTGATTTCCGGCAGGCCGGTTTCCTTTTCCACGGCCGGTGGCGGCGGTGGTGAATCATCTGCAGGCGCTTCCACAGCGAAAGCGGGTGAGATCAGAACGGCGGCAAGGCCGGCCGTGATGAATGAGGATGGTTTGGTTTTCATTGCTTACTTACTGGAAGCGCAGTAGCTGGAAAATTTTGTTTGTCTAATTCCTGATTAATTGGTTTTCGCCGGAACCAACATATACTCGACCCGCGGCTGTTCTATCTGATAGACCCGGCCATCCTTGTCCTTGTGGGTGATCTTGTCCTTGTAAACGACGCGCACCACGCTGTGGGGCTGGGTCTTGGTTTTCCATACCACGCCTTCATCGCGCACTTCGCTCAGTCTGCGGTTGAAGGTGGCGGGGACGAAATTTCCGCCGGCTGGACGGACAGGCGACGGCGTAACCGGCGCGCCATTGCGGGCGACCGTGGTCGGCGCTTTGCTGGAAGGCATGAGCAAGGCGGTCCCGGCACCGATCAACGCCACGGCTGCGGCAGCACCCCACATCGGGCGCTTGCGGCGGGTGGGGACGGCGGGAGTGACCCGCGGCAACACGACGATCTTGTCGTTCACCGGGAAGGGAACGTCGTGGACGACGGTTTCGAGCCTGTTCAGGAAATCAAGTGTCAGGGCTGCGGGCGCGACCCCGCGAAGGAAGGCCTCGAAGCGGAGCTCCTCTTGGTTGAGCTGCGTCAAGGTTCCATCGGCGGCGGCTTCGAGCCGCGAAAGAAAGGCTTCGTCGAACGCGACGGCCTTGAGTTCGCGAAGTTCCGCTTCGAGGGATGGTGGATCGTGGTTCATGCTGATGAATTAGATGGAGAGGTCTCCGCGGCGGCGGGCACTGCCGAGATTTTTCTTGAGGGCCTCCAAACCATAGCGATACCGGGAGGCCGCCGTGTTTTGAGAAATTCCAAGAGTTTCACCAATTTCTGCGAAAGTGCGTTCGCCCCAGATTTTCATGACGATGACTTCGGCAAATTTTTCGGGCAGCTCCTTGAGTCCTTGTTCGAGTTGGACGCGGGTTTCGTCTTCGGAACTCTCGGTCTCGAACCATGGCTGCAAGGCGTCGTACTGACCGGTTTCGGCATCGGCCGTCACGCTGTCCTCGCGGCGCTTGCGGCGATCGTCGCGACGGCTCAGGTCGATCGCAAGGCGGCGGATCGCGGTGTAGAGATACGGTTGCCACGACTCCTGCCCGCCGACGAATTCACCGCTTTGGACCTTCTCCACCAACTTCACCAAGGCATCCTGGAAGACGTCTTTCGCATCTTCGTGGGAACGGGTCTGCTGGCGTGCGAACAACAACATCTTGGGTCCATGCTCCGCCAGCCACTCACGCCAGGCGGGAGCGGCGGATGGTGCGTCCTGAACCACGGTTAGATGTGCCATGGAGGTGTCTTCATTCATAGAGCGGGGCGGGTTTCGGGATTTGTCTCCCGGGAGGTTTTTTTCGATCAGGCTTTCCAGCGTGCCAGCTTGCAAACTCGCTTGAAATGCAGGGCCTCGACCGGAGTGATCGAGAGCCGGGTGCCGCGTTGGCAGACCATCATCTCGGCGAGCAGGCTGTCAGCCTTCATGGCTTCGAGGGTGAGCATTTCGTCGAATTTTCCGACGAATTCAAAATCGGTTAGCCACCAGCGGGGATTCTCCGGTGTGGCCTTGGGGTCATGGTAATCGCTTTTTTCGTCGAACTGCGTGGGATCCGGATAGGGTTCGCCGACGACGCGGGCGATGCCTGTCACACCGGGCGGCTTGGCATTCGAGTGGTAAAACAGGGCGAGGTCGCCGGGCTTCATCTCCTTCCACATGTAATTCCGCGCCTGATAATTTCTAACGCCGCTCCACGGCTCGCGTTTGACCTCGGCGAGGTGGTCGATGCCGAAAACGTCAGGCTCGGATTTGATCAACCAGTGGCGCATGGCGATCAGGCGATGGCTTGGATGAGCGCCGGCTTGGCGGCAGGCAGGGCGAGGTGTTCGGGTCCGAGCTCCAGTCCTTGGGCGGCCCGGACGTCGGCTTCGATGGCTTCGAGGACGTCCAGCTCGGGGCGGAAATTCGCCGCATGATAGGAGCTGCGCACCAGCGGTCCGCTGGCGACGTGGCGGAAGCCTTTCGCGAGCGCGATGGCTTTGTATTCCTCGAAGGCGTCGGGCGTGATGTATTCAACGACCGGCAGGTGCTTCTGCGTCGGGCGCAGATATTGGCCCATGGTGAGCACGGTCACGTCGTGCTCTAACAGATCTTCCATCGCGCGGAGGATTTCCTCGTGGCGCTCGCCGAGGCCTAACATGATCCCGCTTTTGGTGGCGACCTTGCCATTCACCATGGCCTTGGCCTTCTTCAAAACGGTGAGGCTGCGCTGGTATTGGGCGCGCGATCTAACCAGCGGGGTGAGGCGCTCGACGGTTTCCAAGTTGTGGTTGAAAATGTGCGGGCGGGCATCCATCACCATCGAGAGCGCCCAGTCGCGGTCGTTGAAATCCGGCACCAGCACCTCGATGATGATCTCCGGATTCGCCTGACGGACGGCTTCAATGGTTTGTTTGAAATGCTCGGCTCCACCGTCGCGCAGATCGTCGCGGGCGACGGCGGTGATCACGACGTGGCGCAGATTCATCCGGCGGGTGGCCTCGGCGACGCGGGCGGGTTCGTCGGACTCGAGCGCGTCCGGCTTGGCGGTTTTCACGGCGCAGAAGCCGCAGGCGCGGGTGCATTTGTCGCCTGCGATCATGAAAGTGGCCGTCCCTTGACCCCAGCATTCCCAGCGGTTCTGGCATTGGGCTTCCTCGCAAACGGTGACCAGTTTCAGGTCGGTGATCAGCGATTTGGTGGACCAGAACGCCGGGTTGTTCGGCAAGCGCACTTTGATCCAGTCGGGCTTCTTGTCCCGGTGCAACGTCGGATCCATCTTCATTTTCGGCCCACAACTACTCATGTCAGCGGGAAACTAGTCCTGCGGGGGGCAGCGGGGAAGCGGAAAGTGGCTGGCTTTGCGCTTGGCGAGCGGGGACAGACGGACACACTCCCGCCAGTGAATTCAGCGTCTCTTGGAATATTCGACTCGGGAGTCGGCGGCCTGACCGTCGTCCGTGCCGTGCAGGAACTCTTGCCTGCGGAGAACATTCTATACCTCGGCGACACCGCGCGCCTGCCTTACGGCTCGAAAAGCCCGGAAACCATCCGGCAGTTTGCCGACGAAGATGTGCGGTTTCTCATCGCGAGGGGCGTAAAGGCCATCGTCGTGGCGTGCAATACGGCCACCGCCCACGCCTTGCCGAGTCTGCACGAGAAATACCGGATTCCGATTCTGGGCGTGATCGAGCCGGGCGTGCAAGCCGCGCTTTCTTGCCCAGACGCGACCCGAATCGGCATCATTGCGACGCGCGGGACCATCAGTTCTCACGCTTACCAACACGCGCTCGCCCTTCGCCGGACCGGGCTGCTGATCCACGGTCAGGCGACGCCGTTGTTGGTGCCATTGATCGAGGAAAATTGGATCGACCACCCGGCCACGCGGCAGGTTTTGAAGACCTACTTGGATCCGCTGGTAGAGAAGGGGATCGATACATTGATGCTCGCCTGCACCCATTATCCCCTGCTGATCCCTGTTCTAAAAGACCTTCTCCCGCCCGATGTCCGGCTCGTGGATTCCGCGACGACCTGCGCCGAGCATTTGAAAAAGGAACTCACCCGTCTCGGCCTGCTCGAACCCTCCGCCCGCGCCGGATCGCTGGAAATCCACCTCACCGACCTTTCCGAGGAATTCGAAGTCCTCGCCCGCCAATTCCTCACGAAATCCCCCGGCCGCATTCACCGCGCGGTGCTTGGCGACAGGATTTAGCCTTGATTCGGCGGGTTGCATTTGAACAACTCGCGGTTTCGCAAGCCTTTGAAACACACCATGAAATTATTTGGAACCGACGGCATCCGTGGCCGGGTGAACGAATTCCCGATCACTGCCGAAGTCGCCCTCCGCATGGGCAAGGCCGTCGCCAACGTCCTCCGCTCGTCCGGTCCCCGCCGCAACCGCGTGCTCATCGGCAAGGACACCCGGATCTCCGGCTACATGCTGGAATCCGCCATCACCAGCGGCCTCGTTTCCATGGGAATGGACGTCTATCTCGTCGGCCCCATGCCCACGCCCGCCGTCGCCCACTTGACGAAATCCATGGGAGCCGTCGCCGGCATCATGATCACCGCGTCCCACAATCCGTACGAGGATAACGGCATGAAAATCTTCGGGCCGGACGGTTACAAACTCTCCGACGACCTCGAAGCGCTCATCGAACGCCACATCATGGGCGACGAGCCGGAAGCCGCCCCGCTGCCGCCCGCGCAAATCGGCAAGGCTCACCGCATCGACGACGCCCGCGGCCGATACATCGAGTTCGCCAAACACACCGCCGACAACATTTCCCTCCACGGCCTCAAAATCGTCGTCGATTGCGGAAATGGCGCTGCCTATTTCATCGGCCCGCTCATTTTCAAGGAACTCGGCGCCGAAGTCATCACCGTCTGCAACAACCCTGACGGCCTCAACATCAACGACGGCTGCGGCGCGCTCCACCCCGAAGCCGCCGGTGAACTCGTTAGAAAACACAATGCCGACCTCGGCATCTCCTTCGACGGCGACGCCGACCGCGTCATCTTCACCGACGCCAACGGCCAGGTCGTCAGCGGCGACCGAATCCTCGGCCTCTGCGCCGTCGGTCTGAAAGAGCAGGGGAAACTCAGGCGCGACACCCTCGTCGCCACCGTCATGAGCAATCTCGGTCTGATCGAAGCCATGAAAAACCACGGCATCAAGGTCGAGACCACCGCCGTCGGTGACCGCAGCGTCATCGAGTGCATGCGCAAACATGGCTACTCGTTCGGCGGCGAAAATTCCGGCCACCTCATCTTCGGCGACCATGTTACCACCGGCGATGGCATCCTCAGCGCCCTCCAGGTTCTGCGCATGATGATCGAGCGCAAGGCCACGCTCGCCGAACTCGCCGCCATCATGCACGAGTATCCCACCCAGCTCGCCAACATGCCAGTGCCGTCCAAGCCGCCGTTAGAGACTTTGCCTAAACTCCAAAAGCTAATGAAGGAAGCCACCGCCGAGTTCGGCGACAGCGGCCGCCACCTGATCCGCTACTCCGGCACCGAGAACAAAATCCGCGTCCTCGTCGAACACCGCGAGCAGGAGGAAGTCACCTCCTGGGTCACAAAATTCTCCACCGCCATTCACGAGGAAATAGGGTAACCCTAATGTCGTTCGCTCCATCCGATTGCTGGCCGCTTTCCCTCACACGGGAAATTCTGGATTTTCCCATTGGTAATATTCCGCTGCTAGAGCATCAGCGCGTCGCCATCGGCGGAAATAAAGCTTTCTGGATCGACCCGCACACGTGGCTGGAAACTACAGAAATCACGGATTTTCTCGCCAGCGGAAAACTGACGATGATCGATCACAACGGATGCCCGTTCGGATTTTTGAAGGGAGATCAAGAAACTACTTTTGATGCAAAATCCTCTTTCATTATTCGCTACCCGTGGGACCTGCTCCGGGCAAACGAACTTTACGTTTCCTGCCTCACTGAAAATCTAATCCAAGGCGAAGTCCATCCGCTCGCCGTCATCGAAGGTATCGTCCACATCGGTCCCGGCACCCGCATTCTGCCCGGCGTGTTCATTGAAGGAAACGTCGTCATCGGCGCCAACTGCAAGATCGGCCCTAACTGCTTTATCCGCGGCAACACCAGCATCGGCGACCACTGCCACATCGGCCAGTCCGTCGAAATCAAGAACTGCCTCATCCTCTCCCACACCAACGTCGGTCACCTCTCCTACATCGGCGACTCCGTGTTAGGCGAGCGTGTCAACCTCGGTGCCGGCACCACCACGTCCAACCTCCGCCACGACGGCAAGAACCACCGCTCAATGGTCAACGGCGAGCTCATCGACACAGGCCGCCGCAAGTTCGGCGCGATCATCGGCGACGGCGTCCACACCGGCATCAACACCTCCATCTATCCCGGCCGCAAACTCTGGCCGAACACCACCACGCGCCCCGGAGAAATCGTCCAGAAGGACATTCTTCCTGAAAACTGAAAACTTCCAACTAGCAAACTTCTATCACCATGTGCGGAATCGTCGGATACATCGGAAAAGCGGACGCAGCCACCGTCCTCATCAACGGCCTGCGCCGGCTCGAATACCGCGGCTATGACTCGGCGGGCGTTGCCATCCTCGACGACGACCGCGTGCTCGTCTCCAAGTCGCCGGGAAAAGTCGCCAAGCTCAGCGACAAGGCCCACGCCGATTGGGACGCCGCGCTTTTCCACCGCGCCTCCACCGGCATCGCCCACACCCGCTGGGCCACCCACGGACCGCCAACCGAAGTCAACGCCCACCCGCATCTCGACCAGTCCGGCGACATCGCGCTCGTCCACAACGGCATCATCGAGAACTACCGCGCGATCCGCGCCAGGTTAGAGGGAAAGGGCCATCACTTCTATTCCGAGACCGACACCGAAGTCCTCGTCCACCTCATCGGCGATTGCGACAAGGGCGACCTCTTCCAGGCGATTTGCGACGCTCTCCATCAGGTCAACGGCACCTTCGGCATCGCCGTTCTATCATCACGCGAGCCGGATAAAATCATCACCGCCCGCCGCGGCAGTCCCATCGTCATCGGTGTTGGCGACGGGGAAACCATCATCGCGTCCGACGCCTCCGCCATCGTCGCCCACACCCAGCGCGTGATCTATCTGGATGACAATGACATCGCCATCGTCACCGCCGATTCCGTCGATATCCGCGACCTCAACAACGTCCCCGTCACCCGCGAGATCGCCGAGCTCGGCCTCGACGCCGCCGCCGCCGAGAAGGGTGGCTACGACCATTTCATGCTCAAGGAAATCCACGAGCAACCCGATTCGTTAGGCAACGCCATCCGCGGGCGCTTGGACTTCGATCTCGGTTCCTCCGTTCTCGCAGGCATGGGCACCTCGCCCCGCGAACTCGCGGAACTCTCCCGCGTCGTTCTCATCGGTTGCGGCACCTCGCTGCACGCCGGACTCGTCGGCGAATATGCGTTCGAGGATCTAGCCGACATCCATGCGGAAGTCCAACAGGCCGCGGAATTCCGCTATCGCAACCCCATCCTGGGCAACCGCGACCTCGTCGTCGCCATCTCCCAGTCGGGAGAAACCGCCGACACACTAGCGGCCGTTAGGGAGTCGAATCAAAAGGGCGCGTTCGTGATGAGTTTGTGCAACGTCGTCGGCTCCACGATCGCCCGTGAGACGGGCAGGGGAGTCTATCTGCATGCGGGTCCCGAGATTTCCGTCGCCTCCACCAAGGCGTTCACCTGCCAGGTCGCAGTGCTTCTCATGATGGCGCTCAAACTCGGCCGCGGCCGCCGGTTCTCGCGCGAGGACGGCTACAAACTCGCCCTCGAGATCGAAACCATCCCCGCGCTGGTTGCCAAGGTCATTCTCCAGAACGAGAAGATCGCCAAGATCGCCGCCGACTACGCGCAGAACGAGCATGCCTTCTTCATCGGCCGCGGACCGATGTATCCCGTGGCCCTCGAAGGTGCGCTCAAGCTCAAGGAAATTTCCTACATCCACGCGGAAGGCTACCATGCTGCCGAACTCAAACACGGTCCGATCGCCCTGTTAGTAAAAGGCACGCCCATCATCGCCCTCGCCGTGGACATCCCCGGCAAGGACAAGACCCTCGGCAACATCGAGGAATGCCGCGCCCGCGGAGCCCGCATTCTCGGCGTCGTCACCGAAGGCGATCATGAGACCGCCGAGTGCATGGATGATTTCATCACCATCCCTCGTTGCCACCCGTTGGTCGCGACCATCCCGGCCGTCGTTGCGCTCCAGCTCTTCGCCTATCACGTCGCCCGCATCCGCGGCTGCGAGATCGACCAGCCGCGCAATCTCGCGAAGAGCGTGACGGTGGAGTAACCGCACGCGGTTCCCTGCTAGATCTTTCTCCGCTTCGCGAAAATGCGCCCGATCAGGACGCCGACCAGCAGCGCCACCCCGGCGGCGACGTATAGTCCGTTCTTCGCGGCACTGAGCAGCGGGTTGTCCAGGGTGTTCATCGAAATGTGATAGGCTGCCAGCAGCCACTTGCCGTTCTCCTTGACGAGCGTGGCGGTCCACCGGCTTCTGATTTCGTAGTCTTTCCCGAACAGGTTGTAGTTCGCGGCGGTTTCACCGAAGGAAATGCCGGTGTCGCCGCCATGGAAAATCGTCAATTCATCGGGAGTCGGCGGCAGTTTGTAGCTTTTGAAGGATTTCCTGCCCGTCTGTTCGAAGAAATCCTTGATGCCCTGCCGCCCGCGGCAGACTTCCGAGTTTTGCCAGGTCACGACGACATTCGGATGGACGTTCGAGATGACGGTGTCGATATCGCCCTTGATGATGGCATCGATGATTTGGGTCCGCAGCGCGCGGAGTTCCTCATGGGCCGGATCCTCGGCGGCGTTCGCCAAACCCAATGTTAGAACCATCGTCAGTAGTGCTGCGAGTTTTTGCATGATCGGAATTTTGGGATATCAGGATTTTTTGTTCAATGGGAAATCTCAGGAAGCCGGCCACGTGTGCAACGTCATCATCATGCCGTGCTTCGCGCGAAGCGTGATGTCCGGCAGCGGCTCCACCGGATGTCCCGGCACCAACCGTAGCTGGAACGTCTGCATCACCATGACAGTCACCAACTGCGCTTCGAGCATGGCGAACTCGTTGCCGATGCAGAACCGCGGCCCCGCGCCGAAGGGAATGTAGGCCGCCGGGGGCGGGGACTGAAATCGCGAGGGATCGAATTCCCCCGGCATCTCCCAGAAGTCCGGGTGGCGATGCAGCGCATAGGGCGAAATCACCACCGCCGATCCGGCGGGCAACGTGTATCCGTCGATGACATCCTCCGCGATCACCCGCCGCTCGATGATCCAGATCGGCGGATAGAGTCTCATGGATTCCTGGATCACGCGTTTGGTGTAGGTGAGTTTTGGGATGTCTTCGAGAGTGGGTGTGCGGCCGCCGAGGACGGTGGTGATTTCGTCGTGAAGCTCGCGTTCGACCTCGGGATGTTGCGAGAGCAAATAGAATGTCCATGTCAACGCGTTGGCGGTCGTCTCATGGCCGGCGAGCAGGAAGGTGATGGTTTCGTTGCGCAGTTGGGAATCGTCGAGGCCGGCCCCGGTTTCCACGTCGCGGACGCGCATCAGCATGGCTAACAAATCCACGTCCGGCTCGCCGCTCTCCTGCGCCTGGCGGTGCTGGTCGATGATCCGATAGACGACCTGGTCCACCTCCGCCAGCGAGCGACGGAACCGGCGGTTGGCGGGAGTGGGGAGCCAGCCCGGCGCGTTGACGAGGTTTCCCAAGCGCCCGAAAACGTGCGGCAGGATCACGCGCATGGCTTTTTCCACCGTCGCCGCATCCTCACCGGTGTTGAAGCTGAACAAGGTCTGCCCCACGATGGAATATGTCAGCCGGGCCATTTCCGAAGAGATGTCCAATACCGGCTGGTCCCGCCACCGGACTAACATCGCGGTGGCTGCAGTCGTCATTTGTGCCGCGAAGCCCGCGATCTGGCGGTGGTGGAACGCCGGCTGATCCATGCGGCGCTGGCGTTTCCACGCCTCGCCGTTGCACGTTAGAAGGCTCTCGCCCGTCACCGACCTGATCGAGGCGGAGCTGCGGGTGTGCTTGTCATAGTTGGCGGCGCGTTTCTGGAGGACCTGCGTGACGTGATCCGGGTGATTGAGCAAGTGCACGACCTGCGGCCCTAGCCGGCAGCGCACGATGTCGCCGTAAGTGGCTGCGGATTCCAGCACCAGGCCAAGCACGTCGCGACGGAACTCCCGCAGGTTGCCCAGCAGGAAATGGCCGCGGGGGCCGGGTGCGGTTCGTGAAGGCGGGTGGCTCATGGCTGATAGGTCCACTCGTCGAAGCTGCGTTTCCATTCGCCGGCGATCCTTTCCCGCATGGCAGGCTCCAGTTCATCAAACCGGTTCTTGCGGTAGCCTGCCAGGGAATTCGTGTAACGCCTGAGCTCGGGCTCGAAAGCCGGGAAGCCAGTTAGGCCCAGTGTTTGGTAAAGAGTCTGTATTGCCCCAACCGGATCACGTTCGAGATCGTCGAAGCTCAATTCATGAAAATGTCCTGACGGGATCAGATCCCGTCCGGCGAAGAACGCGTCGTGAAGTTTCGTGTAGCGCCGGATGATCCGTCCGTCGATGCCCGGCAGGTCCGGCCGTTGCAGATAGCTGAACCAAACCGCCGTGTCGTAATAGTGCCTGCACGAACGGAATACCTGATAGGGATGCCGGTGGATGTGTACGAAACGTGCGCCGGGAAACATTTCCAACAGCAGCTTGATCCGCGCGGTGTGGGGAGGGGACTTGAGGACGAGCGGACGCTGGTATTTGAAAGTGAGCTTTTTGACGAACCAGATGAACGCGGATTTCCATTGTGCGATTTCCTCGTCTGGCACGCCTTCGAATGTCAAGTAGCGCGCGTATTCATCCTCGCTCCGCGGGAAACTGATGCCCAGATAGAGCGAGCGGAGGCTCATCAGACAGGGCGCGAATTCGTCCTCCTGGGGCACCTGGAAACTGAGCTCCATCTCATCCATCGGCCGCGTCTTGGGGACCATCCAGGCGAAGCGCCGGGTGTTGGTCTCCTCGGTGCAGAGGAACGTGTGGGGATTGACGACCTGATAGGTGTTGGCGAACGCGAATTGCCGGGTATCACGGGCGAGCAAATTGTGCAGGTGGGTCGTGCCGGACCGCCAATGGCCGAGGATGAACAACGGCGGCTGAATCGTCGCCGCGGCCACCCGGTCGTGAAACAACCGCTCCTCCTTCCTGCGGGCTAGGGAATTCATTCCGCTGATCAGTGTGACAAACGCCGCGCGGTGCCAGTACGCCGGGTCCACCGCAAAGCGGTTTTCCCGGAGGAGTTTGAACCAGTCGCCGCTGGTGATGCCCGCGAGGTAATTGTTCCCCACACTCCAGCGATGTTTCAGAATTGCGGGCATGTGGGTCGCTAGGGACGCTGGCAGATCCGCCCGGCACGCGCAATCCCGCGTCGAAAATCGTTGGAACTCCTCGGAATCCGCCACTCCTCGGTCTTTTTCCAGTGCTGGGAATTTTTCCCTTGCCACAAGACGCCCCGGAATCCCATCGTCCGCCCGCGTCCGAAAGGGCACAAAAATCCGGCGTAGCTCAGCGGCAGAGCGGGTGACTGTTAATCACTAGGTCCTTGGTTCGATCCCAAGCGCCGGAGCCATATAAATCCCTTATTGTTAAAGGGTTTTGCGAAAAGCCGATATGCACAGATAGGAACAGAGTTGTTCGAAAATGCACACTTGAGCATCGAAAAGTTGCACCAAAGTTGCACCGCTGGCCTCTCGACTGAGGTGATTTCTTTTCAGCGCGGCTGAGATTTTCGATCTGAGCGTCGGCACTGTGGGTTTGACGGTGCGAAGCTCTCAGCGGGAAAGGCCGGTGTGGGGCGATGCTGGATTAAAAAATGGGGGGATTGATCGATGGGTCCTGGATTTGAAAATCTGTGTATTCAAGGCTGATCGGGTCGGTTTTTGGGGTTTGATTTCTTTAATAATTAGTTTTCAAGATTTTTCTTGTCGTTCTGATATTTTTGTGATCTAGGGGAATCAGCATGCTCCATGCACCCGAATATACAACGCGCTGCTCGCGTGGTCCCAGTTGCCAGGTCTCTCCTTTTGGAGTGACTCTGGGTGGGCCCGTGCAACAAGTCCGTGGTATTGAGGGCATCGACGGGGTGTGCCGAGACGGGACATGGTCAGCCGCCATCGCCTGGGCTCGTATCAAGGCCGTATTGGGACGATCAAATGTATCACGCCTGCGATGCTTGGCAGCATTGCGCAAGGGCACCCAATTGCCAGCTATGGTTAGCCAGAATCCCCTGACAGGCGACTGCGGGGAAGTTCTGGTTCCAATGCGAGTGCCCCGATACGACAATGTCTGGAGACAAAGGCAAATGGCCGAAACTTTTCACCGTTAAGGAAGCCGCTCTCCGTCTTGATTGCTCGCAGCGGCAGCTGCGTCAGGAAATCAAGGAGGGCAAAATTACTTACCGGCGTTCACCCGGCGGAATCCGATTTACGGAAGAGGATCTTCTTGATCGTCTGCGCCCATCGGGTGGCCCTGGATTTTCCCGGAAGTCTCGTGTGACGATAACCGGGAAGGCGGGTTCGGGTGATAACCGCGATGAGCTGACCGTGTCTTGGAGCTTTTCGGATCAAGACCCTTGGCCCTCTGGACAGGGGGCATCGTTATCAACCGTCATCCGGGTGATATCCAGTAATGCGGAAATTGGGGTATTGTCCGTGGAAAAGAAAAGAGTCGGATAGAGAAGAGCGCTCTACCTGATTCAGGTGAATTAAACTAACAAAATAACAAAGCGTATGAATAAGAGTGAATTTTGGAAATTGTTGTATGCCGATCCAGAGGGAACCATCAAGCGCCATGCTGCCGAACTTGATGTTTCCCAGGTGGATCGTTGTTGCCTTAGATGACCTACACTGATTATGCAATGGGCCTTTGATCGTCTTGATCCATTACAATTCAGCTACTGTTGCCAACGAGATCCTAGGATGGCCTTGGATTGGTTCGGGAACGGTCTTGATCCGGAGATTTTCAGTGCATGCATAGATGCGGATCCGGAGGCCGCCCATAGCCGGGTGCTGGAACGGCTTTCGGATGAACAGTTCGACGACTGCATTCGAAATTGTCCCTCGTATGCCCTGTTTGACCAGGAAGCGGTATTGAGAATGACATGGCAGCAGTTCGATTTCTGCGTCACCGCTGCTCCAGAAAACGCGCTTCGGTATGTCCCGGAGCAACTCACGAACCAGCAACTGAATTTCTGTTGCAGCCAGTGTCCTTCTGCCGCGCTCGAATACGCGACAGATTACCTGATCCGCAAACAGGTGGTGTTTTGTTATAATCTTAAACCGGAAGATACCATTCAGTATGCGGGGTATAAGATTCCTGTTGATTTGCTACCAACCGTCTGTGAGGAATTTCCCGAATGGTCCCTCCGTTACATTGATTCGCTATCTGATTCCCTAAGAATGAACTGTATTTGCCGTGATCCATGGAGAGCTATTTCCAAATATCCAGCAGTGCTTAAAACCCGGGAACTCCTAATGCTTTTTTCGGACTATCGCCTCGAAGTGAGAAATCTGATTAAGCAGTCACCCTGGCATGAAATTGTTGATCTTCTTCAACCACATCTGAAAGACCTCGACAAAAATACCGCACGCAAGATTTTCAATGCCCAAAAATACCGGCGACAGTAAAGGGGTGCAAATGGAGGGCATCATCTATGTCGTCGGTGAGCGGGTGATTTGAGGCATGCGCGGTTATGGATTTTAATCGGAGAAACGACCCCATTTTCTACCTCTGATGGAGGTGGAGTTCGCAGACGTCGAGGATGCGGGTGTGGCAAGACTGGTGGTGTTTGGTTTCGGAGTTGTGGAAGTGGCCGAGATACCAATGGCTGGGGTGGACGACACGGAAGACTTCGTCGTGGAGGGCGCGTTCGATTTCGAGTTCGTCGATGAGATCGCGGCCGAGTTGGTCCATTTCGGTGCTGGCGAAGATTTCGACGAAATCATTCCTGCATGGCGGGCCGATCCATGAGGGGCCGCTGTGGGTGACGAGCACGTCAGCGGGTTCAAGCAGTTCGCGGCGGAGCTTGAAGCGTTCGGCGGGCCACCAGTCCACGCCGGGGACGAGGTCCATGCGGTTGATGCTGATGGCTCCGCCGATGAGGAGCCATGACTGGCCGTTTACACAGAGGCGGGTGTAGTCGGGCAGGAGCTTGAAGTGGGAGAGGTTCACACTGCCATCGAAGAGGGCGGGGTCTGAGTGGTTGCCGCGGATGCTGAGGTATTCGATGGAGCGTGCGGCGAAATGTTCATTCAGGATGTGGGCGTGATCGGCGCTCCAGTTTTCACATCCTTCGTCGCCATCGCCGACGTGGAGGATGACGGCATCGTGGATGGATTTTTCCGTGATGAGATCAAGGACTTCTTCGTAGTAGCCGTGGTTGTCGCCGAGCAGGTAGATGGGCGCGTTGATCTCGCGAGGTGGGAGTGGGGGTGGTGTCATGTTAGGAGTGGTGGAGTTTGGCGAGTTCGGTACAGGTCATGGAGATGATGAGATCGGGATGTGCCGAGGCACGGGATGGGTCTTCGCAGAGGTAGTGAGCGAGAATGATTCGCTCTTCGATGCTCAAGGGTGGATCTTCGAGGTCGGTACAATGATGGTAGATGTCCATGAAACCATAGGCTGAGCCCATCAAGCGAGGGATCGTGTTGATGCTAGGGAATGGTGCGGGATGGAACTCGCGAAGGACCGCCCTGATTTGGCGCAATGCGACTTCGGGCGGATTTTCGGCCAGGATGAATGCCGGGAGTTCGGTGTCGCCGCCGACGGCGATAAGCTTGGTGACGAGCGCTCGATTGCCGCTGGCGATGGCGGCGTGAAGCGGGGTGATGGCTATGGTTTTCAGTTCGGAAGGGAGTTGATGCTTGGCGAAGAACCAATTGCTGTGATCGGGATGGGTGGCGGCGTATTCGTTGGGAGATGCGCCGCAGGAGAGCAGTCGGTGGAGTTTTGGCTGGTCTTCGATGAGGGCGAGCATGGCAGGGGTTTCCGCGTAATGATTGCGTGAGTTCCAGGCTTCGGCAGGGATGAGATCCTGGCAGAGGTGGAGGGCTTGTTCGAAAAGCAGGTGGACGCAGCTATTTCCGAGATGGTCGCGCCAGGTTGGGGGGAGGTGATTGAAGAGGATTTCCGCGATTTCCCGGGATGGGATGGAGTCTCGATGGAAGATCGATGAATTCGCGTAGATGGGGAGCTGAAGGTCTGCACCGGCCTTGAGGAGGTCGTTGAGAAGTTGTGGGTTCCCGGTTTTCATGGCTACGGCAAAGGGCAGGTGGATGATGTCTGAGTTCGGACCTTCGTAGAGGTCTGGGTCGAATCCGAGGTTGGGATCGGCACCGGCTTCGAGTAGCAATTTCACGGCATCGCGATGTCCGCCGGTGATGGCGGCGAGAAGCGGGCTGCCCCAGCCATCACAAGTGAAGTTGACAGGAAATCCGGCAGCGAGTTCGCGGCAAATGCTGTCCAGATCGCCGGAGCGTGCGGCGGTGGTGAGGCGAGTGAAATCCGGAGCGCCGGCCTGCCGGAGGAGTTGAACGATCGAGCGGGCGATTTCATAATCCTGCGTGGGATCTTTGCGATAGCCGCGGATCTCATCGAGCAGGGTGCCACGATAAACGAGGAAGTCGTCGCAGTCCTGGTAGATATCATTTGCGTTGGTGCGTGCCACCAGCATTGCGTGCCACATTTCAAGTGGCTCAGCGGGTAGGAAAAACTCGACGAGGTTGGGGTCATTGAACTCTGTCGCGCGGAGCAAGAGGCCGCGTCGAGAAGCGTCGGGATGTTTGAGCCAGACATCGAGCAGTTCGAGGAGAGCTGTAACGTCATGAGCGGATTGCGCGAGAAGCTCGGAGGATGGCGAGTCCTGTGAGGATGGACTCAAGGTCAAGCGTCTGAAGGTCTGCCGCGACGACGGCCCGCTTGGCGGCATCGATCACGATTTGAACGGTGGAATCCATGATCAAATGAAATGGGGATTAGAGAGATGTGGTGTCGTCGCTTGCGGTTTCGGACATCGCCTTGAGCATGTCCTCGGGCAGGTCTCCAAGGTTGCCGGTTTCTAATGCCTTTTGGAGAGCAGGGTAGTGGTCTTCCATGGTCTTGATCATGCACGCGATACAGAGGTCTAGTTGAGCCTTGGTGAGTTTGTTGTCGAGAAGAGGGAGTTCAATGCAGGGCCGCACGGTGCCGTTGGACGGAACATATTCGAACTGGATGAGGTTGCCACTCATCTGGATGATGGCACAAAGCTTCAGGAACGCATCCATGTTTGGGGAGTCCTTGACTGTAAAAGCGTGGTGGGCTGTCAGGGAAAACATCTGCCCTTCGTTGGCAATGCTCATGAAGATGCCGAGCGATTTCTCTCCGGACGGATTTTTGTAGTTTGTCGTTTCGAATCCGAAGTAGATGTCGCCATCCTTATCGAATGCGTGCTTAATTTCGTTCCGGGTGAGAATTCCGCTGAGTTCTTCGATTGTCATTGCCATGGCGCGTAGGGGATAGATTTAGTTTCGTTTCGAGTTAGTGGAGATGCGGCGGTAACAAATAATGAAGTTTAGTGAGAATCAGTCTAATACCCTCGTCTATTCCTTGAATTGTCACTCGATGCTCCGAAGGCGAGCACAAGTCCAACAATCAGCAAAATGACGAGGATGAAGGAAAAGACTCCGGCGATTGTGAGTAGAGCACTTGATGCGATTCCCACCCAAAATGAAGTTTTAAGTATTAGCTTAGGAATGTGATCATGGCGATCAATCCACCCGCAGCGGCTATAACCATACCATTGGCTGCCTGAGAATGAACGAACGCAGTGGACCATGGCCAATTCGGAATGCCGCCACCATCCTGAATCATATAAAGACCAGTATAAATACCTCCGGCGGCAAGCGTTGCGGCAAAGACACTCCATCCGTTGAATGGTTTCATTTTGTCCTGTTGAGAACAATGCTCGTTGAGGGCCAGGCAGATTGACAAATACCCCAAAATAACCAGTGCGACCACGACGAGTCCGATAATTATAAGCAGGGCTTCCATGGAATAAGGTTTCTGTTGGGGTAGGCTCACTCAATTCACACCATTCGGTCCAGTTTGAAATCAGGATTCCTGAAGTATTTCCAGCGGTTTGATCAGAAGGTTAGGAGGGCGGACTTTCGTGACGCCCCAGTCCGGGTTGGCGGTGGAGTTCGCGCACACCGAGGATTGCGGAGGCGGGGTGTTTTAGTGTCTCGGAGTGGTGGAAATGGCCGAGATGCCAATGGCATGGGTGGACGACACTGAAGACTTCGTCGTGGAGCGTGCGTTCGATTTTGAACTCATCTCCTCTCATTATTCTGCATGGTTTCGACTCGGATAACGTGTCTGACAGATTTCGAAATATTCGAATAGACTTTTCGGAATCATGATCCAGGGAGGTATTCTCATCTGGGGGGCAGTCTATTTGGCCCCCTGCGCCTATCTAGATACTCGGTGGATATTTTTGGTTTGGAGTCTGTTGGGAAGCCGGATAGGACTCGTTCCTATGGATCTCCCGCTGGTTATTTCTTTCGATCTTGATGAGACCTTGTTGTGTGAGGGGAATGTGGCGTTGGCGGATCCGGAGGTGCCGACCTTGGAGGGGCCATTTGGTTGCCGGGTGGATCGGATGCGGTTGGGGGCCGTGCCTTTGTTGAGGGGCTTGGCTGCCGAGGGGTGCCAGATTTGGGTTTATACGCAGTCGCTGCGCGGGCGGAGTGATGTGATGGAGTGGTTTGCGAGTTTTGGGGTTTCCTTGGCGGGGTATGTGAACTTGCCTCTTCATGAGAGTGCGTGTGACCAACGGGGGATTGTTGGCAAGAAACCACGAAAATGCCCGCACTGGTTCGGCATCGATGTTCATGTGGACGATGATATCAATGTCGCTGATGAATGCCGCGATTCGGGTTGCCGGGTGATCATCATTGATCCGAGCGATGTGGATTTCGAGACGAGCGTGAGGGCTCACTGGTGAGGATTGGAAGATGATGCCCTAAGATCGCGGTGCACGTTTCACAGCAACGGGGGAAGCAATGGCAGGGGTAGGCGCAAGCGAACGGCATTTTCCGAGGTGATGGTGCCCGCGCCGGAGGAGATTCTGATTGTCGACTGCTCCAGCCGCAGAAAAAGTGGCCTCTCTCGCGAACCTGGCCTCCGCAGGTATTTCGAATTCGCGAAGGATGGTCTTTCCGGAGGTGCTTTCGACGGACTGGGTGTTCAGGCAGAAATCGAGTCGCTCACAGGGATGCCGACGGACCTAGAAATGCCAAGGGTCTCGGGTGATATCGCGGATTCGGCAATCATCTCCAACAACTCTGGCGAGGCGGTGAACCACTCGGCTCCACGGGTGTTCTGTTTGAATCGGCAGAGGTGCGCGAATCGGGCATGAAGGGTACGCTCCTGATCCTCAGCATCGCGGGTGGGGAAATCGCCTTCGCTGAACCGAATGACTCCGAGCAGTTCAATGGATTCGTGATTGTGCGTCTGCGTCTTTTTCATCCGGTCCAACAAGGTCGCGCGTGTGGTGACGCCGATCTTGATCGCGATGGCGGGGCTGCCCGCTGCAAGGAAGTAGATCACACCCGGTGACCGCCACCACTTGAGTTGGTTTTCATTGGAACTGTCTTTGGTTGGGTTCATGTGAATGTGGGGAGGGGGGCGCAATCGATGCTCCAGTCGTGGCGGACCACGGGCAAGTTCATTTCTTATCCAGTGACTGGTAGGACAAGTCGAGAATTTGCCAACTGGAGGAGATGGAGCACCGAAATGAGTTCGCCTCCTATCCAGCCCCCCTGACCTAACCGGATCCGCGTGAACCAGAAAGCAGAAAGCACTGCTGGCCCGAGTTCATCAATCGGAAAGGAAGAATGCACAACGCATGAAACCTTGCCAAGCGGCGAGCGTGGGGAGCCAAGGTCAAGGATTTCCTCGGTTTGCAGCGCAGTGAAAATCGAGAAAATCCTTGAGGGCGGCAGGGGCTACGCCCCTTAGGCAAACCGGTTCGTCAAAGTAGAAAATCCCCGTTCGGGCCTGGCGAATCCGAGGACGCGTAGCGCCGGAGGATTGGCCGGGTCCTAACGGCCGGAATACGGGGGGCTGGAGGCGGTTCAATGGCTGTGAGCTTTCTAGGGACGAAGGGAGCTCGCAGCCGGTTGATCCGCCGGGCGTGGTGGGAGAGGGGTTCGGGGAGACCTCACCGGTAGAATGGGGAAGCCCGCATGCGAAGCGCAGGGCGTGGGGAAAGTCCTGTCCCCAGCCGGAAAAATCCAGCAGTAGCCAACACCCTTGATCACCAACTCAGCCACTGAAAGAATGCTGGACTGACATCCCAATCCACAAGGAATCGCCAATTCCTGGCCCTTCGGTGCGCACCTACCAATTAACGTTGGAACAGAGCTAGATAAAAGAACCGACATAAGTCGCAAAAGCCTTTTGGTGGGGTGGCTGCATCCGTTCAATCATATCAAGGAGGGCCATTCCCTCAGGCCTGATCGACAGATGGGTGGCAAGTCCTTCCATGACCTCCGCGAAATCATCGTGGTGAGCGGCGAGCCATACTGCCGGGAATTCGATGATCGAATCGAGAAATTCGAGCTGCAAGTCCCGCTTCGGCCGCGCGAATCTTGCAGTCCGAAATTTTCGATAGCCAATCGCTAGGAGGGAGGCGCGCAATTGTGGCGATAGATGCCGGCGACAGGTTGATGAAAGCTTCGCATCTGGTTCACATGTCGCGGAGCCCAATAGGCAGTCCTTGGTGAACTTGTCCGAAGCGTGTGTCACGGCGTCCACGAGATACTTATCCAGATAGCGATTCCGTAGGTAGAGCGACAAGCGTTCGGGCGCGAATGACAAAGCGCCAAGAGGTGAGTTGCGAACACAGATATCAACTTGATAAGATTTCAGTAGGTTTTTCCATCGAGCGAGAGCCCAGTAGGGAGCTCCTCTAACGCAGTCCCAGATATCCTGATTGCTCAAGCGCCAATGCGTGTGCTGGAAATACAAATCGAGATTATGGATCCTCCAATAGGCCAGTCGAGCATCGATGACTTTCTGAAGCCATGTCGGCTGCCCGCCGCCAAACAAAAGCTTCGTGTCACTCTCCATGAGCAATAGATTTTCCGGATCAGCGGGAGGAGACGATTGTAGTAGGTATTGGATATGGGTGATGGAAAATCGATTGCTGTTCAATGGGATCGGCGTGACTTCAAAGCAAGGCCCGATGTGATAGAATGTCTCTTCCATGCGACCTTTCCCGGGGCTCCATTCGACCACATGGACGATACTCAATGGCGGGGCTTTTACGAGGAGTACGTAGCTGCTTCCAGCCCCGTGACCGAAGACCTTGCCATCGTTCAAATTGGGCCATTTGAATCGTGAGCGCGAGTAGAGATGGATCCGTGGTATCATTTTCGGATTGGGAAAGGGGCCAGACTCGAAAGCAATCAT
The DNA here is from genome assembly GCA_041739215.1 of Akkermansiaceae bacterium. Lineage (GTDB taxonomy): Bacteria > Verrucomicrobiota > Verrucomicrobiia > Verrucomicrobiales > Akkermansiaceae > Luteolibacter. The sequence goes on from JBGSOI010000243.1 coordinate 29,116, forward strand.
TGCGAGGCCATCATCGGTCCTAAAGACCTTGTGGTTTGAGGGAATTGTTTTGATATTCATGAGAGGGTATGTTGTTCTTGCTGAGATTGTTCTTAAATACGTTTGGCGATAAACTTTGATAGATCCTCACGACCCTTCGGGTGCATGCTTCGCAGCATCAAGTGGAGCTCGGAGTCATCGAATTGAATGCCTAGCAAGCTCTTCAATTTAGAGAATATGAACTCCAGTCCTTTCGGGTTGCTTCTCAGCCACTCCTTTGGATATTCGAGCATTGAGGTCAAGATCTCCAGACGCAATTCGAGTCTTGCTGTGCCGTAGATGCCGATCCAGGCGATCGTGTAAGCGCTGGAAAGCATAATGGCGGACTTTTTCGGAGATACGGAATGTCGGATCCTGAAAGCCGTAAGAGCGTCTTTCCATGAGCAAATCCTCAGTTCTTTGTCGGTGAGGTCTTGAACATGTTTCTCAAGAAGATGGGTGGCATGTTGTGCTAAGAGTTTTGAACGAAGTTTCCTCGGTATTCTGGAGAAGAAGTTGAGGTATTCCTCAGATTGGAGGCTTCGGACGCAAAACTCAATTTGAACCCGAGTCAGACACTTTTCATAGTCCACCAGCGCCCGGTAGGGGGCATGGATGGCAACTAGAAATACGTCGCGGTCCAATAACTCACGAGGGGCGACCCTGACATAGAGTGCGGGATTGTGTTCGCGCCAACTGAGCAGCTGGCAATTCACAAAATCTTGGAGCCAGCGAGGGTGCTTTCCTTGGAGCAGTAATTTTAGATCACGTTCGTTGTGAGCAGTCATTTGTCCATCGTCAGCATGGAGCTGGTTTTCGGATGGAATGATGGTCATGATCTGACGAAGCAGATTGGGGTCAATCATTGGAATAGGTTCGAGAGATTCGTTGATGCTGAAATAGAGGGGATATTGCATGTCAACACAACAAGACTTGTGGCGGATGGCGATGATGTCATTTGGGCGGACGTTTACGACTACTGCGATGTACTTGCGATGGTAGTTCTCAAGAACGATCCCGTCAGATATAGAAACGGAAGTATCCTGAATGGAGCGAATCCGAATAGCCTCGATGGGAATCGTGGAGTCATGGGGACGAGTAATTTCGAATGCGACTCGGGCGTCGTGCTTGCTGGTTTTACGAATGGTAATGTTCATGTGGTAGGTTGGTTTTTGGTTGCTGTGTATGTGCTGGATCACGTTTCTCAAACCGGGTCTTGATGGTGGCTGAAGCGAAAGCGTCGCCGCCGCAGGATCCATCCTCCGATCCATGGTGCTTCGGGTCTGACGTGACGTTCGAAAATGCAATCACTCACAATCAGTGATTTCAGGGTCTTATGAATTCAGCCAAACGACCGTGATGGATCTATCTGATTCAGTCATGATTGACAGGCTTCGGAGTGATCCTCCGGCATCTGTCACCGTATATTGAGAAAGGAGGGGTCCGTCGGTGGCGAGTGCGATTTCATTCATCTCAATGTCGTAATCCGAGATATCGCCCCAGTCGCCTGACATGTGACGACGGATGAAGCGGTAGAGATCAACGTCGAGTGATTCGGCACCTGATGAGAAGACGATTGTTCCGAGGACGAATATCTGTTGGATAGGGTAGTATGCCATTTAGAGGACCGACCATTCGGGGGAATGCCGAGCCGCAAGGAACGGGATGGGGGAAGAGCTTGTGTGGAAACTGCTACATCTGTCTGGCGATGTGGTCGGCCAGATGTTTGCGATGTTTGGTAGGGATTCGGATCAGGAGCGTTTGGATAAACTCATGGTCGACTTGTATCTGCGCGCGCTGGCGGAGGCTGTCGAAGATCTCGCCGTAGTCCTGCTGGTGCGCACTCAGCCACACGTCAGGGAATCGGGTCAGCGATTCGATGATCTCCGCATGGAAGCTTTCCATCGTCGCGCCCGATTGCATTGGGAAAGCAAGTAGATAGGAACGAGCTAACAGAATAGCATGTCTCCGTGGATTCATGGCTACGCGTGTATGAATCGCGGCGAAGGGGTCATAGCGGGCGCAACGGTCGAGTTGTTCGTCGGAAACCCGGGAGTGCCCGTGAGTGATGAGAGTGCCCGGGCATTCTGTGATGGCTTTCTCGATCAGCCTCGGCGTCATCCGTTCGAGCGCGAAAAGCACTCCGGCCTCCGGCCTTCGGTGGATGCAACGGAGTATCTGTTTTTCGTTCATCCGATCTCTAGCAAACCTGATAGCGGTGAACGGCGCGCTGTTGGCTAGGAGATGAATTTCGGAATCCATCACTACTGAGGTGGCGAGATGGAAGTATTTGTCCGGTTGTCGTTTCCGCCATTTCCGGATCTGCCGAGCGATAGCGAGGGTGACGAATTCCGGGTGATTTTTTTCAACCAAGAAATCCCTTATTCTGTCGTCGCAGTCAGCCAGTTGCTTTAGTCTCTCGCCGCATCCGAGGTTCAGATGATGGCTGATCTCAACGAGTGTTAGTTTACGTTCAGGAATTGGAAATTTCTGGAGTCTGAAATCCGGACCTATCCTGAAATGTTGCCATCCGTTGATCGATTCCGGACAAGCAAGTGAAACCAGATCGCCGCTCATTACGGTAAGAACCAGAATGCAGGGCTTGCCGCGCTCGTAACCCATAACAGTTCCGCGTGAAAACATGGAGTTTCCTCGTTGATCGAGCCAGTGTCTCCCGATGAATGGTCGGTGCGTGGATTTTGCGGAGAATCGCCACTCGATGATTAGTCGGGCTGTGTTCGTTTCGAGAATTTCGGTAAAGTGTTTCATTGTGGAGAAATGGGCACGAAGATACCGGGCGTAAGGGAGCGCGCGGGAGACCGCGGGTCGTAGAGCAGGAGCCGGTTCCCGTGCGGTCGAAGTCAATCGCCGGGAGAATGTCCGGTGTTTCGAGAATACGGACTTTTAAACAAAGCGCGTCCCCTGCGACATGGCAGCTCACGCACAGATTCTCCTGAGTTGCCTTATTGCGGAAACAACCGTGTGGCTACGCCCAGAAGGTTAGAGTCCGAGAATCTCTGCGCGGATGCGCTCCCAGATGAGGATGGCCTCAGCGTTGGGCTTGCCGACTCCCTTGGTCGGCGTCGTTCCGGCTGAGGTGGAGTTTTGATACATCGGCTTGACCGCCGGATCGCCAGATTCCAGGGCGACCGATTCCGCGAACTGCAGTAGGCCGCGAACCACTGCGGACTGGGAGACGCCGCCCTGTTTGTAAATTGACAGAATACGGGCAATGCGGTCCGCCTGTTTTTGGCCTTCGGCCCCCAAAGCGAAAGTGACTCTCTTGCTGGACTCTGGGCGTCGGTTCTTTTCGAAATTTGGGCCCCGGTTGGGGGACGTATCGTCAGAGTCGTTTGGAGCCACGCAGAGATCTTGGTCAATTCGATCGCGTGGTCAAATTTTAGTTGCATCCGTTACCGCCTGGCAATAACGTGTCCGCAGATCGACCTGAAACGGGTCGGTAGGATCAACCAGCCAATCACATGAACAACCACCAAGAACGCGGTCGCCGCAATCGCCACCAAAATGGATATCAATCACTCGAGTCCAACGAAGCCCTTCAATGCCGAGTCTACGTGATCGAGCTCGACGAAGCCGTGACTCGGGATCCCGCATTCATCGCGAAGAATCCCAATTATATGCCGGGAAATCCGTGCTATTACGTCGGGATGACGAGCCTGGAACCAGAGGTCCGTTTCCTCGAACACGTCCAAGGCACAAGGAACTCCTCGCGCATCTGTCGCCAGTACGGTCGCAAGCTCCGAATGGATCTCGTCCCGAAGCGCAAGCCCTCCCGCCGCACGTGGGCC
>JBGSOI010000003.1:0-4672 GCA_041739215.1 Akkermansiaceae bacterium
GCTGGCTTCCCTGGCGAAAGGGATCGACGCGGTGCCGGACGATCCGGCGCTGCCGATGGCGCGGGCGAAGCTGCGGTTGCGGCGGCTCGAGTTCGAAGGCGCGCGGGCGGATTTTGCGAAAGTCGCGGCCGGCAAGGACGAGGTGCTGGCGCTGGAAGCGGCGAAACTAACCGGCAAGGCGTGGTTGCGCGAGGGCAGGGCCGGGGAAGCGGTCAAGGTGTGGGATGCCGTCCTGGCTGCGCATCCGGGCGACGAGGATTTGCTGGAAGATCTGGTGGAAACCGCGGCGGCGGAGTCCGTGACGGCACAGGCGCTGGTGTATGCGGGGAAGTTGATCGAGGCCAGCCGCGAGCCCTATCAGAAGACGCTGCGGATGCTGCGCCGCGGCGATTTGCTGGCGCAGGCTGGCAGGATCGACGAGGCGGTGGAAGCGTATGCGGGCATCATGGACCAGATCGGCGAAGGGTCGTGGCTGGAGCGCGAGGTGCTGGCGCAGATCGAGAAGGTGTTCCGCAAGCAGGACCGGCTCGACGATCTATCCGTGCAGTTGAAGAAGCTGGCGGAAACCTATCCGCAGCGGTTGTTGATCCAGCGCCAGCTCGCGAAGCTGGAGGCGGCGCAGGGCGAGACGGATGCGGCGATCGGGCGGTTCCGCGAGGTGTTGAAGCGATCGCCGGGCGAGCGCGAATTGCGCGAGGAATTCGTGCGGCTGCTCGTCGATGGCGAGCGCTTCGACGATGCGGTGGCGGAGCTGGAGAAAATGATCGCGCTGGTCCCGGCGGATGCCGCGCTCTATCTCCAGGTGGCGGCATTGCGATCGCGCCAAACGAATCAGGATGCGGTGTTGGCGGCCTTGCGGAAAGCGCACGAGCTGCTGGGGAATGACGAAAGCAACGGCATCCGCATCGCCGGGCTGATGTTGCAGTATGGGCTGGCCGAGCCGGGCGAGTCCTTGCTCAAGGGCCTCTCAGGAACGGCCGCCATGGAGGCCCTGGCCGCGCAGTATGGCCGGACCGGGCGCAAGGCGGAGGCGGTCGGGTTGCTGAAAAAGGCCGGTGAGGGCGGCGACATCGAGGTGTTGCTGCGGACCTGCCTGGCGATTTCCGGGCTGGGCGAAAGCGCGGACGCATTTGAAATCCTGACTGCCCGCGCGGAGAAGTTTCCAGCCGAGCCCCGCTATCTGGCAGCGCTGGTGCAGGCCGCGCTGGCGGCGGGGAAACCGGCGGAGGCCGTGCCGCAGGCACTCAAGTTGGTGAGACTCGCGAAGCAAGCGAACGACCTCGCGGAAAGCATCGGCCTTGCCTCTCGGGTGATCGCCGGTGCGGGAAAAGCGGACGAAGTCCGCGCCGCCCTAACTGCCCAGGCCGCGCGGACGGCGGCGGAGACCTGTCTGCTGGCATCGCTGCTGGAGAGCGGCGGTGAATTTGCCGAAGTCGGGAAACTGTTGGAGCCCGATGCCGATCCGCTGGTGATCCGTTTCCACGCGGCGTTGCTCGACCGGCGCGGTGACTATGAGGCGGCGCTCGCCATCATGTCGCGGCTGGCGGACACCGGAGAGGGCCGGAAGGCCGCCTTTTTCAAGGATCTATCCGAACTCCAGCAGCGCGCCGGCAAGATCCCCGACGCCCTCACCACGGTCGAGCGCTGGAAGCTCGCCGCGCCGGGCGACAAGAGCGCGTGGATCACCGGCAGCCGGCTTTTGCGCGAGAGCGGCAAGCCGGAAGACGCCGTGAAAATGACGCGGCAGGCGGTCGGGCGGTTCGAGGGTGACGCGGATCTGGCAGCCAGTCTCGCCGCGCTCCACGAAGAGGCAGGCCAGTGGCCGGAGGCGGAGGCGATTTACTGGAAGCTCTACGACGAAGGCCAAAGCCCGGCGGAACAGGCACGCTGGGCGGGCGTGCTCGCACAGCTTGCCAAGAAAACCGGCAGGATCGCGGACCTGGAGGACAAGTTGCGCGAACGGGCGCGCGGCAACCGCCGTTCCTTGGGGCCGATTCTCGCGCTCGCCGAACTGGCGCGGGCGGCTGACAACCCTGAAAAGTTCCGCGAACTGATGGGCGAAGCGCTGCGGCTGCAACCGAAGGACCTCGATCTGCGGCTGCAAGTCGCGACTTTGGAAGAAGAAGGCGGCGACGCCGTGCGGTCGCTGGCGCTGCTGGAGGAAGCGCTGCCATTCGATAGCGGCCACAGGGTCCGCAGCGCGCTTGCTCACGCGTATCTCAGGCTGGGACAACCGGTGAAGGGACTGAGCGAACTGCGGCAGCTCTCCGGAAATACCGGCTTCGATCCACGGGCCGCCGAGAGTGCGGCGATGTTGCTGGCGGGAAGCAAGTTGTATGACGAGGCGATCGGCTTCCTGATGACGGAACTGCCGGATGGCGGCGATTGGCGCTCGCGCTATCTGTTGGCGGTGCTGTTGGAGGAGGACGGCCGGGAAAACGAGGCGGTGCCGATTTTCCTCGAGCTGCTGCGGGCGACAGGAGACCTCCCCGGCGTGGCCGCGCGTGGCTATCGCGACACCTCGTCTGCGGAATGCCGTGCATTGTCGCAGTTGGTTTCTGCCCAGCAGGCGGCCTACACGCATCGCAATCCCCGCTATCCCACGATCCGGAATTTCGCGCTGCCTCACACTCCGGAGAACGCCCGTCACTTCGCGCTGATCCATCTGGCGACGTTGCTGAAAGCGGAATCCGGTGGGGAAGCGCTGACCCGCCAACAAATCGAGGCGGCTGGCGTGGAGCATCTGGATTTCATCATCGCCGGCCTGACCTTCACCCGCCCGGGAGTCGTTCCCGACCTGGAGAAATTGTTGGAAGCCCACCCGAACCAGCCGGGGCTGATGGAACATCTGGCGTTATCCGGAAAGGTCGATCGCGAGCTGGCCCTGCGGATTGTGGAGCAGGAGGGGAAACTGGACACCGCGCCGCGGTTCCTCGCGTGGTCGCTGGCCGCGGCGGGCACCAAGCCGGAGAATCCCGCATGGCCCCCGATGTTTGCCGCGGCGGTGGATTGCCTCGCGGCCAAGCCGAAACCGTTTTTTGAGATGGTGAGCACGCGCTTGCTGGCTCTGCTGCGAGGCGAGGGCGATTGTCCGGAGGAGCACCGGCCAGCCGCGAAACGGTTGTTGTTTGAGGCCGTGGCGGGAAGGCTCAAGGAGCAGCCGCAAAAGCCCCATGACACCTACGTGCTTCACGTGCTCTCGGTTGCCGGAACGGCGGAAACCTGGCTGACGGAGCTGAACGCGGTGATCCGCGAATCGAAACAACCCGCTGCCCGGGCTTCGCAGGTATCGATTCCTCGCGCGCCGGTCGCGAGCCTGCCGAGAAACACGGTGATTCGGCGGAATGTCGGCACCAGTAACTTCCCACCGCCGACGCTGGAAACGCTGCCATTCGGCTCGATCCCGCCGCAGGTGCTCGGGCAATTGGCGGCCATCGGCGACGGCGAGCGGCAGGATCAGGCTTTTACATGGGAAGATCTGTTGCCCCGCTTGGAGCAAATCGAATCGCCCGTGGTGCGGGCCTGGCTGGCGGTGAAATCCGGAAACCGCGAGGCGATTGACGCGGCGCTGGCGGTGGTGCCACCGCCGGATGAAGCGGGTGATTTCGAGCTGCTGCGGGCATTCGATTTTCTGCGGTCCGGGCGGGCGGCAGACGCCCTTGCGCCGCTGGTCCGGGCGAGTGCGGCGGCAGGTTCCAACCACGAGCTGGCCGCGGCGATTAACAAAATCCTGATTGCTACCGCCGGCTTGATGCCGCAGCAGGCGCGGAAGGTTCATTATGCCGAGATCGAGGCGGCATTCCTGCATTGCGCCCGGATTTACGGCCCGTGGGAAATCCGCGGACTCGTCGCGCAAGCGACTGAATTCGGGTTTGATGAACTGGTGAAGCGGATCGAGGCCGTCAGCCAGTCGGCCAGCCCGGGCGCGGGGAGGTCCGGAAGGGTGGTGGGGCTGCCGGCGGGCGTGCCCACCTCGATCGGGAGAAACCGCTCCGCCACCCGCAAGTCCGGCACGCCTGATCCGATCCGCAAATTCGTGGCGGCCAAAAGGTTTGAAGCTGCGGCGTTCGAGGTCTTGCAACGTCACCGGAACCGCGAACCCGATGAAAATCCCCAGGAGGTCCGCCGCGAACTTGCGAACATGATCGGGGTGCTGGGCAAAGGCGGGCAGGCGGAATTGCTGAAACTGGTGGACCCGGGCGACAGCAAGAGCCTGGTGAGGCGGCTCGAATACATCGATGTCTGCGAGGCAGTCGGCAAAAGGGAGTTGGCCGCGGAAGCGCTGGACGGCGTTTTGAGAATACGCCCCAACGATGCCGCCCTCGCCACGCGGTTGGTTCTGACGACCGCCCCGTCCCGGATGGAACGGCGGCTGGAGTTGATGGACCAGGTCTGCAAGTGGGAGGGATTCGTCAAAGAGGTTTTTGTGGCGGGCACCCGGCTGGGCCAGTGGAAGGACAACCGCGCGACGCTGGATTTTTTCGAACTCGTCACCCGCTGGCTGGAAACCACGGATCCCGGGGCCCTGTCGGCGGCGAATCTGACCTGGGTGTCGTTTTACGGGAAACAATTCTACCTCGGCGATCTCACGTCCGATCTGCCGTCGTTGTTCACGGCGGTTCAGCCTGCGGACGGCGAGCGCGATCCGGGCGACCGACGGATCGCGCTCGCG
>JBGSOI010000013.1:0-44082 GCA_041739215.1 Akkermansiaceae bacterium
TCGGCCTCGATTTCATCCCGCCGGAACTCCGCGAAAACCGCGGCGAAATCGAAGCCGCCACCGATCACACGCTGCCCCGGCTCGTCGAACTCACCCAGCTCCGCGGCACCTTCCACAACCACACCACCGCCTCCGACGGCCGCGACACGCTCGAAGCCATGGCGGATGAAGCGATGGACCTCGGCCTGCAATACCTCGGCATGGCCGACCACTCGAAAGCCTCGTTCCAAGCCAACGGCCTCGATGAAACACGATTGTTAGACCAAATCGATGCCATCTCAAAACTCAACGCCACTTACGAGAACTTCCGCCTCTTCGCCGGTTCCGAAGTCGACATCCACAAGGACGGCACCCTTGATTTCGATGACGATCTGCTCGCCAAACTCGACTACGTCGTCGCCTCGGTGCATGCCTCATTCACTCTCTCCGAAGAGGAAATGACCCGCCGTATCTGCCGGGCGATGGAGAACGAGCACGTCACCATGTTAGGCCATGTTACCGGCCGGCTTCTTCTCAAACGCGAGCCCTACGCCGTCAACCACACGATGGTCATCGACTGCGCCGCCGAAACCCGCACCATCATCGAGCTGAACTGCAGCCCGATGCGCCTCGACATGGACTGGCGCTGGTGGAAACGCGCCCGAGACAAGGGCGTGCTCTGCTCCATCAACCCGGACGCCCATTCCACGATGGGTCTGCATCACATTGGCCTTGGTGTCCGTCTGGCTCGAAAAGGCTGGTTGAGGAAGCAGGATGTTTTCAACACCCGGCCGGTTGGGGAAGTGGAGGCGTTTTTGAAAATGCCGAAGAGGAAGCGGTGAATCCCCCTCCCAAGTGGCTGTGACTTCCAGTCGCAGTTCTTCCGGCCTCTTACCCGCACGTAGTCCCGCGCTTCAGCCGGTCTTCTTTTCGGCAAAGAGCTAATCGCAGAGGCGCAGAGATCGCAAAGGGACGCAGAGTTAAACCATCCTTCAAAGAATCCACCTCTGCGACCTTTGCGTCCCTGCGGTAAAAATCTCTTTTTGATTTCCACGCGGTCGCCTGCACCAGGTTGTGACCCGCCATCGGCTTGTCCACATCCAAATCCTCGGAATTGACACCCGCCCCTTCCCTTCGCCACGCTTGCTGCATGTCTCGTTTTGCCAACAAAGTCGCCGTCGTCACTGGAGGTGGCCGTGGAATCGGTCAAGAAATCGCCCGCGCCCTTGCGGCGGAGGGAGCCAAGGTCGCAGTCGTGAGCCGGAGCGCGTCGAGCTGCGGAAAAGCCGCCGATGAGATCAACGTCGATTTCCCCGGAGCCGCCATCGCCTACGCCGTGGATGTCGCGGACCACGCCGCCGTGCAGGAGCTTGCCAAGAAAATCGGCGAGGAGCTCGGGACGGTGAACATCCTCGTCAACAACGCCGGCGTGACCCGCGACGGGCTGCTCATGCGGATGAAAGAAGAGGACTGGGACACCGTGCTCGACACGAATCTCAAGGGCGCTTTCAACACGGTGAAGGCATTCATGCGCGTGCTGATGAAAGCCGAGGACCCTCGCATCATCAACATCGCGTCGGTCATCGGCCTCATCGGAAATGCCGGCCAGACCAACTATTCCGCCAGCAAGGCCGGGCTCATCGGCTTCACCAAGGCGGTCGCCCGCGAGCTCGCCGGACGCAGCGTGACTTGCAACGCCGTGGCTCCCGGATTCATCACCACCGACATGACTGACGAACTGCCCCAAGCCATCAAGGATGCGGTGATCGGCAAAATCCCGCTCGGCAGTTTTGGCGAAACCAAAGATATCGCTGAGGTGGTCGCCTTCCTCGCGACTCCTGCCGCTCGCTACATCACCGGTCAGGTCATCGCCGTCGATGGCGGGATGACGATGTGATTTGAAATCTTGCATATCCACCCCATGGAACTGATTCTGTTGCGGCATGGCAAGGCGGAGAACACCAGCATGGACGGCGATTTTTCGCGGGCCATAGTGGAAAAAGGCCGCGAGCAGGCACGCCGGGCCGCCAAACTTTTGAAAAGTGCTGGAGTTCTGCCGGACATCGTCCTAACAAGTCCCCTGCTCCGCGCCCGGCAGACTGCGGATCAGTTTTGCCAGGCCGCCGGAATCCCCGGACCGGTGATCCAACGCTGGCTCGCCTGCGGGATGGCTCCGGACCTGGCGTTCAGCGAGCTGACCGGGTTCCGCGACTTCAAGCGGGTGGCCATCGTCGGCCATGAGCCGGATTTTTCCCAACTCATTGAGTGGATTCTCGGGACGGATTATCACTCCATCGAGGTGAAAAAGGGCACGCTGGCCTGCCTGCGGGTATCTCCCCCGGCGCGCCACGGGTCTCTGGCCTTTTTGATTCCACCAAAGCTGGCGGAAGGGGAAGACTGATCACGAATGACCTGGTTCGTTGTGTTGATACTTGCGCGTCCGGCGCAGGCACTCCATGGATGGGCATGGACCGCTGGTTTCTGATCGCCGCCACCTTGCTCGCCGCCGTGGGCGGGACGTGGGGCATGATTTCGGTCCATGGCGGCAAGCGCAGCCATTGGACGGTGGCGTGGATGATCGGCGCTTTCATCTGCCAGATCGGCTTTCTCTCGGTGCGCGGGGAAATGCGCGCGGCTTGTCCGCTGATGGACCGGGGCGAAATCCTGGCCTTTCTGGCGTGGTCGCTGACGCTGTTTTACCTGCTGGTCGGTCCGGCTTACCGGATCTCGCTGCTAGGGGTATTCACCGCACCGGTCGTGGTGATTTTCCAGACGGCGGCGTTAATACCGGGAACCCTGACGGCCAACCCCGGCAGGCTGGCGGGGGGAAATGCCTGGCACGAAACGCACTCGGCGACTTCGGTGCTGGCCTATGGCGCACTAGCCCTGGCAGCCGTGGCGGGAGTGATGTTTCTAGTGCTGGACCGACAGTTGAAAGAGCACCATCTGAGGAGCGGGTTATTCCGGAACCTGCCACCGGTGCGGGAACTGCTCGTTTCAATGGAGCGACTGCTGTGGTTAGGCAGCGGCCTGCTGACGATCGGAATTGTCGCGGGTTTCCTGATGCCGCGGACCCAGTCGGCGTGGCCGCACCTCGTCGCTGCGGTCGCGGTGTGGGTGGGATACGGCGTGCTGCTGGGAGTGAAGCAGGTGCGGGGGTTGACGGGCCGGAGGTTCTCGCTGTCGGCGGTGGTTTTGTTCGTGCTCTCGCTGGGAGTTTTCGCATTCGTCTGATGGAACTTCTTTGCCTCGGCCTCAATCACCGCACCGCCCCCGTGGAGGTGCGGGAGAGGTTTGCCGTGGGCAACACGAAACTCGGCGAGGCCGCGAACGACCTCGTCGCACTGGCCGAAGCCTCCGAGGGCGTGGTCATTTCCACCTGCAACCGCACCGAATTCTACCTAGCCGCAGAAGACGCCCGGGCGGCCTTCGGACTCGTCGAAACCCGTCTGGCAGAAAAGATCCAAGTGGACTCCAGCGTGGCCGCTCACTTCTACCGGATGGAAAAAACCGAGGCTGCCCGACATCTCTGCCGGGTCGTCAGCGGGCTTGATTCGATGATGCTCGGAGAAACGGAAATATTCGGTCAAGTCAAACAGGCTTATCATTCGGCTCTCGAAGCAGGAGCCACCGGACTCATCCTAAACAAACTTTTCCAACGAGCGTTCGGCGTGGGCAAAAAAGTCCGCACGGAGACATCGATCCAGGAAGGTTCAACTTCCGTTGGAAACGTGGCGGTGGACCTCGCGGAGAAGATTTTCGGCCACCTGAAGAACAGCGAGGTAATGATCCTGGGAGCCGGTGAGATGAGCCGGATCACGGCCCAAAGCCTCGTATCCCGTGGTGCCCGATCCATCTTCGTGGCAAACCGCTCGTTCGACCGGGCGCAGGAACTGGCGACCGAAATGGGCGGAAGCGCGGTCCGCTTCGACGATTGGCAAAGCGTGCTGACGCGGGTGGACGTGGTGATTTCCTCGACTGGAGCGCCCCATGCCATTGTCCATCGGGCGGACGTGGAAAAAGCCCGCCGAGCGCGGAAATACCGGCCCTTGTTTTTCATCGATATCGCGGTCCCGCGCGACATCGATCCGGCCGTCGGAGAAATCGAAGAAGTCTATCTTTACGATATCGACACCCTGGAGCAACTGGCCGAAGAAGCACGCAACCGCAGGCAACTCCAGATCGAGCAATGCGAGCGGATCATCGACGTGGAGCTTGCGAAACTGAATTTGCCGGGGACTTGAAATCATTTTGAGATCGATGTTCTCAGCCCCGGAAAATAAATCCGCAGGAGAAGTCTTCAAATCGGCCATGAAGGTTGCTTGCACTGCGCGAAAATAAATTGGATAACCACAGGTAACTCCCATTAATCCATGCGTACTATCATCCTAGCGAGTGTTCTTTTTCCGGTCGCGTTGCTTCATGCTCAGGACGCGCGTCCTGTCAACTGCCGTTTCCTTAGTCTCGGTGGAAGCCCTGAAATGACGTCTGTCATCAACCTTTCCGCCAAAGGCGAGCCAATCGTCTGTCCCCTGCCCACCAGCGAAATCTCCAAAAAAGTCGTCTGCTACGCCAAGAACAATGCGATTGATTTCTCGCTGTCCGACAAATCGCCCGCCGCCACCGCGACCATCCCCGCCGGGGCCAAGTCCGTGCTGCTGTTGTTCGTGGCGGCCCCCAAACCGCCGGATGGGAATGCCGCGAAACCGCTGCCATGGCGGGTGCTCGCGATTGAGGACACCCCAAAGAATTTTCCCTTCGGCGGAGCTTATGTCGCCAATCTATCCAACAACGAGATCCGTTTTGAAATCGGCGAGAATAAGGGCGTGCTTCCTCCTGACGGAGCCCGGGGCTTCCCGATTCCCAAGCAGCTCGACGCCTTCAACATGGCTCCCCTGCTGGTAGAAACCCTGCAGGAGGACACTTGGCGGACCACAAACGAAACCTCGCTGCGCTTCCTCCCCGGCACGCGCTATCTGGTATTCGCCCACTCAGACTCAGCCTCGGGGCGGACCCGCGTCAACACCTATCAGGACATGGAGCAGGCCGCTCCGGCCAAGGGCAAGGCCAAGGGCGCGCGTTGATCAAAGCAGTCACGCTCGGGATCGGTTTGTCCCGTTAGCCAGCAGTCGCGATTCGCGGTGAAGAAAATTTCGTGCAAACCCCGCCGGTTTCGCGCTAGAAACCGCGGAACTCCTTCGTCTTTACCATCATGCCTCGCGTCACGATCACCGTTCCTGAGAAAAATGCCCAACCCTACCGTTTCCAACTCGACCGCGAGGTGGTCACCTTGGGACGCGGAAGTGAGAATGATATCGCCATCGACTCCGGCTCGGTTTCGCTCAATCACGCGGAAATGCACCGCATCGAGGGCGGCTACGAGTTGCGGGATGTCGGCTCGACCAACGGCATCAAGCTTGATGGCGAGCGCCACGAAGTGATTCCCCTACGCAGCGGCGCGACCGTGAAAATCGGCGACGTGTCTTTCGATTTCATGTTGTCGGAGGAGGAACGCGAGGCACTGGCCCGCGAGCGGCCGAGCGAGCCCTCGCCGATTCTCCGCGAGCCCGAGCTGCCTAGCATGAAACCGCTCCCCAGGCGCGAGTCCTACACTCCGGCACCGTCAGGCGGCAGCGGTTTCGGAACCTTGCTGCTATTCCTGATTCTTGCTGTAGCGGCGTTCTGCGCGGGACTGGCCGTCCGCTATCAGAAAGAAACCGGCGAAAACCTGCTAGATGCCGTCAAGGCGCACAAGGCGGTGAGAATCGTCCCCGCCATCCCGGTTGCACCCGCTCCGGCGAAGTGACCTGGAAAAGTGGCAACTCGGCTCCTCACTTCTTCGACAGGGACTCCATATAGTCCAACAGGCTGGCCAACTCGCGGACCGTCAGATTGCTGACAAGCCCCGGCGGCATCAGCGAGATCGGTAGTTTTTCGCGCTTCAAGATGTCGGCGGTTTTCCACGTGGACTCTTCTCCGGCGATGTTGCGGACCTTCACGAGCTCCGCGCTCTCAAAGGTGATGAAGCCCATTTGCCCGGTGCCATCCTTCAAGGTGAACATCTCGGTGGCGAACCCTTGCGCGATGGTCTTCTGCGGATCGAGGATATTGGCTGCCAAGTCGGCGCGACCGTAGGTCTGGGCGATGTTTCCGAGGTAAGGCCCCTTCTGCGCTTCCTCAAGGCTCGCGGCATGGCAGGTGGTGCAGCTCTGGCGGGTGAACATTTGTTTCCCGATCTCCACATCGCCCTTGGTCTTCATGATCGCGGCGATGACCTCTTCCTGCTTCAGGCTGCTAACAAGCGGGGACTTGTCCTCGCCTTTTTTCTCCAACTTGAGATCCTTCGCGGTTTCCTTGGCCGCTTCGGCCACGGTCGCATCACCATCATCCATCGCGGCTCGAACCTGGTCATCGAGACCGCGGAATCCAGTTAGCTGGATGGCTTTCAGAATCTGCACGCGGCGTTTCGTGTCCTTCCATCCGCGGTCGATGTCCTGTTGGGAAAGCTCGCGCGACTCGGGACTCCCGCCCTTGCGGGCGCTCAGGGCGAGCAGCGCGGCGTCCGCCCACTGGGAAATCCCGCCATCGAGCTTGGCCGCCTGCATTTCCAAAACCTGATGATGATTCTCCAGTTTCGGTGCGCCGAGGAACGCGCTTTTCGCGAGATCGCGCTGCTTGTCCGCGTCCTTCATTTTCGCCAGCTTGTCGATGGCTGCCAAGGATGCGAGGCAACCTTCCTTTGAATCGGACTTGGCCAGAATCGCGACCGCCTTTGCAAGGGTGGGAGCAGGCCAGTCACCCCGCGCCGCGGTGATCAGATAGGGAATGCCATCGGCAGGAATCGTTTCGGTGGCGGCGAGTTGCTCGATCAAATCGGGCAAAACCGCAGGATCCTTTTTCACCAAATCCATCAAGCGGACGAGCGAGTCGTTGAATTCGATCCGGTTGCGCCGCAACTCGCGCAGCAGCGCGAGCGCACCCTCGGCGGACGCGCTTGCCAACTCGGCCTTGAGCACCGCGGCGACCTTGGGAGTTTCACTCCAGGCTTCCGGCTGATAGTAAGGTCCGCGGGTGTCCGGACGGGTGCCCCATGAATCCCCTTTCCACTCGCCCTCATGGAAATGCAGGCGGCACAGCGCGGCTAACAATTCCTCGCGACCGGCCGTCTTGCTCAAGCGGCTGATCAGGCCCGCCACGACTTCCGGGGTGTGGATGCGCATCAGCGCCCGCAAGGCTCCGGTGCGCCGGGCGGCCGGGACCTTGTCATCATCGATGACCGCAAAACAAGCGTCGGCCGCCTTCAACATCGCCAGCGAGCGGAACGTCGTGTGGGCCAGAACCGGGTCCGCGTCGTCCAGCAGCGTCGCGATCTGCGGGGCAAGTCCCAGCAGGTTCTGACGGGTCGCTCCGACGACGGCCTCAAGCCGCGTCCGGGGATCGTTGCTCTTGAAACCGGCCGTGTAAATAGCCGCCGGCGCGGTGGATTTCCCTGCGGCAAACTGGTCGAGCCCGGCATCGCCCAAGGCGCGCAGGACGAACCGTTGGAGCGCGGAATCAGCTGCCAGAGGAGCGACCGTCTTGATGATCGGCGCGGCGGATTCGCCTTTGATCGCGCGCTGGGTCAGGGCGTAAAGCGCGGCAACGCGGGCGGGCAAAGGCTTGTTAGGGTTTCCTGCCAGAGCGACCAGCGCGTCCTTCATGCTCACGGTGCCGGGCCGGCGCAACAAGGCGCGCTGTGCCTCAAGCGTGCGCACCTGGCTGGGCGATTCGAGCAACCGGACCAATTCCGCTTCGCTGGCTTTCTCAAAATCCGGCAATGCCTCGGGCGTGTAACCCTTCGGCGAAACCCGCACGATGTAACCGACCTCCGGGCCTTCCCACTTGAAGGTCGCGCCCTTCCAGCTCGCCTGATAAATCCGGCTCATCCCGTCCACATCCGCATCGGTCGGGCGGGTCATCTGGATCAAGGCTTGCGGCTGGGTGGTTTCCTTGAAGGTCGCGCCGGACGGCTCGACCGTGTGATGCCAGAGCGCGTTGGTCCCCCAGTCGCAGGTGAGCGGCGCGTCATTCCATTTCGCCGGGAACCCGGGTTCTGATAGATACATCGAGCCGCAGCCGGAGCCGCCACCATAGTTGGCCAGCGGCTTCACGATCTCGTCGGCGAAGTTGATGTACATCCGGGGATAGCCGTGATCCGTGAGACCGGTGAAGTGATGGAAGAACACGTCCCAACCGCCGCCGTCGTTGGTGTTGTCGCGGGCGAAAATGTCGAGCAAGGGACTGATCGGCGTGCCAAGGATGTTGCGGGTGCCGGTGCTGAAAATTTCCAGGCCCGATCCATCGGGACGGAAACGGAGCACCCCGCCATTGCGGTGCTGCAGGCGCTTGCCATCGGAACCGACGGCGTCCTTGAATCCGAAATCACCGCCGGAAATATAGAGCCAGCCGTCGATGCCGAGGGTAAGCCCGTTGGTCGTGTGGTCGGCGGGCCGGTCTTTGAAGCCGAAGGCAATGCCCGTGATCAGGGTCTTCTGCTCATCCGCCTGGCCGTCGCCGTTGGAATCGATGTAACAGCTAACATCCGGCGGGTGGATGACGTAGAGGCGGTCGTGGTCCCAGACCATGCCGCGCGGCGAATCCACATCCTTGACGAACTCAGTGACTTCGTCCGCGCGTCCGTCCTTGTCGGCATCGCGCAAGCGGACGATCCGCCCGCGGTTGGGATCCCGGCCAAGCGAACCATTGCCATCCGAGGCGACGTAAAGATCCCCGCCAGGCGCGGCGGCGACATAGACCGGATAGTTCGCCGCGGAGGGCGTGGAGAACAGGCTGACATCGAAGCCTTCCGCGACTTTGACGTCCTTCAGGATCTCGGCTTCCTGTTCGGGGCTGAGCTTGGAAATCCGGGGCCGCGGGTTGCCGGATTTCTCATAGGGGTCCGCCTTCTTCTGGTCCCTCGCGCCGGCGCGTTTGGTGGTTAGAGGGCCGATCCCATCACCTTGCGCGACGATCTGGCTGATGCTGGCCCAGCCGCCTTGGGAAGTTCCGCTGCAGGTGATCCTGACAAACTTCACTTCTGTTTTCGCGAACTCCGCGGTGGTGTTGCCGCCAGCCTGGTTGCCGCTGGCATCGGCTAACAGGTCCCACTTTTCTCCGTCCAGGGATCCCTCGATCTTGTGGCGGTAGGCGTTGTTCATGCTTTCCCAGGCGATCTTGAGACCGGTCAGCGCGCGGGGCTTTTCGAACTCGATCTGATACCACTGGGGAAACGAGGCGTCGCTCGCACACCAGCGGGTGTCCGCGGCGCTATCGACGGCTTTCCAAGGCCAATTGTTGCCTTCCTCGCTGGATGCCTTGACCGTCACGAAGGTGGAATCCGCCGATGCGGCCGGCGCCTCCGCGGCTTTCGCGGCGATCACCTCGAAGCGGCCTTTCGGCCCGGCATAGGGTGTTAGGTAGGCGGGATTCAGCTTGTCGCAACTCCAGAGCAAGCCACGCACCACGAGATTCAGATAGCGCTCGTCGGCGACGGTTTCATTCTCATGACCGAGCGTCGTGTTGAAAATGCGGGTGCCGTGGAAATCATTCGTCCACGCGACCACAGCGCTCTCGGTCTTGCCGTTGTCCTGCTCCTGATTGCCAAGCGCGAGTGGTTTGGCTGTGGGGAAGACCTTGACGTTGTTATAAAGCTCTTCGTTGATCGTGGTCCAATTCACCATTCCCTGGGTGATCGGGTGGCTGGCCGCCGCGAAATCGATCGCGATCGGCTTCTTCGGGCCGTGGGAACTCGACTGAATTCCAAGAAACTCGAACCACAGATCCGTCCCGGTCCGGTAGCTGTGCATCGCGCAATGCAGGTTCACCGCGGGCAGGGTCTTGTGGACGTCCACGATATTCTGGACGTAGGCCATGTCCTTGGTATCCGCCGCACACTCATTGTGGATGATGACGTCGTAGCCCTTTGCCCAATCCTTGTTTTCATACATCGGGAACCACGGCTTGGTCCCGGCATCCTCGCTCCGGAGGACATCCACCTGGACATTCGCCCGCGCCTGGATGCCGTCCCTCAGGATGACCGACTGCTTGGCATAATCATGGCAGCAACCGCCACAGACCAGCAGGGCGCGGATCGGAATTTCACGGGCGGAAACGGAGCCGATCCCCAGAAGTAGTAAAGCGATGAATGGACGCATGGACGATGATGGAAAAACTGTGATTTTCAGGAGCCTGTTGGCTTTTCGGAGCCTCCGATACGAGCTCGGAGCGGCCTTTCATTCACCCGCTTCGCCGGAGTTGAATCAAGCCAAATCCCGATCACCGGGGTGCTCCGGGGTTGACCTTGTCGCGCAGGGCATTGTTCATTCGCGCACGCGATGTCCCTTGCCCGTTCCCACTCCAAACCGCTGATCATGACGCCGCACGAGGCGTTGAAGCGGTATTTCGGGTTTTCCGGGTTTCTCGAAGGGCAGGAGGAAGTCATTTCAGAAATCACCTCCGGCCGCGACGGGCTGGTGGTGATGCCGACCGGCGGCGGCAAATCGCTGTGCTTTCAAATCCCCGCGCTGTGTTTCGGCGGGGTCACGCTGGTGATCTCGCCGCTGATCGCGCTGATGAAGGATCAGGTTGATGCCCTGGTCGCCCGCGGGATCGACGCGACTGTAATCAATTCCACGCTCAGTTGGTCGGAGCAAAAGGAACGGCTCGACGGCATGCGCACCGGACGCTGGAAGCTCGTCTACGTGGCTCCCGAGCGGTTCCGCGCGGAAAGCTTTCTCAACGCTCTGTCAGGTATTGAGATCTCGCTCTTCGCGGTCGACGAGGCGCACTGCCTGAGCCAGTGGGGCCATGATTTCCGGCCAGACTATTTGCGGCTCGGGAAGTCCCTGGAGAAAATCGGCAGGCCGCAATGTGTGGCTCTAACGGCGACCGCCACCCCGATCGTCCGGGATGACATTTCAGAAGTCCTGGCCCTGCGCGAGCCGTTCGAACGCGTCAGCGGATTCTCCCGCCCGAATCTCTCGCTGAACATCACCGCCACCGACAAGGCCCAGCAAAAGGATGAGCGGATGAAGTCGGTCATCGCCGCCCACAAGACCGGCATCATCTACTGCGCGACCCGTAAAAAAGTGGAATCCGTCTCCGAAACGCTGGCCAGCTGGGGCGTCAAATGCGTCGCCTATCACGGCGGCATGGGCGACCAGGAACGCGAGCGCGCGCAGGAAATCTTCATTCACCGCAAGGCCGACGTCGCCGTGGCCACCAACGCGTTCGGCATGGGCATCGACCGCTCGGACGTTAGATTTGTCATCCACTACGAGGTGCCCGGCAGCGTCGAGGCCTACTATCAGGAAGCCGGCCGCGCCGGCCGCGATGGGGAGAACGCCTTCTGCGAACTGCTTTTCAATTACGCCGACACCCGCACCCAGGAGTTCTTCATCGAGGGCGCGAACCCGACCGCCGCCATTGTCCGCTCGATCTATCAGTATTTGCTCAACGAGGCGGACAAGGATTTCGAAGTCCACCGCACGCTGGATGAAATCGCCGAGGGTGCCGACGTGAAGAACTCGATGTCCGTCGGCAGCGCGATGTCCATCCTCGCCCGCGGCGGTTACGTCGAGCGCTTCGACATCCCGAAGAAGCGGATGAAGGGCACCCGCCTGCTCAAGCCGGACATTCTAACACGCTCGCTCCAGCTCGACGAGACCGCCATCGAGGAGAAGGACCGCCGCGACCGCGAGAAGCTCAAGGCGATGGTGGAGATGTGCTACTCGCGCACCTGCCGCCAGCAATGGATCCTGACTTATTTCGGCGAGGACGACGCCGGCGTCTGCGGCACCTGCGATGTCTGCCGCGACGAAGGCTCCGGCGAAACCCGCCCGCCGAACGCGGAGGAGGAAATCATCGTGAAAAAGGCGCTCAGCGGCGTCGCCCGGATGTCGCGGCGCACGGCCAACGGTTGGGAAGCCCGCTTCGGCCGCGGGCGCATCGTCCAGATGCTGGCCGGCAGCAAGTCGCAGGAAATCATCAGCGCCCGGCTCGACCAGCTCAGCACCTACGGCATCCTCAGGGACAAGGGCGCGGGCTATCTCAACGGCCTGATGCGCTCGCTCGCGGACGCCGGATTGGTCGTCACCGTCACCGGCGAGTTTCCGCTGCTGACCCTAACACCCCTCGGCGAGAAAGTCATGCGGGGCGAGGCGAGGTTCCAACTCGTCTGGCCGGATCCCGACGCCGGGCGCAAGGAAGTCGGCCTCAAGGACCACGGCTTCGAAGGCCAGCTCTACTCGATGCTGCGCGACATCCGGGAGAAGATCGCCAAGCGCGAGGACGTGCCGTCCTACACGATTTTCCCTAACAAAACCCTCGAAGCCCTCACCCGCTATCAGCCCGCCACTCCGGCGGAAGCCCTGCTGGTCCCGGGCATCGGCAGCGCGAAAGTCCAGCGCTACGCCAAGCCATTCCTCGACGCGATTCAACTCTGGAAAAAATCCCGGAGGGGCTGAGGGATTGATCCAACAAATCGTTGCTCACGGTCACCCTGTCCGTGTATGCACTGTTCGCACCATGTGCGGCCCGGCCATTCTGAACTTCACCCGCCACCACTGGCGTGGAATTCTCGTCACCCAGTTTCTGGTCATCGTCCTCACCGCCTCCGGGATGATTCTTTGGGCCGGCTCGGAGATCGCCAGTCCCAGCCGTCGGCCGGTGATGGACTACCACCGCGAATTTCTATCAAACCCGGCCGCGCACGGACTCCGGATCGACCGCTTTACCGCCAGCGACGGCACGCCCGTCCTCGTCTGCTCGCCCACCGCCACCCTCGGTGACCGCGGAGAAATCATCCGTCGCCAACTCACCGCCCGCGGGCTCACCCTGCCACCCGTCGGAACGGTTAGCGGCACAATCGTCCTGTGCCACGGTCGCAAAGGCCGCAAGGAAGATTACCTGCCGATCGCCGGGCGCCTCTGCGCCGCCGGCTTCCGCTGCGTCATCCCGGACCTCCCCGCACACGGCGACCATCCCGAAGGCATCGCCACCTACGGCGTGAGCGAAGCGGAACTCCCCGCCCGGGTTCTCGATGAGGCTTCCCGCAAGTTCGCCTTCGAACAACAACCCGCCGGCCTGCTAGGGATGTCGATGGGTGGCTCGGTCGCCGTCCACGCCGCCGCCCTTCCCGACGCTCCCTGGAAGGCGCTCGTCGTCATTTCCAGCTTCGACTCCTTTCCCGCCGCCATCCAGGGTCAGGCATCGCGCTATGTCGGAACCGCGCTCGGCCCGCTATGGGCATCGGCCACCGCTGTCGTCTATCAATGGAAATCCGGCATCCCTCTATCCGATATCCAGCCGCACCACCACGCCGCCTCCATCCGCATTCCCACCCTTATCGCTCACGGCACCGGTGACCGCGTCATCCCGATGGCCTCCGGCCGCCGCCTTTTCGAATCCTTTCCTGACACAACACCCGGGAAATGGCAGGAGATCCCCGGCGCGGATCACGACAACGTGCTCATCACCAGCTACCCGATATACGCAGACATCGCGGAGTGGATGATTCTGCATGTCCCGAACCGCTGAAGCTGCCATAGTTAATCCAAGAGTTAGACCCTGAACCGCTCCGGCACGAATCCGAGGTCCGTCGCCTCGGCGACGGCCAGCGCGATCTGGGCGTGGATGACTGCCAAGGGCACCGGCGGCTGGTAATCGCGGAGCGCGGCGGCGAGTGCTTCGTCCGCTGTGGTGGCTCCGGTTCTCAGGGCTCGATAGAGTTTCACCGAGAGGGCTTCCGCCGCACCGGGTGTTAGAAGGTCGGGAATGGACGGGCGGAAGGACTCCGGCAGGACTTTTTCCAGAACCACACCCCGCCGTTTCGCGAGGGCGCGGATGAGCTGATAGCCTTCCTCGGGCGTGGCGGTGGGGAAGATGGGAATCTTCACGTCAACCCGGCCGGGACGCTTGAGGTCCACTTCGACGAGATCGGGCCGGCTGGTGGCGAGCGCCCACAAGATGCGGCCGCGGTTGCGGGAATCGCTCATGCGCTCGGCCATCATGCCATAGACACGGCCGGAAACACCGGAGTCACCGGAGTCCGAGTTTCTCCGCCCTAACGCCTGGTCCGCCTCGTCCACGAAGACGATGCAACGGCCGAGCGCGTCCAGCAGGCGGAAAATCTTCTCGAGGTTGCTCTCGGTGCTGCCCACCCATTTATCGCGGAAATTCTTCATCTTCACCACTGGCACACCGGCTTCACCGGCGAGGCACTCGACCATGAAGGTCTTGCCGGTACCAACCGGACCGCAGAACAGATAGCCCATCGGCAGCGCTGCCAGATCGCCCGCTTTCCACAGCGCGATGTCCTGCCGAAGCCACGTCTTGATCGCCTCCTGGCCGTGCAGGTCGTCGAACGTGCGGTCGGACTTGATGAACTCGATGAGACCCTGGGCATCCTTTTCAACGAGGGTCTTTTTCAACCCGACCAGGTCCTGCGGCGTGAGTTCCTTGCCGTGGTGCTGGCGGGTTTGCAGCAAGGTCTCGATGGAGCTGAGAGTCGCACCGGCAAGCGCGGCGGCCGGCTCGGCAAGTGATGAAAACGCCTTGAGCGGCAGCGGATAGACGACATTCAGGAAATCCAGTGCGGGCTGCAATTCCGCCTGCTGTGGCAGCGGCACGGCGATGCACGCGGCCTGTGGATTTCTGGCAACCAGCGGATGCAGGTCGTTCAGATTTTCCGTTAGCAGGAACGTCGTGCAATGTTGCTCCGCGATGGTGGTATCGGCCGCCCAGTCGCGCAACTGGCTGGCGATCGCGCTGAGTTCATAACTCGCACCACCGGCGGAAGGCGGGACGATGAGCCCGGCGTTCTTCACGATCACCGCGACGCGGGTCGCCTTTTCCGGCTTGAGCCGGGCAACGTTCGCGCAAAATCTCAGGTAATGGGTGAGCACATGGATCGCCTCGCGCGGGGCTTTCGCCAGAGTGACATCCTTCGCGGCAGGCGGCCATTCGGCGAAACGCTCGCCGCCCTTTTCCACGCGGATGCCATTGCCGAGATCGTAGCTGATGACCACATCGAAGCTTCCTAACAATCTCTCCCGCAGAAACACATCCAGCGAAACGATCCTCGGGGCGGAACCGCTAACCGGCAAGAGCACCCGGTCCTCCACATTGCCATGGAGGATGAACTGGGCGCAGGCACCCGATTCGTAAAGATCGATGACTTCCCCAGCCCACGGCGGCAGGGCGGGTGACGGGGGGGCGCTCATTACTGCGGATTCATCTCCTTCTTGATCTCGCCGGTGGGAGTCGCGGCCTCAACGCCGGGGACCGACATGCCGAGTTCGGCGGCCAGGTCTGCCAAGGCGATGTCTTCGAGGGCTTCACGCTCGGACGCCAGTTCCTTGAAGCGGGTGGTGTCGATGCTGTCGCGGGCGACGCGGGCGCGGCCGGCGGCTTTGGTGTTTTCCTCCTCCACCATCTGATGGAGTCTATCAAGAGTGTCGCCCGAACCACCGATGGTGGTGAGCATGCCGCTGGCCATCTCGTTCATTTCGGCAAGCGCCTTGTTCATCTTCATGCCGTCGAGGTCCTTGCGAAGGCCCTCGATCTTGGAGCGGGCGGTCTTGATGGCGGTGTCGCGGGAAAGTACGAGTTCCTTGTAAGTGGTCTCGGCATCGGCCAACTGGGAACGGTTGTCCGCGAGATCCTTGCGGATGCGCTGGAGTTCGAGCGCGATCTCGCCGGCGAGGCGCTGGTTGCCAGCGCGGAGATTCGCCGCGGCCTTGGCCTTGAGGTTGGCCTCTTCGGCTTCCTGGCGCTTCACCTGCGTGATGAGTTTCTCACAGAGCCCGGCATGGGCGGACAGGCCTTGGTTGAACTGCGCGATCTGTTTGCGGAGGTTCTCCTTTTCGAGTTCGAGCAGGGCTTCCGGATTGCGTTTCTCGAGATCCGAAACGAAGAGTCCGAGGAACCCACGGAAGATGTTGGATAGGCGGCGGAACATGGCGGTGTTTTCGTAATAATGTTAGGAGTGATCACTGCGGGATGGCGGTCCGGCCCGCAGCGCCTGATAGAAGCGGTGGGGCCGGTTCGTCATCGTAAATCTGTGAGAAGGACGCTTCGGAAAAGATTTTCTCCGAGGATTGCAGCGACTCGGAAATGCTGTCGATCTGCACGCTCAGGCCCACGGAGTCGCTCATCGTCATGCCGACCTCGCAGAGATGAGTGATCTGCTGCTCGGTTTTGTCGATCTCCGCGGAGACGAGTTCGAGCCCTTCGGACGCCTTGCGATGGTTGTCCAGGCGTTCGCGGATCGTCGTCACCCGGTCGCTGATGGAAGTGGCGAGCCGGCTTTCCGGAAGTCCGGCCGCAGTGTCGCGGGAGCGGGCGGTGGCCAACTGCTGTTCGGCGGACTTGAGTTCGAGTTCGATTTGTTCGCGCCGCGTGGCACCGAGGAATTGCTCCAATCCGGAACGCTGATGGAGCAGTTTCAGGAACAACCACAACATGCGATCCAGCGACTCGCCTCGGAAATCACCGACACCCGAGACACCTTCTTTCGTTCCCATGCTGCGGCGGAGATTGAGGAGTTCGCTGCAGCGGTGGCGCAGCGTTTCGAAGCGCTCGGCGTCGACCGGATTGAGAAACGCCATCAGTTGCTGGAAGCGCTGAGTGGGATCTGTCGGCAGCGGCGGCGGGATCTTGCGCTGTCCCTTGAGGACATTTTGAAAGCGCGGATTGAGGCCGAGAAACCCAAGGTAGCCGAGTTCCGCGGCGGCGAGAAACGGCAGGACGACCAGCGGTGCGCCGCTCAGGACGGCGACGGCGGCACCCGCACCCAGGCCCAGCAAATGCCAGTGCCAGGTGAACGCGCGCTTCAGCGCCGCGCCCATGCCGTCGGATGATTCCACTCCCTTGTTCACGATCGAATGTTATGTTTTTCCGCTTCCAGTTTGTCGAGCAGCGACCGCACGTGGCGGACCGATTCGAGGAATGCGGGTTCCGACTGCATTTCGCGTGCCGAACGGTCCGGCGGGGCCACCGCGAACTGGTGGGCGATGGTGCCGGGCGACGGCGTGAAAATGAAAACGCGGTCGCCGAGATACACCGCTTCCGGAACGTCGTGGGTGATGAAAAAAACCGTCGCCTCCAGCTCGCGCCAGAGCAACACGAGCAAATCCTGCATCCTCTGCCGGGTCGTCGGATCAAGCGCGCCGAACGGCTCGTCCATCAGGATGATCCGCGGATGCATGATCAGCGTGCGGGCGATGGCGACCCGCTGATTCATGCCGCCGCTGAGCTGGTACGGGAATTTGGCGGCGTCCTTGTTAGGATCGAGGCCGACCTTGGCGATCCACTCGCGGGCCCGTTCGCGGCGTTCCTTGGGGGGCACCTGCTCGCATTCGAGGCCGAAGGCGACATTGTCGAGCACCGTGCGGTGCGGGAAATTCGCGTAATCCTGGAACACGAATCCCCGGTCGGGACCGGGTACCGTCACTGGTTCGCCGTGAACCAACACGGAGCCGGAGGTTGCCGGAAACTGCGGGGCCAACCCGGCGATGAGCCGCAGCATGGTGCTTTTTCCACAACCGCTCGGCCCGAGCACGCCGATGAACTCGCCGATCTTCGGAGTGTCCTCCACCGAGAACGTGACGTCCTCGATCGCCGTGAACTCCCGATGGGTCCCCACGTCGAAAGTCTTGGTGACATTCTTGAAATCGACCACCAAGGGACGGCCCGCCGGTGTGGGCGGCGCTTCCTTCAGTTCGCAGGGTTGCTCCGAGGCTGCCAGTTCAATTTTCGCCATGTTTGATGTGGGGGAAAAGCTGCCGCTGCAGCAGCATGATCGAGCGATCGATGGCCCACGCCAGCAGCGAGATGATGAAGAGGCAGAGATAGATGTGCTCCTGGAAGCCGCGGCGCTGGCTGTTGATGATGAGCGCGCCGATTCCGGTCGTCGCATTGATCACCTCGGCTAACATGATATAACCGAACGCCAGTCCGAAGATCAACCGCAGGTTGTTGACGATATCCGGCAAGGCCAGCGGCAGGATCACCTTCCGCAAAATTTGGTGGCCGGCGATCGGAAACCACAGCGCGAATCCCATCACGAATCCTCCCGCGAATCGATACCAGGCTGCATTGGAAGACAACTCGACCGCGAGAGTTCTGTCAGGATCGTCCCGCAGCAAATACAAGCCGATCATGATCAGCAGGCCGTATAAAAGTCCCGTGACAGCGGCGATCCGCGCGCCCTTTTTCCGCGAGCCGTGGGCACCGAGGGTGTAAGCCGTGTCGATGAATCGGTCGGGCACGGCGTTCACCGTGTTCACCGTGTCGAAGATCACAAACGCGATGGTCGCGAGAAAAATGAACATCACCTTGTTGAAGTCGCCAATCCCGAACCAAATCAACGACAACGGGATCAACGCCGCAATCGGAATGCTTCGCCCGAACAGCACAAGGGGTTTGAAGAAGGCGTTCACCCGTGGATAGCTCCCGGCGACTACTCCTAACGGCACCCCGATCGCAGCAGCTAACAAGAAACCGCCTACCACCCGGGCCAGCGAGATCACGATGCTCCGCGACAATTCGCGCCGCCACAAGTCGGGAAACGATTCAAAAGTTTCCTTCGGGGTGGGGAGAGTGTAGGCATCGACGATCCTTGAGTCGCCGTCGCCGGCACTGAGAAACCACCAGACCAATAGCACGAAGCCGATGCAGGCCGCGCCGAACAACAGTCCCTCGACATAGCTCGGGGTGTCGCGGATCGTCCGCACCCGCTTCCACCAGGATTGCAGCAAGGAAGGATCCGGGTTGTTCGTGGGTTTTTCTGAGTCGCTCATTTCAGCGGGCGCTTCCGGTGTCACTCGGGACTTTCAAGCGCGATCACCTTGATCTCCACCCGGCGGTTGAGCGCGTGGTTGTTAGGATCGTTCTCGTCAAACGGACGGGCCCAGCCTACACCCTCGGTGGAGAACTGGTTCGGGTTGAAGTTCGGGAACGCCTTGAGGATCTCAGTCTTCACCGCGGCGGCGCGGTTGGCGGAGAGTTCCTTGACCATCTGCTGGCTCACCTGGTTGCGCATCGAGCCGTCGGTGTGGCCTTCCACCACGATGTTCGCCGCGCCGTATTGGCCGGCCAGCTTGCCGACTTCCTCAAGCACCACATCCACGCCGGCTTCGTAGGGCTTCTCGATGTCCTTGCCGTTCTCACGGACGGTGATGGTCTTGCGCAGGTCCCACGAGTTCGGATAGAAATGCAGGGTCACCACTTTGGTTAGAATTTCCGCGCCCTCGGCCTTGATCGACTGCACCGTCTTGGGGGCGAAGTTGATCTGGTATTCGTTGCGGCTCGATTTGAACGGCTCCTCGCCCTCCAGTTTCTGCAGGATCGAGAAATCCATCACCTTGTCGAACGGCACGGCCTGGGTGATGCGGCCCATTTTCCGATAGAGCAAGTAGGCGGTGTTCCAGGTCCGCTCGAAGTTGGCGGGGTTGTTCTGGTTCATGAAGAAATCGCGGTTCTCCGCATAGTTCGTCAGGTGCGCGTCGCCCAACATGCCGAGCGTGTCGGCCTCGGGAATGCTGTAGAGCTTGGACATGTGCGAGGCGGCGCTCTTCTTGCCCTCGTCGGACTTCATTTTATCCATGCCTTCGAAGATTCCGCGCACCAGGCCCTCGCAGATATCCTTGTGATCGCGGGCGAAGTCGCCGCGGGCGAACCACACGTCGGCGATCAGCTTGTTAGCGGTCGCGGTGCTCACCAGCATGTGGTTGCCCGTGATTTCGCTGAGATTGTAAATGTCCGGTGCCCACGAGACGCAGGCAGCGATGGACTTGTCCGCATTGAAGGCGGCGGCGGCCTGGAACGCGTCTTCGGTGTAGATGAAGTTCACTTCGCCGGGCTGGACGCCGCCATTTACCAGCGCGTTGAGCAGGAAATATTCCGAGGGCGAGTTCTGGGCGAGCACCACTTTCTTGCCCTTCAAGTCGGAGATTGTTGGACTGTTAGGATCTTTGGCCATCGCGCGGCGGATCACGATGCCGTCGCCGCCGTTGGAGAAGTCCACCTGTTGGAAAATGCGCGGCATGATGCGCGGGTCCTTTTTCAGCTCGTCCATGAAGAGCGGCACCATGTCGAGCGTGGCCCAGCCGATGTGGACCTTGCCGGAGGCATAGGCGTCGCGCATCGCGACCGGATTGTCGATCAGCACGAGCTCCACCTTGAACGGCTCGCCGCCGGGAGAGGTCCAGATTCTCCCGGGGGCGGCACCCTCGTTCTGCAGGATGATCGGAGCCCAGCCGGCCCAGACGTTGAGCGCGAATTTCACCGTGCGGGCGTTCATCGGGTCGTAGCCGCTGGTCTGGGTGATCGGCGGCAGCTTCTCGCTCGGCTTGAAGACGTATTCCTTGACGGTGGTCGGCACGTTCGAGTCCGCGGCCTCCACGCCTGCGGCGTCGGACAACTCGTCCTTGGAAATCGTGACCGGCTTGCCGAATTCGCTTTTCGGGAAAATCACCGAGCGGAATCCATAGGCCACAAGGCCGAGGATCACACAGGCGAGGACGACAAAAAACAACGGTTTGGGGCGGGCTGCATCACTCATGGCATCGGCAGAATGGGTTGCCGGTTCCGGAATTTCAAGCAATCACTTCAGGATTACAAACAGTCTCCCGGTTTCCAGCAGATCCCTGGAAACGCCGTTTCTGTTATTCCGGCGGATCTCCGCGAAGAGTCCGGCGCGGCGAACCACGCCGGACTCCCGACACTACAAATGTCCCAGGAAAGCGGTTCAGAACTTCCAGACGAGATCGACCGTCACGCGCTCCTTCATGAGGCTGTCCTCGTCATCGGTCAGCGGGATCTCATAAGCCGCGCCGATGTCGATAGAGTCGGTTAGACGCGAGCGGAAACCGATCGCGGCGGTCACCAGATCGCGGTTCCGGTGGGAGTTCGCGGCACCGATATTGAACAGGTCACCGCCTTCGAACTCGATGACCGCGGGCACCGCGCCGCCGACGTGCGAAGGAAAGTTGCCGGTGCCATTGCCGGCGTCCAGCACATGGAACCAGTTCACCTCCACCAACGGGATGAACCACGAACAGACTTCATAGCTGACGTGGGTGCTGGCCCAAGCCATAGTGGACTGCTGATCGGAGAACGGAATCTGCGCACCGGCACCAGCTGCGAACTGCCAGCTATCGACAAGCTTCAGTCCTGATAGAATGAGGTTCACCGTCCCATCCCCTTCACCTTGGAAGACGTCGCTGTTGCCAGTCGGAAGCTCGATGGTGGTGGTTCCGCTCAGGGCGGTCTTGGAAACGGGATCGAGAATGAAAGCATACTTCAGTCCGGCTCCCAGGTTGGCGAAACCGCTCTCGTTGCTGGCGGTGTTGTCCGGATTGACGTCCACGTAACCATCCTTGGTGGCAACGATCGACAAGCGTTCGTTGAGCGCGATCTCGAACTGAAGCGCGTAGAGTTGCACGTCGCCACCCAGCGGCAACTTGCCGAGCCTGGTGTTGATATGATCAGGCAGAACATGATAGATAAACAACGGGTGGACGTTGGTGGTCGGCAGCGCGAGATCGAAAAGCGTTGGATTGCTGATCGGCCGGCGGGCCTGGGAGAACCCGTCGCTGGTGACGGCCGGCGCGGTGGTATCGGTGGCGACGGATCCGGCCAGGGCGAGCGAGCCTAGCAGACCGAACGCGCCGAGAGAGGTGATGGATTGTTTCATGGTGTTGTTACTTCGGGTTACGCGCGCAGTGTCTCCGGATGCCGGTCGCGAGGCTACCTATCGACTGCGATGGACTGCGCGTTTCCTGCTTTTCCAGAGATGGAATCCGCAGCTGGGAATTTGCTTGGGCCGTCCGGCGGATTCCGCGCATGATCCGCGGGCCGATGAACCGCTTTGGAAAACTCCACGCCCTGCTGTCCACCGCCCGGGTCGCGAATATCCCGAGCGTGGTGTGCAACGTGTGGCTGGGAGTGATCCTCGGGCTGGCTCATGGCACGGCGGAGTTGACTGAACCTCTTTGGCTAAAAGTCGGCTGCCTCGCCGCGGCGGGAGTGCTGCTCTATGTGGGCGGGAATTTTTTCAACGATTGGATGGACCGGAAATGGGACGGCGAATACCGGCCGGAACGGGCTCTGCCGAGAGGATTGTTTGCGCCCGGACTCTACGCGGGACTGGCCATCGCGGCGGCGGGATTGGGAACGGGGCTGGCATTCGCAGCGGATTTGCGAAGCGGTCTGGCGGCGACCGGGATCGTGGTCGCGATCATCATTTACACCGTGGCCCACAAACGGACCGCTTGGGCGGTCATCCCGATGGGCCTTTGCCGGGCGTTGCTGCCGGTCATGGGATCGCTGGCTTTCTTCCCGTATGTGGATCGGGTCTGGCCGATGGCGTGCGCGCTGCTTTGTTACATTATCGGGCTCTCGCTCAGCGCCCGCTACGAGTCTCTGGCGAAGCCGCCCGCGTCGGTGGCAGTGGCGGCGAGGGGCCTGCTGCTGGTAACAGCGGTGTTGGCGGCTTGTGCTAACAAGGACCTCCACACCGGAGCGCTGCTAGGAGCTTGCGGAGCCCTGCCATACCTGGCGTGGACGAGCTACACCCTGAGATATCGCCGTCAGCCGGTGCCGAAGTTGGTGTCCGCCCTGTTGGCGGGGATCCCGTTGGTGGACTGGATGGTGTTGCTGCCCATGTCGATCCTTCTGATGCGGAACTCCGGCGAGGATGTGATGTTGGTGACCATGACCTGCTTCGCCCTCCCTCCCCTCGCCTTCCTTTCCGCCCTGCTCCTGCAAAGACTCGCGCCCGCGACTTGATCGGGGCTTGCGGCGGGATGCTTCCCGCGTTCCACTCCCGCCAAGCATGAGCATCGCAGACAAACAGGAACAGATCCTTGAGGAACTGGCGCTTTTCCAGGATTGGACGGAGCGCTATGAATACGTGATCGGCCTCGGGAAAAAGCTTGCGCCGATGGACGAGGCCGCGAGGAACCCGGAGCACCTCATCAAGGGCTGCCAATCCCAAGTCTGGCTCGACGCCCGACCCGAGGCCGGCAAGGTCCGCTATTTCGCCGATTCCGATTCCCTCATCACCAAGGGCATGATCGCCCTCTTCGTGCGGGTGCTGGATGACGAGACGCCCGACGACATCCTCACTGCCGACATGAGTTTCATCGACCGCACCGGACTGAAAGAGCATCTCGCGCCGACGCGGGCAAACGCCTTGAATCTGATGGCCAGCCAGATGAAACAACGCGCGCTCGAATTCGCCTCTCTTTCATGATGCTCGGAGAACCCTACCGAGGGTCTCCTCTTCAAATCTGCCTGCCACTCTCACCCCTCCACCTCGCGGATGACGTCCACGGCGACGTCGAGCTTCTGGCCACCGGCACCAAGGGTGACGCCGCGCAGCGGGCTGACGTCGGAGAAGTCGCGGCCCCAGGCAACGGTGATGTGGCGATCGCCGGGGAGCAGGTTGTTAGTGGGGTCGGTGTCGATCCAGCCGGAGGATTCACCGCAAAAGACGGAGACCCAGGCGTGCGAGGCATCAGCTCCGGTTAGACGGACTTTTCCGGGCGGCGCGACGGTTTCGAGATAGCCGCTGACGTAACGGGCGGGCAGGCCGAGCGAACGCAGGCAGGCCAGCATCAGGTGGGCGAAATCCTGGCAGACACCGGCGCGCTTTTTGAGGACTTCCGAAACGTGGGTGGTCACTTCCGTGGCCTTGGGGTCGAATTTAAAGTCCCGGAAAATACGATTCGTCAGACCGAGGACGGCTTCGAGGATGGGCCGGCCCGGGAAGAACTCCGGACTGGCGTAGTCGGCGAATTCCCTGCCCAGCGGCACCATCGGCGAGCTGAAACGGAACGAGCCGGCTTCGGAGCCGGGTGTTAGTTTCTCGACTTGGCAAGCGTCGCGGACGATTTCCCACGGCGGGGTGGCGCGGGGATCGCGATACTGGCTGGGCAGGACTTCCACCAGGCTGCGGGCGGTGACTTCGAGGGTCTCGTGTTTGCCCTCGATTTCAAAATAGGCGATGGCATTGCCGAACGAGTCGAGGTGGACGCCACGGCCTACAGGCTGTGGACTGATTTCCAGCTCATGCCACGGGCAACGCTGGCCGGGCAAGGAGCGCGGGGCCAGCCGTGCAAGGTGGTGCGACACGGTGACCGCGCCTTCGTAGGTGTATTTCGTGCGATGGACGAGGCGGTATTTCATTTCAGTAAACGCGCCTGACGGAGTGGCTGAAGTAGTGCTGGGTGAGCATGTCGGCGAAGACTTCGAGCGAGTCGAAAAACGAATCGAATTCCACGGCATCGGGAGTGGCGGTGTTGGCCAGCCGCTCGTGGAGACTTTGCAAATGTTCGCGGATCTTCGGCAGCAGTCCGAATTCCGGATCGCCTGGAAAACGGGTGATTTCGCGGGCGAGGATTTCGATCTGATAGGCGATGGAACGCGGATTGGTGGCGTCGAAGAAGATCAGCTCGATCACCGCATCGAGGCGCGGGCGGGAAAAATGGCGGCGGCGGTAAGTCATGACGCTGTCGCAGGTTTCCAGCAGCGGATCGAGCACCGGCGATTCGCCAATCCCCTTCC
Organism: Akkermansiaceae bacterium; assembly: GCA_041739215.1. Classification (GTDB taxonomy): domain Bacteria; phylum Verrucomicrobiota; class Verrucomicrobiia; order Verrucomicrobiales; family Akkermansiaceae; genus Luteolibacter. Next base: position 24,589 of record JBGSOI010000013.1, read on the forward strand.
CGGCGGCGGTGCGCAGCAGCTTCAGCCCGCTCAAGGCGCGCTCGATGCGACGGCCGACTTCGAGGAAACGCCAGCCTTGGCCGCGGGTCATGTTTTCCGCCTGCATCCCGGCGAACGCGGCGAGGTGGAGAACGAGGGTATCGAGCGTGCGGAGAAGTTCGGAGGCACTGGGCACGCCGGGGTCCACATGGACGATCCCTTCGAGCCGGTTGAAAAACCGCCAGGTGTCGTCTGAAAGACGGTCGCGGGCGGCGGCTGCATTCTGGAGCAGCGAGCGGGTCAGGTAAGGTATGCCGCCCCTGGCGGTCTGGTCGTGGATCAGGCCGGCGAGCACTTTGAGGGTCTGCGCCGGATGGATGATCACGTCCTTGGGCAGCAGATTGCTGCCGCGGATCAAGGTGAGGCAGGCACCGAGTTGTTCCTGTTGGAGCCGCCCGGACTCCCCGCTGAGGTTGCGCAGGGTGACGCGCAGCAGGCGGGTGGCGAGCTCGATGCGCTCGGCATAGCGGCCGACCCAGAACAACTGCTCGGCGATCCGGCTCGGGACTTCGAGCGCCGACGGGTGCCGGTCCTTCACCGGGCGTGGGCTTTTCACCTCGGTCTTGGTCATGAAATCCGCGGCATCGCCGGGGATCCAGACGTCCTTGGTGAATCCTTCATGGGCAGGCCACAACTGCGGCGCTTGGCCGGTTTTCCCGACTTTGGCGAGACCGCCAGGCAGGACCACCGGGCCAGCCAGGGCGTTCAGGGCGAACGCCCGCCAAACGACCGGGCGGTTGCGGATTCCCCGCGCTTCGAGCGATGGCGACTCGCTCGGCGTGAGGTCCAATTGGGCGACGAAATCATACGGGCGCTCCTCGATCACGGCCATCCATTGCTTGCGCGCGGCCGGCGAAAGGCTGGAGCAGCGGATCGGCAGGAGCGGGTCGCGGTTGAATGCGGAAAGCAGGACGTAGCGATGCAGGTTTTCGAGCACGCGGCGGCGCACGTCGGGCTGGCTGAGCCACCAGGTTTCGACGAAGGGCAGCTTGATTTCCTCCTTGAACCACTTGCGGCAAATCCCGGGCAGGAACGGCATCAGCGCGGGAGTCGCGGCGAATCCCGAGCCGGGGGCATTGGCGAGGGCGACATTTCCCGTCCGCCAGGCTTCGACCAATCCGGGCACGCCGCCACCGCCGCGAACCCAGTGTTCGAGCGGGTCGAGGCCGTCCTCATCGACGCGACAGGCGACGCCGTCGATCCGCCGCAGGCCGGAGAGGGTTTTCAAAAACAACCGGCGCTCGCGGACGGTCAGATCCGCCGGCTCAACCAGCGGAAATCCCAGCAACCGCGCCTTGTAGGCGTGTTCGAAATACGACGGATGGCGGAATCCGGGCGTGAGCATGACGACGTTCGGCATCTCGCCGCGGACGTGCAGGAGCGACTGCAGGGTGCCGCGTTCCAGGTCGAAAAACCCGCCGAGCCGGGCGATCCGCAGGACTTCGAACTGGTCGGCCAGCAGGCTCGACGTGACGTTGCGGTTTTCCAAAACCTGGCCAAGCCCGCCTGGAGCTGAAGTGTGATCGCGGAGGACGGTCCACTGGCCATTCGCCGAGCGAACGAGATCGCAGCCGGTGGTGATGACATGACGCCCGCCGACCGGTTGGACCCCGCAGGCATATTCCCTGAATGCCGGGCTGGAATGCACCAGATCCGGCGGAATCAGGCCATCTCTCAATAATTGCTGCGGGCCGTAAATGTCTGCCAAGACCGCGTCGATCAACCGGATCCGCTGGGCCAGCCCGGCGGAAACCTGCGTCCAGTCCGCCGACGAGACCAACAGCGGGATGGGATCGAGTTCGTAGGGTTGGCCGACCGCTCCGGCGTCGGTGTAAACATTGAAGGTGGTCCCGAGGTCCGCGATCATCCGGCCGGCGGTGGCGGCGATGGAATGGCGCTCGTCGGCACTCCAACGCTGGATTTTCACGCTGAGATTTTGCCAATGCGGCCGGATCTGGCCACTCCTATCGATCATTTCATCCCACACGGGAACCGTCGCCTCAGCGCTGGGCTGCGACGACGATGCGAACTGGGTGCGGAAACTCTCGGCCATGGATCAAAAGGCTCGCCCGGCGGGCGACCCACACAGGCTCTATGGGATCATCCGCAAGTCCAGCGTGAAGGGAAAATCCGAGCTAACGGGAGCCTCGCGGGCCTGCATTTTACCGCCGGTGTGGCCGTGTTCAAAGAAGCGCGAAAGCCGGCGGGCCTCCGCTTCGTAGGAATTCACCGGGAAACTCTCATGGCTCAATCCGCCGGGATGGGCGGCATGATAGGTGCAGCCACCCATCGAGCGGTCGTTCCAAGTGTCCAGCAAATCGAACACCAGCGGGGTGTGGACCGGAATCGTCGGGTGCAGGCAGTTCGGCGGTTGCCACGCCCGGTAGCGGACGCCCGCGACGAACTCGCCGTGGGTGCCGGTCGGATGCAGCGGGACCCTGATGCCATTGCAAGTGATCAGATGGCGTTCGCCGGTCAGGCCGCGGACGAGGAGTTGCATGCGTTCCACCGAGCTGTCGACGTAGCGCACCGCGGCCCCGGCGCCGCCTTCCTCACCGAGGACGTGCCATGGTTCGATGGCGTGGCGCATCTCGACCTGCACGCCGCGCTGGGTGAACTCGCCGATCCGCGGGAAGCGGAATTCCAAGTGCGGCGCAAACCAATCTTCCTCGATCCAGTAGCCCTGCTCGCGCAAGTCGGCCAGCACATCGCAGAAATCCTGCCAGACGAAATGCGGCAGCATCCAGCGGTCGTGGATTTCACTGTCCCATCGAACGAGCGGCTTGGTGTAAGGCTCGCGCCAGAAGCGGGAGACGAGCGCCCGCAGCACAAGGTGCTGGGCGAGGCTCATCTGATAGTGCGGCGGCATTTCGAAATTCCGCATTTCCAACAGGCCTAACCGACCCGTCGAGCTGTCCGGGCTGTAGAGCTTGTCGATGCAGAACTCCGCGCGGTGGGTATTGCCGGTCGGATCGGTTAGCAAGTTCCGGAACGCGCGGTCCACATTCCAAGGCAGCGGCGTGCCGGTGCCTTCGAGCGTCTTGAAGGCGACCTCGAGTTCATGGATGGAGTCATTGCGTGCCTCGTCCACCCGCGGGGCCTGCGAGGTGGGGCCGACGAACAAGCCGGAAAACAGATAGCTGAGAGATGGATGGTGGTTCCAGAAGGTGACCATGCTCCGCAACAAATCGGGACGCCGCAGCATCGGGCTGTCCGAGGGAGTCTCGCCGCCGATGATGATGTGGTTGCCCCCGCCCGTGCCGCAATGACGGCCGTCGATCATGAATTTCTCGGTCGCTAACCGGCAGAGATGCGCTTCTTCATAAAGCACCGAGGTATTTCTAACCAGTTCGTCCCACGAGGCGGCGGGATGGAGGTTCACCTCGATGACGCCGGGGTCCGGCGTTACCTTGACCACGCTGAGCCGGGAATCGAATGCTGGTGGCGTGCCTTCGATGACTACCGGCATTTTCATGGAAGCGGCGGTCTGCTCGATGGTCGCCACAAGATCGAGGAAATCCTCGGTGTCGTCCACCGGCGGCAGGAAAATGTGGAGGATGCCATTGCGCGGCTCGATACAGAGCGCGCTGCGGGTGATCCAGCCCGCGGATTCCTGTTCCTTGGGTTTGCGTTCCCACGGTCGGTTGGATGCCGAGTCCTCGCCCTCGCGGTCCAAGCGCGAGGTGGCCTTTTCCAACTCGCGCCGTTGCATCGAGAGAACACTGCCCGGGGCTTGAAGGAACTTGGGGATGTCGCGCGTCGGGTCCGGCGGAATGTGCCACGGGAAGTCGGCTTTCGAAACGTAGGGCAACGAATCCAACGGCAGGCGGTAGCCCATCGGCGAATCGCCCGGTAACAGATAGAGTGTCTCGTCGCGGAGGAACCATGGCCCGCTGGTCCAGCGCATGCCCTGCGCAGTCATCCGACGTTCCAAGGGCAGCGCGTAGCCCACCACTTCGTCGATCCCCTGGCTGAACAAGCGGGTCAGGCGCTCGCGCTCCTCCTTGCTCTTCAGGTTGGATTTGATCGGATCGACATTGGCCGGCAGCCGCTTTTCCCGCCACATGTAGTAGAGCGCGTCCTCGTAGGCCGGAATCAGCCACTTGGGATCCGCTCCGAGCGCTGCGGTTAGAGCGTTGCCGAAGTGCTCCGCGTGGGTCGGATCGAAGGTGTATTCGCGGGATTCGTCGGCGATCAGCGAGTCGTCCTCCCAGATCGGTTGGCCGTCCTTGCGCCAATAACAGCCGAGCGACCAGCGGGGCAGAACTTCACCGGGATACCATTTTCCCTGGCCGTAAAACAACAGGCCGCCGGGCGCGAACTTGGCCCGCAGCCGCTTGATGAGCTTGCCGGAAAGCTTGCGCTTCGTGGGACCGACGGCGGCGGTGTTCCACTCGTCGCCGTCGAAGTCGTCCATCGAGATGAATGTCGGTTCGCCGCCCATGGTCAGGCGCACGTCCATCGCGTTGAGGTCGTCGTCGATTTTGCGGCCGGTTCTGAGGATTTCCTGCCATTGCTCCTCGCGATACGGCAGCGTGGTGCGCGGCGATTCGTAAATCCTTGTCACCGTCATTTCGTGCTCCATCGTGGACTCACAAGCTTCGACGCCGCCGGTGACGGGAGCCGCGCTCGATGGATCCGGTGAGCAGGCGAGCGGCAGATGCCCCTCCCCCGCGAGCAAACCGGACGTCGGGTCGAAGCCGATCCAGCCGGCACCGGGAAGATAGACTTCTGTCCACGCATGGAGGTCGGTGAAATCGATTTCCGAGCCGACCGGTCCGTCGAGCGACTTCACGTCGGGTTTCAACTGGATCAAATACCCCGAAACAAACCGGCTCGCCAACCCAAGGTGGCGCAGCAGCATCACCAGCAACCACGCGGAATCACGGCATGAGCCCGACGCCAATTCCAGCGTCTGCTCCGGTGTCTGCACGCCCGGCTCCATCCGGATCCGATAGTCGATCAGGTGCTGCAGATGGGAATTCATCTTCACCAGCACGTCGATCGTCCGGCCGGTTTCATCTTTGAAAAGGTCAATCAGCCCCGCCATCAGCTTGTCCGGCTTTTCCACCGCGAGAAACGGGCTCAATTCGTGGGCCATCTCCGGGTCGTAGGCGAACGGAAATTCCTCGGCCTGAGGCTCCAGGAAGAAATCGAAGGGGTTTTGCACCGACATCTCGACGACCAGATCCACCTCGATGTCGAGCCGGTCGGTCGGCTCGGGAAACATCAGTCGCGCCAGATAATTCGCCTGCGGATCCTGCTGCCAGTTGATAAAATGCTCCATCGGCCCGACTTTCAAGCTGTAGGCAAGCACGTTCGACCGGCAGTGCGGGGCGGGCCTGAGCCTCACCACATGGGCTCCGTGGGCAACCGGGCGTTCGTATTTGTAACTGGTCCGGTGATGCAGGGCGACGTGAATGGACATAGGGGCTGAGGCGGTTTAGCAACTTCGGTGCCGAAATCGCAACTCAATTAAATCGCTAAACCGCCAGTCGATCATCCCGATTTTGGACAGCGTCATTCCCCTTCAAATTGGCTCAAGACAAGGCTTGGGGACATGGATCGGCTCTTCGAACGAAACTGACCTGACTACGCCTTCGGTTTTCAATTCCTCCGGGTGGGAGATCGAATCCATGCCTCCACCACGCCACGCTTCCGTCAACTTTATGGCAAATCCACCTCCACCCGGAAGAATTCCGCCGGTTCTGCAATGGGGTGGCTGTAAACCTTGAACGTGTTATCGCCGGGCATCTGTGGCCCGACCCTCTCCCAGTCGTTGGCCAGCGTCGCCGATTTCCAGATTTGATAGACCCGGCCTGCCTTGGAGGAATACTCGACCTCAAAGGTAGATCCCACCTTGCGGCCAAGTGCTGAGAAGCGGCTCAGCGGGTTGATGGGGTCGGTTAGCGATAGAAACTCCGCGTAGTTGTTCTGAGCGTCGCCGTCGTAATCGGCCAGCTTTCCGGCGAGGGACTCGTCGCCGAGTTCCGTGGCATCCAGATAATTGGATAGCCAAAGCCAATAGGCCTCCGGTGCTTTGGAGAGGCGGACGTTGTCCAGAGCTTCCTTTTCGGCACCATTGATCCATTCCGAACGGATGCCCACCATCACGACGTCCTGCATGATGGTATCGAAAACCTGTTGAGTGACGCCGAAGGCCGCGGGGGTAAGAGCGAACTCGTAATGGTTCCAGATATTCAGCGACGGTGCTTGCGGCACGGTTTGCTGGAGTATTCCATGGACGGAAATGATCGATAGCATGTTGTCAGGCACAAGAAGACTGGTCCCGCTGAGGATTTTGAGATCAAAGGAGATCGATTCGTTACCCCGCCAATCTCCCGCCCAGCTTTCGGGAGATAACCAGTAGGTCAGACCAGTATCATCGTTCGCGGCGATGCAGCCGCCCGGGTTGCCATCGTTGCGATATTCGGGGGCTGCGGCGAGGATTCCCCATGTGGTTCCATTGATGCCACCCTTGCGCCAACCTTCGATGTCCGCATCGAACTGCGCAAAACGGTCGGGCGGCGCGCCGGGCGTGGTGTCCGCCGTGAGGCTGACGTCGTCCAAAGCCGTAGTGTCGGTCCCGTTGACCAAGTCTCCCACGATGGTCAGGTGGGCAACATTTCCCATCACCTCGTCGAATTGCTGTTGGGTCACTCCGAAGGCGGCAGGCGTGAGATCAAGCGTGTAAGGGGACCAGGAATCATACGGGAGGGGCGGCGAGGTGGTGAGAGTGCCATTGAAGCCCACAATGGAGACGATCGGAATGAGCGTGGCTTTCCCGCTGCGCGTCCGCAGCATGAAGCGCAAGCGGGAGAAGGAACTCCAGTTCCCGCTCCAAGTGTCGGGCGAGGAAAACCTGGCGGTGCCACTGCCGGCATCGGTGCAGGTGATCGCGCCGCCCGAAAAGCCACCTGCGGCGTCCCACCCCAGTGTTGCCGCGTCGAACGCATTCCAGCCCTCGTTGCCGGCTCCGAAGCGGGACACCAGACTGCTTCCCAGGATGCGGGGAGTCTCCGGGGCGGTTGCGACGGTGATGTTGTCGAGCCACAACTGGTCATTGCCGTTATCATATTCGCCCCGGATGGAAATTTTGCTCACAAAGGCCATGACATCGTGGAACGTTGCGGCGTCCACGCCGAAGGCTTCCGGTGTTAGCGGAATCACAATCCGTTGCCAGGCTCCTTTCACCAGTGTGGTGCTCCAGACGAGCTGCTGGCCGTTAGCGCCGAAAATCCGCAGCAGGTTTTCTCCCGCAATGCTGCCACTGGAGGTCCATTTCAAATCGAATCGAATCTCGGTGAATCCACGCCAATCTCCCGCCCAATCGAGCGGCGACGCGATGCTGAACGTGCGACCATCTTGCCAATCATCGCAGTAGAGGGAGTAAAGCGGTCGCCCGTCGGTGGCATTGGCGAACAAATCGACATCATCCACCCGAGTCCACCCGTTGAGTGAAGCATTGCCGGGGACAGTCACCGCGTTGGTGAAACGTTCGACGAGATCCGCGCCGTGAATCGTGACCGGCGTGGCGGTGAGGAGAACATTGTCCAGGCCGACAGTCTCATTGGCGGTCGCGTTGAACTCGGCGAGGATACGGACTTCCGCAACATTGGCCATGATGCCGTCGAAGGTGGCTTGGTCCACGCCGAAGGAGGCCGGGTCGAGGCTCACGTCGTAATGGGTCCAGGTCCACAGCGGAGTCGCTCCGGTCCAGTTCATGGTATTGGAATTCGCGCCGACGATGACGACCATGCCCGCGCTGTCGTTGTCGGCGTAGTGGCGGCTCGGGATCGCTAAATCGAACTTCAAGGTGCGGTAGGCCGACCAGTCGCCGCTCCAGGAGATGGGGGAAACAAACTGCCACATGCTGCCAGTTCCCACTCCCTGGAGAAAGCCCGCGGTGGTGCCACCGGTGGCTTGCCAGGTCAATGTGGCGCTGCCGCCGTTTGTCCGCCAGGACTCCGCGGAGGCGTCGAAGTTGCTGGATAAATCCAGCGCCTGCGCGTGAATCATCATGGCCGCGGAAAAGAGGGCAACAAACCTGCAAACGGGAGGATTGATCATGGGAGGGAGGAGTTGAAGGGAAGGACCCAGGCTTTTGGCAGCATGGAAGAGTCACTCTTGCAAAATGAAGCAAGATCGCTGCCACCCGACAAGGCTTTTGGCAGCTCGCATGCCCGCTAAAATCTCCTTGCCCCACCTCATCGCCACCCCGGCAAAGCCCGGCATCCCTGCGCCAAGCCCCGGTTCGGCGCGTGACCCCAGACATGGATGACACGACGTTGCCCAGCCCCCGCACTCGGCAAAAAACCTTCGGACCGGGATCAAAGAGTTGATAACAGAATCATGAACAGCAGAATCATTGGCACCCACACCCGCCCATTCTAACTCACCACATGCCTTCCACAGCCCAACAAGCCGCCGGCGACGAGACACCAATCTTCGAGATCCGGAACGCCAAGGTCTGGCGTGGCGAAACCCTCGCCCTGCGCGATTTCTCGCTCACCCTGATCCATGGCGAAAGCGTGGCGATCCTCGGCCCCAACGGTGCGGGCAAGAGTTCGTTCCTCAAGCTGCTGACCGGCGAAGTCCGGCCCGAGGCGGATCCCGCGACAACGTGCCGTTTGTTCGGCGAGGAGCTTTGGTCGTTGGAGGCAATCCGCCACCGCATCGGCGTGGTGATGCCGGAAGAGGTCAGCCGTTTCGAGCCCCACGAAATCACGCGCGACGCGGTGCTGTCGTCGTTGCGCGGTGCCTACGGCCGGACCCGCGACATGCGGTTCTCCCTGGCGGAAAAGGAGCGCACCCGGATCGCGATGGAACAAATGGGCGTCGCGCATCTGGCGGATCGGGAATTCGGCGCGCTCTCGTCCGGCGAACGGCGGCGGATTCTGATCGCCCGCGCGCTGGTGCATCAACCGCAAGTGCTGGTGCTCGACGAACCCTCGACCGCGCTCGATTTCGCCGCCGCCATCCAGCTCACCGGCATGTTGCGCGCGTGGCTCGCCGCAGATCGCGATTTGATCCTGGTGACCCATCACCCCGGCGAAATCCCGCCGGAAATCGAGCGCGTCATTCTGCTGCGGGACGGCCGGGTTTTCGCCGATGGCCACAAGCGCGACATCCTCACCGCGGCCCGGCTCTGCACGCTCTATCGGGTCGAGCTAGCCGTGACCTGGTCCAACGGCTGGTGCGACCTCCGACCGGCCTAGACTCTTTGCCAAATGCAATTGCCGAAACACCCTTCGGCTTGTGCCACCAAGTGGCTGTCCTGAGTTCGCGCTGTAGCGTGCTCTTCACGAAGACAAGCTGAAGCTTGAACTCCGGGCAATCGCTAGACCGCCGTGGCGCAGTCTCCATTCCGGCATTCCATTTTCGCAACGGCCTAACCGCCGGACTGCAAAAATTTTTTCAACCTTGTTCTAGGCACCCCCGCTATTTGTCCCACCCCCGTTGGTTGAATGACGGGGTTATAAACAAGCCCTTCACCGAAATCGTCTTCATCCTCGACCGCTCCGGCTCCATGCAGTCGATGGTCGAGCCCGCCATCAGCGGCTTCAACCGCCTGCTCCGCGAGCAACAACAAGTCCCCGGCCACGCGCGGTTCACGCTCGTTCTCTTCGACGACCCATGCGAACTCCCCTTCCACTCGGTGCCCATCGAGGAAGTGGTGGAGCTCGACACCAGCACCTTCGTCCCGCGCGGCAGCACGGCTTTGCTCGACGCCATCAGCCGCACCATTGATGAACTCGGGAGAAAACTCGCTAACACCCCGGCTGCGGATCAGCCGGACCAGGTGATCATCGCGATCCTTACCGACGGCGAGGAAAACTAGTCCAAGGACTATTCCTGGGAGGATGTGGTCAAGCGCATCCGCCATCAGACCGACAAATACCAATGGGAGTTCCTGTTCCTCGGAGCGAACCAGGACGCCATTGCCACCGCGGGACGGATGAGCATCCAAGCCGCTAACACCGCGGGTTTCTGCATGAACGAGGAATCCTACAGATCCTCAGAAGGCGCGCTCAGCCGCGAGATGAGCGCCGTCCGCCGCCGCAGCCAAGGTGATACCGACGCCGCCACCGTCCACGACGCCAAGACCTCGTTAGATTCCCTGCGCGAGGACGAAGAGCGCAAGAGCAAGGAATGATTTCTCTCCCGAGAAAAATCCCCGTGTCCGCGAGAGCTGGTGGGTTAACCCCCGACCGAAGCTCATAACCACGCGGCGCGGGGATTACTTTCTAGGTGGTTGAGGATCAAGCGCCCAGATTGGTTCCTGTTCGCCTAGTCCCGCTTCTCGTCGATGGGGGCAAACCTCTATCTCAAAATCTCGGTCCGCCGCTGGCGATTCTCGAAGAGCACGGTTTCGCGGTAGCCCGCCGCTTTGGCGAGCGCGATGGCTTTTGGAAAATCCCGCGCCACCTCGCCGGGCGCGTGCGCGTCCGAGGAAATCACCAGGCCGATGCCGGCGGAACACGCGAGTTCGAGAAAGCGCGGCGCGGGGTAGGCCTCGGCACAGGGTTTGTGCCAGCCGGCGGTGTTGAGTTCGATGACGCTGCCGGACGCGGCGATGGCGTCGATGACCGGCTCGTAGAAGCGGTCGAGGTCGCCAGCGGGGACATGGGCGAATTTTTTCACCAGGTCCGGATGGCCGAGAATGTCGAAGAGACCGCTGTCGGCCATTTTCGCGTAGGTTTCCCAGTAGTGGGTCCAGACGGCGTTCACGTCGCTTTCCGCCCAGCGGCCGAGCCATTTGGGATTGTCGAAATCCCAGTCGCCCAGGTAGTGGACGGAGCCAATCAGATAGTCCCATTCGTGGCGCGCAGCGAGGTTGGCGATCCACGGCTCGCAACCGGTTAGCCAGTCGCATTCCAAGCCGGCGCGGACGGGAATCCGGCCTGTTGCGTGGGTTCGGGCGCGCGCGATCCATTGGAAATATTCGGGCAGTTCAGCCTCGGACATCCGCCAGTCGTCGAAGGGTTCCGGGACCTGCGGGGCGTGGTCGGAAATCCCGTATTCCGTGAGTCCGGCGTGCAATGCCGCGTCGATGTGGGCTTCCGGTTCGCCCTCGGCGTGACGACAAAGCGGTGTATGGGTATGATAGTCAGCAGGCACTTGCGGATTTCAGGATGAATCGGGTTGAACGAACGCGGGAAGCCATACTAGAGTCGCCGCACGCTGCAAGCACCAGACTTTCCATGTCCGAACTTCCCACAGAGCCCACCGCGGGCAATTCCGTTACCCGCTACCTCCTCGAACAACTCCGCCGCCATCCGAAACGGGTGGTTTTCACCGAGGGTGAGGACATCCGCGTGCTGCGCGCCGCCGCCCGCTTGGTGGAGGAAGAGGTGGTCGCGCCGATCCTGCTAGGCAACAAGGAACGCATCCGCGCGCTCGCGGCGGCGAATTCGGTTTCAATGAAGTTCATCCACGTCATCGACCCGCCTCTGGCCTCGGACTTCAAGCTGTTCTGCCAACGGGTCGAAAACATGGCCCGCTACCGGTCGATGCAGATCGGCGATCCGGCGGAACTCGTCGCCCGCCCGCATTATTTCGGCGCGCTAATGGTCCAGTATGGTCAGGCGGACGCGATCGTAGGCGGCAACCAAGCACTGCCAGCCTCTTATTTCCGGGCCTTGCTGCACACGATCAAACCGCTGCCGAACGTGCCGAAAATCTTCGGCGTGACCCTGCTCACCGGAGCCCACCTCAAGCATGTGGGTGGAAGCGGCATCCTGTTTCTCGCGGATTGCGGGCTGAACCCGAATCCCGACGTCACCGAGCTCGCGGCGATCGCCATCGAAACCGGGAAACTGGCTCACCATTTCCTCGGCCGCAAAGCTTACGTGGCGATGCTCAGCCATTCGACGAAAGGCTCCGCGTCAACCCCTGACGCACTTCGAATGGCCGCCGCCACCTCGCTGGCCCAGGCTGAGGCGCTGAAGGAATTCATGGAAATCAGCATCGAGGGCGAACTCCAGGCCGATGTGGCGCTCGACCCGGAAGCAGCCGAAACGAAGATGCCGGGAGCAGAAGCCCGCCCGACGGCGGACGTGCTGGTGTTTCCGAATTTGGACGCCGCACACATTTCGCTCAAACTGCTCCAACACGTCGCGGGAGCGCAAAACTACGGTCAGCTCATTCTCGGACTATCCCGCCCGGCCGCGCAGGTACCGCGGACCGCGACCGTCGAAACGATTTTCGGCACGGCTGCGGCGATCGCGGTGGAGGCGATCAAGTTCCACCAGCTCTACCCTGACGGCGAAGTTTAAGCCGACGCGACCGGGCCGGCACGGTTGGCTCTCGACCGATAGTTTCGTTAGATTGACGCCCTCCCGGGAGTCGGCTAGTTGTCCCGAGTGATTATCATTCGGAGTTTACGCATTCTTTCCCTGGCCCTCGCCATCGCCGCACTGACCGGCACCGCCAGCGCCCAACTTTCGGCCACGCTCAGGCTTTCCAAAAAGCAATACGTCGCGGGCGAACCGGTCATCGCGGTGGTCACGGTCACCAATCACGCCGGTCAGACGCTCACGTTTGTGAGCGACGGTCGCAGCCAGTGGCTGGATTTCATCATCAAGGACAACCGCGGAGAAACGGTGACGCCACGAGGCCGCTCGCTTTTTGGAAAGATGTCGATCAAGGCCGGGGAATCGTTGTCGCGGGAAGTCGATCTCTCCCGGATTTTCCAGTTGAGCGAACCCGGGAATTACTCGGTCGGCGCGTTGGTGCACATGCCCGGCGGCACGGGTGAAGGCTCGGCCACCAACCGGGTGCTGTTCAACCAGAGCCCCGGAGCGGCCTATTGGACGCAAAAAGTCGGCATCCCCGGGCGCCCCGGTCAGACTCGCGAATTCCGGCTCCTCAATTTCAGCGGCGACGAGAAATCGCAGATTTACGCCCAGGTCATCGACAACCGAACCGGCCAGAACGTGCGGACATTCCTTCTCGGCGACGTGTTGATGATGCGCAAACCGCTCGTCACGGTGGATCGCCAACAGCGGATGCATGTGTTGTTTCTAGCAACTCCGACGATGTGGGTGCACTGCCAGGTGGATTCCGACGGGAAACTGGTGGCGCGCCAGATCCACCAGCGTGGTGCCCAGGGGGACCCGCGGCTGCTGACCTTCGGCGACGGAACCGTCAAAGTGGCCAACAGCGTTCCTTACGACCAAAAAGCCGCGGCCGAGGCCAAGTCGAAGATCCGCAAGGCGTCGGATCGTCCGGCGATCACCTACTGATCGCCCGAATACCAGTTATTTCCACCCGGCGGGTGAATTGCCTTTACAATTTTCAAAAAATATCAATATATCTTAACTGTTTCTAAGGCTTAACTTTTTTCTTCCATGAAATCAATCATTCACTCACTTGCGTTGGCAGCAATCTGCGCCTTCAGCAACGCGGCAACAGCCGCGAACTTCCGGACGGTCGTGATCGACGCCGGACACGGCGGCCACGACAACGGCGGCCAATGGGGCCGCGTTTACGAAAAGCACCTCGCCCTCGACACAGCCTTTCGGCTGGAAAGCAAACTCAAGGCCATGGGCTACCAAACGGTCATGACACGCCGCAGCGACTATTTCATCTCCCTGCCCCAGCGGGTCAGCACCGCCAACCGCTACCGGAATTCAATTTTCGTGAGCATCCACTACAATTACACGTGGAAGCAGGACGTTAGCGGCCTGGAAACGTTTTACTCCAACGAAGCAAGCCGACGCCTCGCCCAGTGCGTCCAGAGCAGCTTGATCCGGCGAACGCGGACCGTGGACCGCAGTGCCAAATATGCCCGCTTTTACGTGATCCGTAACTCGACGAACCCCGCGATCCTGGTCGAAGGCGGCTTCGTCAGCAATGCCACGGAACGGAATCGCATGAAATCCGCGTGGTTCCGTGAGTCGATCGCCCAAGGAATCGTCGATGGCATCCAGCGTTATCGGCGCGAATGAGGAATTTGAATGCAGGTTCGCAAAGAGACTGAGTAATCTCCGCCCATGGGCGCAGTCACGATCACGGAAACTTTTGGAATCGAGGCCGCAGCCTTGGCAAATGGCTGGACCGAAGAGCAACTTCTGAATCTGGCGGGTGAACGGCTCGGTCGCGCCATCGGTCGCTATTTCCCGCATCCCGGCACGGTTGTCGGCTATTTGGGAAAAGGCCACAATGCGGGTGATACGTTGGTGGCTCTGCGGATTCTCCGCGATCAGTTTGGCTGGAAAGTCGCGACCCGCCACGCGTTTCCCATGTCTGGGTGTGCGCCGCTGACGCAGAAAAAATGGGATGAGCTGGGAATGAGGATTCCGCTGGACCGCCCCCTACCGTGGAGGGACATTGAGGGACCATTGGTCTTGCTTGACGGTCTCCTTGGCAGCGGTTCGAAAGGTGCCATGCGCGAGCCACTGCTTGGAATGGCGCGGGAAATAAACTCTCTGAGACAGCAAGCGGGAGCCCGGGTAGCGGCGGTGGACCTGCCGTCTGGAATTAATGCGGACTCTGGTCTGACTTCTCCCGGCACGGTCGTTGCGGACGTTACCTTCATGATCGGCAATGCCAAGCGCGGACTCTTGAGCGGCCACGCCGCAGCTGCGACCGGGGCGCTCGCCTTGGTTCCCGTCGAGCCTCTCACGGCCACCAACACCAGCGACCGCCAACTCATCGCGCCGCAATCTCTCGAATTCGGGAAAAGCCCCCGCCCGTTTGATTTCCACAAGGGCATGGCCGGGCGGGTCGCGGTTTTGGCAGGCTCGGAATCCTACACCGGAGCCGCGGTCCTCGCGGCCACCGGAGCCCTCCGCGGCGGTGCCGGGTTGATCACGCTCTTCGTTCCGGATTCGGCGCAGGCCGTGATCTCGGCCAAGTGTCCGCCTGAGGTCATCGTCAGAGGCTACCATGACCCGCGTGAAGTGCTGGGATTTCGATCAGATGCGCTCGTCATCGGATGTGGTCTGGGCGAAATGGATGACGCAATGGCGGATGGAGTGCTGGACGTGATTTCAAACTCCCCAGTCCCTACGGTGGTCGACGCGGATGCCCTGAATTTAATCGCCAGCCGGGGAGCAATGAGAATCCTAACCGACAATCATCTCCTCACCCCGCATCCGGGCGAATTCGCCAGGCTGGCTCCGGATCTCCGGGACTTGTCCCGGGAAGAAGCCGCGCGCCGATTTACGGACCGCGTCCCGGCCACCCTTCTGTTGAAAGGCAGCCGCACCCTCGTGACCCGCCAGGGAGAACCGCTCCGGTGCAACTCGACAGGCTCCCCCGCCATGGCGACAGGCGGTCAGGGCGATTTACTGGCAGGTGTCATCGGTGCCCGTCTGGCAATCGGCGATACACCCATGGACGCGGCGTCACTCGGCGCGTGGCTGTGCGGACGGAGTACCGAGGTCGCCCTGCATGAGCGGTATCTATCCGAAGAATCGCTGCTGCCCGGCGAAGTCCTGCATTTTCTCGGGGCCGCGTTCCGAGATTGGCAATGCTCCCGCCGGTGACTCCTCAGCCGGGCTCGGCCTCGAGCGCTTCGTCTCCGGCCAATGTGCGGTCGATAAAAAACGGACCGAACGGAATCAGCGAGGCCACGAAGGCGAGCACGGATTTCCAGAACGAAATCCGCCCGCCCACCAACGCCGCGAAAATCGCCAGGCAATAACAGATGAATAGGATCCCGTGAATCCAGCCGGTCCATTTCACTGCTTCCGGCAAACCCGCCAGGTATTTGAGCGGCATGGCGATGCCCATCAGCAGCAGGAATGAAACACCTTCGAACATTCCTATCAGACGCACCCGCCCCACCGGCGATTTCCAATTCGGCATGGCGCAGGCAATGGATTTCATCAGCGGCTGACAACCACAAAAAAACCAATGGCCCCGTGAGGAAGCCATTGGTCGGTTGATTTTGAAATTGTGGGGGAGATTGGAATCAGTTCACAGCCACAGCGGACGAACCGGTCTCACCCGTGCGGATGCGGATCGCTTCTTCCACCGTCGAGATGAATACTTTTCCATCACCAATCTTGCCGGTGTTCGCACTCTTCACGATCGCAGCAGCCACGCCGTCAGCCTGCGCATCGTCCACAACGATTTCGATTTTGACTTTGGGGAGGAAGTCCACGGTGTATTCAGACCCCCGATAGATTTCAGTATGACCTTTCTGGCGACCGAAGCCTTTGACTTCGGTGACTGTCATTCCTTGCACACCCACCTCGGCGAGGGCCTCCTTAACTTCTTCAAGCTTGAATGGTTTTATGATCGCTTCGATTTTTTTCATAGTTCGGCGGATTGGTAATGAGGAAAAAGCATGGCGTGTGCCAACTCGCACACCCTCTGAATTATTTTCCGCCGCAAACCTATGCGTTGCAAGCGACTCTGACGAGAGGAAAAGCAGACGAATCCCTGATCGTGACTCGAGTCCAGCCAGATCCGGTACGGCGGTTCCGATCAGGATGAGGCTTTCTGTTTGAGCAGGTCGCGGATCTCGATCAGAAGCCTTTCCTCAGCCGTCGGTTCCGCAGGTGGAGTTGGTGCGGCTGCTTCCTGTTTGATGGCAAGTGCCTTGGCCTTGTTGATCGCCTTCACGACGAGAAACATCACGAAGGCGACGATGACGAAGTTGATCGCGACCGTGATGAAATCCCCGTAGGCGATCACGGCCCCCTGCTTCTTGGCGTCAGCCAGATTGGTGGCAGTTACCTGTTCGGAGAGGCCGATGAACTTGTTGGTGTAATCCATGCCACCTGAAATTCTTCCGATCAACGGCATGACCAGACCCTCGATGAAGGCGGCCGACAGCTTGGTGAACGCGGCCCCCATGACGAAGGCCACGGCCATGTCGATCAGGTTTCCTTTAAGTGCAAACTCTTTGAATTCTTTGAACATGGCGATGAGAGGGTCGATGTGACATCACCTGAATGCACGATCCCCGTTTCTTCGGAAAGGAATTTTTTCCGCCGGGCCCAACTTGAACCTTGGCAGTTCATTGCATCCGCATGAGCCTACGGCCAATGGCCACCCGGAATCACCCAGCCTTACGGCAGCTCCTGGACGATGTCGGAACAGTCGATCAAGTCGGAATCGACGAACGGGTCACCAAATACGGCACCCGCAGCATCAAGAAAAACGCCAAGGTATTCGGCCTGAAACTGGCAACCACCATGGTGGATCTAACCACGCTGGAGGGCAAGGACACGCCCGGCAAGGTCGCATCGCTCTGCCAGAAAGCCCTTCATCCGCACGACGACACCGACATCCCGCCTACCGCGGCCGTTTGCGTCTATCCGGCGATGGTGAGGCACGCCGCGAAATACGTCAAAGGCACCCCGGTGAAAATCGCGTCCGTGGCCACGGCATTTCCATCCGGCCAGGCCCCGCTCAAAACCCGCCTCGCCGAAGTCCGCGCCGCCGTCGCGGACGGGGCCGACGAAATCGACATGGTCATCAACCGCGGCGCTTTCCTGGCAGGAGAACTCCAGCTCGTCCAAGACGAGATCGCCGCCGTGTTAGAGGCCTGCCGGGAATGCACCCTCAAGGTCATCCTGGAAACCAGCGAGCTCGAAACCTACGACAACATCCGCGCCGCTTCGTTTCTGGCAATGCGCGTCTTGCGCCCTGGCGATTTCATCAAAACTTCCACCGGAAAGACCAACCTTAACGCCACGCTCGGCAACAACCAGGTCATGCTCGAAGCCATCCGCGACCACTATTTCGAGACAGGCATCGAGATCTCGATGAAGCCCGCCGGAGGCATCCGCACCGCTAAACAGGCGCTTCATTTCCTCGTCGCCGTGAAGGAAACCCTCGGTGACGCCTGGCTCACTAACAGCCGTTACCGTTTCGGTGCCTCCGCCCTTCTCAACGATCTCATCCGCCAACTGGTGAAGGAGAAAACCGGAGCCTATCAGGCACCCTACACCTTCAGCGAATCCTCCTCCGCCTACTGAAATAGGTCCTATAAGACCCATACGACCTATACTTCCATGCCCGCCAGGAAATCCACCCGCCCCGCCGCCCGCGAACTGCTTTTCGGCGATCTCTGGGAATACGATCCAGCGCCGGAAACCGCCAAGGCGTTCATCGACGAGCGTTACGGCCTGTTCATCAACGGCAAGTTCGTCGCGCCCAAGACCAGGAAATATTTCGACTCCATCAGCCCGCGCAACGAGGAGAAGCTATCCGAAATCGCCCTCGCCGGAGCCGCCGATGTCGATGCCGCCTATCAGGCAGCCGCCACCGCGTTCAAGAGCTGGAGCAAACTTCCCGGCACCGAGCGCGCGAAATACCTGTTCCGCATCGCACGCCTGCTTCAGGACCGCGCCCGTGAGTTCGCCGTCGCCGAGACGCTCGACGGCGGCAAGCCGATCAAGGAGTCCCGCGATTTCGATGTGCCGATGGCCGCCGCGCATTTTTTCTATCACGCCGGTTGGGCGGACAAGCTCGGCTTCGTCACGCCGGGCCGCACGCTTGCTCCGTTAGGCGTCATCGGCCAGGTCATCCCATGGAATTTCCCGCTGCTCATGCTCGCGTGGAAAATCGCCCCGGCGCTCGCCACCGGCAACACCGTGGTGCTCAAGCCGGCGGAAACCACCTCCATCACCGCGCTCAAGTTCGCCTCCATCCTCCAGGACGCCGGGCTGCCGCCGGGAGTCGTCAATTTCGTCACCGGCGCGGGTGATGCCGGGGCCGCAGTTGTCAACCATCCGCTGGCTGCGAAGATCGCCTTCACCGGCTCCACCGCTGTCGGGAAAGCCATCCAGCGCGCCCTCGCCGGCACCGGCAAACGTCTCACCCTCGAACTGGGCGGCAAGGCGGCCAACATCGTTTTTGAAGACGCCCCGCTCGACCAAGCCGTCGAAGGCATCATCAACGGGATCTTCTTCAATCAAGGTCACGTCTGCTGCGCCGGATCGCGGCTGCTCGTCCAGGAATCCATCGCCGACAAAATCCTGGCAAAACTCAAGGTCCGCCTGCGGACCCTCCGCACCGGTGATCCACTCGACAAGAACACCGACATCGGCGCCATCAACTCGAAGGCCCAGCTCGACCGCATCACCGAACTCGTCGCCTCCGGCATCGCCGACGGCGCGGAAATCCACCAGCCCGCCTGCACCCTGCCGAAAAAGGGATTCTACTTCCCGCCCACCCTGTTTTCCAACGTCTCGCAAAGCCACCGCGTCGCCCGCGAGGAAATCTTCGGCCCGGTGCTTTCCATCCTCACTTTCCGCACGCCGGAAGAAGCTGTGGAAAAAGCCAACAACACCCACTACGGCCTCAGTGCGGGAGTCTGGACCGACAAGGGCTCGCGCATCTTGAAAATGTCCACTGAGCTCAAAGCCGGTGTCGTCTGGGCGAACACCTTCAACAAATTCGACCCCACCTCCCCCTTCGGCGGCTACAAGGAATCCGGCTTCGGCCGCGAGGGCGGGAAACAAGGACTGCTGGATTACGCGCAGCTGATCT